>NZ_JBIAWE010000010.1:366573-394583 GCF_042895235.1 Streptomyces sp. NPDC001410
AGGCAGGCACAGCACGGGGACTAACGACTGCGGGCCCGGTGCCGTGGGTCACAGCACCGGGCCAGCTCACCGAAGGCTCACTTCTTCCAGTCGGCCCAGGACATGTTCCAGCCGTTGAGGCCGTTGGCCGGGTCCACCGTGCGGTCGTGGGAGTTCTTCACGACGACCACGTCGCCGCTCATCGAGTGGTTGAAGAACCAGGCCGCCGGCACGTTCTTGTCGTAGCCGCCGCGCACGTCACGCAGGCCGACGCAGCCGTGGCTGGCGTTGTAGTTGCCGAAGGCGTCGCCGCCCCAGTAGTTGCCGTGGATGAAGGTGCCGGAGTCGGTCAGGCGGATGGCGTGCGGGACGTCCTTGATGTCGTACTCGCCGCCGTAGCCCACGGTGTCGCCGTTCATGCGCGTCACCGTGAGCTTCTCCCGCATGACCATCTGGCCGTTCCAGGTGTCGTAGCCGGGCTTGCCGGTGGTGACCGGGATGGTCTTGATGACCTTGCCCTCCTGGGTGACCTTCATCGTGTGCTTCTTGGCGTCCACGATGGAGACCTGGTTGCGGCCGATGGTGAACTTCACCGTCTTGTGCTGCTCGCCGTAGACGCCGTCGCGGCCCTCGACGCCGTCCAGGTTGAGGTCGACGGTGACCTTCGTGCCGGCCTTCCAGTACTTCTCGGGGCGGAAGTCCAGGCGGTCGTTGCCGAACCAGTGGCCCTCGACGTCGACGGCCGGCTCGGTCTTGATCTTGATGGCCTTCTCGACGTCGTCCGGGTTGGTGATGCCCCGGGTGAAGCGGACCGAGAACGGCATGCCCACGCCGACGGTGGAGCCGTCCTCGGGGGTGAAGGAGCCGACGAAGGTGCTCTGCGGAGTGAGCGTCGTGAAGCTGGAGTCCTCGGCGGCCTCGCGGCCCTCGGAGTCCTTGGCGACCGCGTGCACCGTGTACTTGGTGCCGGCGGCCAGATGCGTCGACGGCGTCCACGAGGCGCCGTCGGCGGCTATGGTGCCGTCGACCTTCGTGCCCTTGGCGTCCTTGACGGTGACCTCGGACAGCTTGCCCTTGCTGACGTTCACCTTCAGGGCGCCGCTGGTGTCGACGCCCGTGGCACCGGACTTGGGCGAGATGCTGACGGCGGCCGTCGACTGCTTGCCCTGCTGCGTGCCGGAGTCCTTGCCCTTCCCGTCGCCGGAACCGGACCCGGACCCCGAGTCACCGCCGCCGCACGCGGTGAGAGTCACGAGCAGGGCGCCGGCTATGAGCGCCAGCCCCTTACGGCCTCTCCCCCGGCCCCCCACCGACGCCCCCGAAACAGGCCGCACGTTCACTTGTTCTCCCCTCGCCGGGCCAGGTCAGGCCCGCTCCCCACCACACTTGGTGTGCGCATGTTAACCGCAGGGTTTTGAGCGAGGTGTCAGGTGAATGTCACCGTTCAGTCGCAAATTCAACCGGCCGCCCTCGCTCGCAACCCCGTCCCTCATCTGGTTACTTGACCGCGCTGCCCGCTTTCCACTCCTTCCAGGCCATGTTCCACCCTCCGAGTCCATTGTCGGGAGAGACCGTTTTATCCTTGCTGTTGACGACCTCGACGACGTCTCCGACCAGGCTGCGGTCGAAGAACCAGCCCGCCGGAGTGTCCGAACTGCCGCCCTTGACATCCCTCAACCCGACACAGCCATGGCTGACGTTGACCCGGCCGGGGGCGTCCGGGGACCAGTAGTTGCCGTGCAGGAAGGTGCCGGACTCGGTGAGTCGCATGGCGTGCGGGACGTCGGGGATGTCGTACTCGCCGCCGAAGCCGACCGTCCGGCTGTTCATGCGGGTGACCTCGAGCATCTCCATCACCACCATCTTCCCGTTGTAGGTGGTGGTCTTGGGCGCGCCCGCGGTGATCGGCACGTTGGCCAGCAGCTGCCCGTCGCGCCGGACCTCCATCATGTGCTCGGCCGCGTCCACCAGGGAGACCTGGCTGCGGCCGACGGTGAAGGTGAACGTCTTGTCCTGG
Organism: Streptomyces sp. NPDC001410; assembly: GCF_042895235.1. NCBI lineage: Bacteria > Bacillati > Actinomycetota > Actinomycetes > Kitasatosporales > Streptomycetaceae > Streptomyces > Streptomyces sp. NPDC001410. Next base: position 368,570 of record NZ_JBIAWE010000010.1, read on the forward strand.
AGGCCGAAGGCGCCGGGCGCCCCTTCGACGTCCCTGAGGCCGAGGTGGACGGTGACCTCGGTGCCGGGCTTCCAGTAGGCCTCGGGGCGGAAGTCCAGGCGGTTGTTCCCGAACCAGTGCGGGCGGATCTCCACGGGCGGCTTCGCGGTGACCCGTACGGCCCGTTCGACGGCGGCGCGGTGGGTGATCTCCCGGCTGAAGGAGAGGGAGACGATCATTCCGGTGCCGACGGTGGAGCGGTTCTCGGGGGTGACGTAGCTGATGAACCGCTCCGCGGGGACGAGGGTGGTGAAGGTGGTGTGACGGGCCGAGCGCCGGCCCTCGGCGTCCAGCGCGACCGCGTCCACGGTGTACTTGGCGGCGAGCGCCAGCCGTTTGTCGTCCGGTTCCCAGCTGAGCCCGTCGGCGCTGATGTGCCCGGGGACCGGGGAGTCCTGCGCGTCCTGGGACTTGACGACCTTCACCTTCTCCAGGCGCCCGTCGGGCACCCGTACCCGCAGCCGGTCCCCGGGTTTGACGGCCGTTCCGCCGTCGTCGGGGGTGACCCTGATGACGTCCTCGGCGGCCGGATGTTTGCCGAAGACCCGGTCGAAGTCCAGTCCGCCGTGGCTGCCCGAGGAGCAGCCGGCCAGCAGACCGGCCCATGTCAGTACGGCGGCCATCGCGGCCCCCGCGCGCCGTGCGCGCCCTTGTACGTGCCTCACGTGGGGCTCAACGACCGGGCACGCTCCGGGGAAACGTGAGTGCGACGCCAGGGCTGGGCAGAACAGTGGGGAGGACGACAGGGGAGCCTCCCCCACCGGGGGTACTCCCAGCCCACGTCGGAGCCGTCGGGGCGCAGCCGTAGCGGGCGGCCGGGCGTGCCCGGGACCGGAAGGTTCCGGGCACGCCCGGCCCTTCGGCACGGCCGACTGCGCCCCGGGGGGCGAGCCACTGAAAGAGGGGCCGACTGGTGACGAGCGCAGCCGAGCAGCGGGCACTGGCCGAGGGGCGGGCCGCCGAGAGCGGGCACCCGGCGGCCGTGGACGGCGTCCGTCGCGCCCTGCCAGCCGCCCCGCCCGCGTGGCCGGGGGCGCCGACTCCGCTGGGGGCCCGGTTCCGGGTGGGCCCGGACGGGGTCGCGGGCACCAACTTCGCGCTGTGGGCGGGCGGGGCGGAGGCGGTCCGGCTGTGTCTGTTCGACGAGCGGGGCCGGGAGACGCAGATCCCGCTGACCGAACTGACGCACGAGATCTGGCACGGCTTCGTCCCGGGCGTGATGCCGGGGCAGCGCTACGGCTATCGCGTCGACGGCCGCTGGGACCCATGGACCGGCGCCCGCTGGAACCCGGCCAAGCTGCTGCTGGACCCGTACGCGCGGGCGGTGGACGGCGAGTACGCCGTTTTCGGGCTGTCACCCGAGGTGTACGGGCACGTCCGGGACTGGCCGGAGCAGCATGTCGCCGACACCGTGCGCGACGACCGGGACTCGGCGCCGTACGTCCCCAAGGGCGTCGTGGTCCACGATGACGACGACTGGGCAGACGACCGCCGCCCCAAGACGCCCTGGGCGGACTCGGTGATCTACGAGCTGCATGTGCGCGGCTTCACCAGGCTGCACCCCGGCATTCCCGAGGAACTGCGCGGCACGTACGCGGGTCTGGCGCACCCGGCCGCGATCGAGCACCTGGTGAAGCTGGGCGTCACGGCCGTGGAGCTGCTCCCCGTGCACCAGTTCGCCCACGAGGACCACCTGCTGCGCCGCGGCCTGATGAACTACTGGGGCTACAACTCCATCGGCTACTTCGCCCCGCACGCGGCCTACGCGGCCTCCGGTACGACGGGCCAGCAGGTCGGCGAGTTCAAGCGGATGGTCCGCGCGCTGCACGCGGCCGGTATCGAGGTCGTCCTCGACGTGGTCTACAACCACACCGCCGAGGCGGGCGAGCTGGGCCCCACGCTCTCCCTGAAGGGCATCGACAACCGCGGCTACTACCGGCTCCAGGACGACGCCCGCCGGTTCGCCGACTACACCGGCTGCGGCAACACCCTGCACGTGGTCCAGCCCCAGGTGCTGCGGCTGATCACGGACTCGCTGCGCTACTGGGTGACGGAGATGGGCGTGGACGGCTTCCGCTTCGACCTGGCGGCGGCCCTGGCCCGCTCGATGCACGACGTCGACATGCTGTCGCCCTTTCTGGCCGTCATCGCCCAGGACCCCGTGCTGCGCCGGGTCAAGCTCATCGCCGAGCCGTGGGACATCGGCTCGGGCGGCTACCAGGTGGGCGCGTTCCCGCCGCTGTGGGCGGAGTGGAACGACCGCTACCGCAACGCCGTACGGGACTTCTGGCGCCACGCCCTGCCCGACGTGCGGGAGATGGGCTACCGCCTGTCCGGCTCCAGCGACCTGTACGCCTGGGGCGGCCGCCGACCCTACGCCTCGGTCAACTTCGTCACCGCGCACGACGGTTTCACCCTGCGCGACCTGGTGTCGTACGAGACCAAGCACAACGAGGCCAACGGCGAGAACAACCGGGACGGCACCGACGACAACCGGTCCTGGAACGGCGGGACGGAGGGGGAGACGGACGACGAGCGGATACGGGCCCTGCGGCGCAGGCAGCTCAGGAACCTGCTGACGACCCTGCTGCTGTCCACCGGCGTGCCCATGCTGGTCGCCGGCGACGAACTCGGCCGCACCCAGCGCGGCAACAACAACGCCTACTGCCAGGACAACGAGATCAGCTGGCTGGACTGGTCCCTGCTGGACGACCCGGCCTGGCGCCCCCTGTTCGACCTGACCTCCCGGCTGATCGCCCTGCGCCACCGGCACCCGGTGCTGCGCCGCCGCGCCTTCTTCTCCGGCCGCGCCCACTCGGCGGACGGCCTGCGCGATCTGGCCTGGTTCACCTCCCGGGGCGAGGAGATGACCGAGGGCGACTGGTACGCACCCGCCGCCACGCTTGGCATGTATCTGTCCGGACGGGACATCCCGGGCCGGGACGTGCGGGGCGCGCCGGTCGTGGACGACAGCTTCCTCGCGGTGCTGCACGCGGGCGACCGGCCGACGGGCTTCGTGCTGCCGGGGCCGCCGTGGGCGGAGCGGTACGAGGTCGTCGTGGACACCTCGCGGGAGGAACAGGCCGAGGCACCGGGAACGGTCCACGGGGCGGGCGAGGAGATCACGGTCCCGGCCCGGGCGGTGCTGCTGCTGAGGGTCGCATGAGCCTGTGCGGGAACTGTGCGAAAACTGTGGGTGACACGGATCACGCATCCCGAGTGCAACGCCCCTGAGGTTCAGGGCCTTTTCCCTGGTGTGGGCAGTCCGCGAGAACGGGGACTGTGCATTCATGGAAATTTCTGGAGGGATTTCTACCGTGAACAAATTCGCGCGGGTATCGATCGCGGCAAGTGCCATGTCTGCCGCATTGGTGACGGCTGTTGGGCTCGCACCGACAGCATCGGCGGCGGGCGGTCATAGCCTGAAAAACGGTTATGGCTATTGCCTGGGAAGCCTTAACGGATCCGATCGCACCGTTGGATACATGTGGTCCTGCAACGGCAACCGTGATCAGATCTGGACTTTCAATCACGTCGGTGAAGACGTCCGCGGGCACTTCTACCAGATAATCAACCGCAACGGTCAGTGCCTGGGCACCTATGGCGGCTCGAAGAAGCGGGGCGCAGACATCTCGGTGTGGGACTGCAACGGAAACCCCGACCAGATGTGGTACTGGAAGTCGGGTAGCGGAGCCGAGATCATCAACAGGAATTCAAACATGTGCCTTGCCGGGTCCGGCAGCTTCGGCAAGGGGTCTACTGCAATCCAGTGGAGCTGCAACGGTCATAAGGACCAGAAATGGCGCTGGGTCTAGGGCGCGTATCGAGTCGTGATCAATTTGCGGGATGCGCCTTCGTGGCACGGTCCGGTCCGATAGACGGTCACGTGACGCGAGTGCAACTGACCGATCCGGATTGGGAGTTCATCGAGCCGTACCTGCCGATCGGCGAGTACGGCCCGTACCCCGAGCGACTGCGGCAGCAGTTCGAGGGCGTGGTCTGGCGGTTCAAGACGGGCGGGCAGTGGCGGGAGATGCCGACGGAGTTCGGCGCCTGGTCGACCGTCCACAACCGCTTCCGGCAGTGGCGTGACGCCGGCGTCTTCGAGGCCCTGCTGGAGGGCCTGATCACGGAAGCCGCGAAGCGGGGTGAGGTGGACCTGTCCCTGGTCAGCATCGACTCCACCACCGCCCGAGCCCACCACGACGCGGCCGGGATGCACCTCGACGAGGACGTCGTCACCGCCCTGGAGAAAGCCGCGGCCGAGGAGGAGAAGGCCAGGTCAAAGGGGGCGGCCTCGAAGAGCAAAACGGGCAAGAGACCGAAAGTGATCCCGCGCTGGAAGAACGACGACGCATCCGGCGTCGGCGGAAACTCCGGCTGAAGGCCGCCCTCCTCGGACGTTCCAGAGGCGGGCAGACCAGCAAGGTCCACCTCGCCGCCGACCGCAAGTGCCGCCCGCTGGCGTTCATCCTGACCACAGGCCAGGCAGCGGACAGCCCGCAGTTCATCCCCGTCCTGAAGAAGGTACGGGTACGCGGGCCCGTCGGCCGACCCCGCATCCGGCCGGACGCGGTCGCCGGGGACAAGGCGTACTCGTCCCGCGGAAACCGCGCCCACCTGCGCAAACGCCGTATCAAGGCGGTCATCCCGGAGAAGAAGGACCAGGCCGCCAACCGGAAGAAGAAGGGCTCCAGAGGTGGCCGACCCGTCAGCCACGACGCCGATCTCTACAAGGAGCGGAACACCGTCGAACGCCTGATCAACAAGCTCAAAGCATGGCGAGGCATCGCCACCCGACACGACAAGACTCCCGACAGCTACCTCGCCGGTCTCCACCTGCGCGCCTCGATGATCTGGATCAAGGACCTCACCAGGACCACCCGATGATCACGACTCGATATGCCCCTAGGTGACGCGCTGAGGTGCCGGACGCCAAGGGCGGGCAGGAGTTGAGTCAACGGTCAACCAGCCGTGGACGCGGGGCCTCACCCGTGGATTCCGCGTCGGTGCCGACCGGGCCGCGGGGAAGCATCCAGTCCAGCCACTTCGGCAGCCACCAGTTGGTCCGGCCGAGGAGTGTCATGGTCGCCGGTACCAGCACCATGCGTACGACCGTGGCGTCGATGAAGATCGCGGTGGCCAGGCCGAGCCCGAACATTTTGGTGGAGGGGTCCTCGGCGACGGCGAAGGACAGGAAGACCGCCACCATGATGAGGGCGGCCGAGGTGATGATCCGGGCGGTGCGCGAGACGCCCTCAACGATCGCCGTGCCGTTGTCGCCGGTGCGCAGGTACTCCTCGCGTACGCGGGAGAGGAGGAACACCTCGTAGTCCATCGACAGGCCGAACAGGATGGCGAAGAGGAACATCGGGATGAACGACACGATCGGAACCGTCGCTTCCAGCCCGATGAGTGCGCCTCCCCAGCCCCACTGGAAGACCGCGACCATGATGCCGTAGGCCGCGCCGATGCTCAGCAGATTCAGCAGTACCGCCTTGAGCGGTACGAGTATCGAGCGGAAGACCAGCATCAGCAGCAGGAACGACATCGCCAGCACGGCGGCGACGAACACCGGCAGGCGTTGGCTGGTGCGTTGGCCCACATCGGACAGGCTCGCGGCGGCGCCGCCGACGTGGGCCCTGGCCGGGCCGTGCCCGATCGCCGTGGGCAGCACGTCGGTGCGCAGCCGGGCGATGGTGTCGGCCGTGGCCTTGTCCTGAGGGCTGGTGGTCGGGAACACCACGAGGGTCGCGATGCCGGTGGCCCGATCGATGTGCGGCGGCGCGACGGATGCGATGCCCGGATCCGCCGCGACCGTTGCGACGAGTCGGTCCAGCACTCCCGGATCACCGGTGGGGTCCGCGGCGATGACGAGGGGACCGTTGGTGCCCGGGCCGAACCCCTCGGCGACGAGGTCGTAGGCCCGGCGCTCGGTACGGCTGTGGGGCAGTGAGCCATCGTCGGGCAGGCCGACGCGCAGGCCGAGCACGGGCAGCGTCGCGGTCAGCAGCAGCCCCGCCGCGCCGACCGCGTACGGCACCGGGTGCCGGCTGACGTGCCCGATCCAGCGACGCCACCCGGCGGCGTGGGCGGCGCCTGCCGCCGGGTCCCGCCGCCGTGCGAGTCGGCCCAGCTTCCTGGTCTGCAGAGCCCGGCCGATCCGACCGGGCCGGCCCAGACGCGGGCCGGCCGCGCCGAGGAAGGCCGGCAGCAGCGTCACCGACGCGACCACCATGGTCAGGACGACGATCGAGACGGCGATCCCGCCCACCGTCATGAACGGCACGTTCGCGACCGCCATGCCGAGGATCGATACGACGACGGTGCCGCCGGCGAAGACCACGGGCCGTCCCGCCGTGGCCACCGCCCGCCCGGCCGCCTCGTGGGGATCGAGCCCGCGCGCGAGGTACTCCCGGTGCCGGGCGAGCACGAACAGCGCGTAGTCGATGCCCACGCCGAGCCCGACCATGCTGCCCAGGACCGGTGCGAAGGTGGGGACGTCCGTCACCCCCGCCAGGACCGTCATCGTGGCAACGCCGACGGTCAGCCCGAAGACCGCCATGCCGATCGGCAGCGCGGCGGCGACGAGCGAACCGAACGCCAGGAACAGGATCGCGGCCGCGGCGAGGAGGCCGATCAGCTCGCTCGCACCGCCGTCGGCGTCGGAGAAGACGTAGAAGAGGTTCCCGCCCATCTCGATGCGCAGAGGCAGCTCGCCGCGCAGCCGGTCGCCGAGATCGACGAGGGCGTCGAGGTCCTTGGCCGACAGCTGGCTCTGGTCGGGGTACTGCACCCGGACGACCGCGATCCGCCCGTCGGCCGAGACAAGACCGCCGGGCACGGCGGTGTCCGCGCCCCTGTCGAGCGCCCCGGCCGCATCGCTCGTGCCGAGCACGTGCGGCAGCCGCTTCACCTCGGCCTGAAGCCGTACGAGCGCGGTGCGCGCGCTGCCGTGGTCGAAGAACGTCGCCCCGCCGTCGAGGGGAGTGACGACCACCTGGGCGGTCATCCCCTCCTGGCCGGTGCCGGCCCGCTCGATCAGTTCCGCGGCCCGCTGGGAGTCCAGTCCCGGAGCGGTCATCGAGTCCGCGGTCCGCCCGCCGAAGGCGATCGCGGCGAGGACCGCGAGCGTGGCGGCGATCAGCCATGCCGCGATCACCCGCCAGGGATGGCGGGCGGCGCTTGCGCCGAGGCGCAACAGGGCTTTCGAGAGCATCGGGTCCTCCAACCACCTCGTCGGCCGTCTTCGTACGGCCACGGATGCCGAGGGTCGCCGCCGCGGCGCTCGGCGACATCGGCTCGCGGGCCGCGACTGCGTCGGCCTCAGGACGGAGTGACGCCCCGTCCTTTCGGCCGATGCGCGGCACGGCGCGGTCCCTAGGCTGAGAACCGTGCTGCGAGACGACCTGCGAACCCTGTGGACCGAACCCCGGCCGCCCGACGCGCCCGCCCGGGTGTGGCGGGACTGGGCGCTGCTCGCCGCGGGCCTGGCCGGTGTGGTGCTGGAGGCCACCCTGCGCGAGGACGTCGTGTGGCGGCCGGTGGCCGTGGTGTTCGCCGTATGGCTGTGCGTGCTGCCCCTGTGGCGCCGGACCCGCCCGCTGGCGATGGTCACGCTGGCGTTCGGCTCGGTGATCCTGCTTCCGGTGGCCTCGCTCGTCGCCGCACCGCGCGAGCCCGTCGGCCTGTACACCGGCGCGGTCGTGCTCGTGCTGGTGTACGCGCTGCCCCGGTGGGGATCGGGACGCGAGATCGTGCTGGGCGGCGCGGTGATCCTCGCGGCCGGCGCGCTGTGTGTCGTCACGGACGAGACCCCGGTCGTCGAAAAGGTCGTGGGCTTCGTCTTCCTGCTGCTGCCCGGCGTGGTCGGGGCTGCCGTGCGGTTCCGGGTGACCGCTCGCGAGCGGCAGTTGGAGCAGGTGCGCTCCCGCGAGCGCGAGCAGCTCGCCCGGGAACTGCACGACACGGTGGCCCACCACGTGTCGGCCATGGTGATCATCGCCCAGGCGGGCCGGGTGCTCGCGGGCACCGACCCGTCCGCCGCCGTCGAGGCGCTGGAGGGGGTCGAGGAGGAAGGGGCGCGCACGCTGGAGGAAATGCGCGCCATGGTCGCCGCGCTGCGCGACCGCGGGGTCGGCGCCGAGCTGGCGCCCCCTGCCGGAGTCGCGGATCTGGAGCGCCTGGTGCGTACCCCGGGTGGTCGCCTCAGGGTCGTCCTGGGGCTCGACGGCGAACTGGACGCGCTGCCCCCGGCCGTGGACGCGGCCGTCTACCGGATCGTGCAGGAGTCGGTGACCAACGCGCTGCGCCATGCGGTCGACGCGACCGAGCTCGTCGTTCGGGTCGCCGCGGAACGGCACACGGTACGGGTGAGCGTGCGCGACAACGGCCGGCGCACCGGCCGGGGTCGCGACGGATACGGACTTACCGGACTGCGCGAGCGCGCGACCCTGCTCGGCGGCACACTACGAGCCGGCCCGGGTACCGACCGGGGCTGGCATGTCGAAGCCGAACTGCCGAGAGCGAGGAGCGAGAGCGGTGTCCATTCGCGTCCTCGTCGCTGACGACCAGACGATCATCCGCACCGGGTTGCGGATCATGCTGAACGCCCAGCCCGGCATCGAGGTGGTCGGCGAGGCCGCCGACGGGCGGGAAGCGGTACGTCTGGCCCGCGAACTACGCCCCGACGTCTGCCTGTTCGACATCCGCATGCCCGTACTCGACGGGCTCGAGGCCACCCGTCTGGTCGCCGGCCCGGGCGTCGCCGACCCGCTGGCCGTGGTCGTCATCACCACGTTCGACCTCGACGAGTACGTCTACGGCTCACTGCGTGCCGGCGCCCGCGGATTCCTCCTCAAGGACACGGGACCGGACCTTCTGGCGCAGGCCGTACGGTCGGCGTCCGACGGTGAGGCGCTCATCGCGCCCAGCGTCACCGTCCGTCTGCTCCAGGCATTCGCGGACCTGCCCGCCGGCCGGCCCGTGGCCCAGCCGGTCTCCCCCGTCACCGCCCGCGAGGAGCAGGTGCTCCTCGCCGTCGCTCGCGGGCTGACCAACACCGAGATCGCCGATGCACTGCACATCAGCCTCAGCACGGTGAAGACGCATCTGGCCAGCCTGATGGCCAAACTCGGCGCCCGCAACCGGGTCGAGATCGCGATGTGGGCCTACGAAACGCGCCGTATCCTCCCCGGAACCTGAGCCGGGTGCCGGGCCATGTCCCATGAGTCCCCGCCCGGACATCAGTGCACTGGTCGGCTCACGTCGGCTCCACGTGCCTCACCCGCCCCAGAGCGTGACGTACCAGGAGGCCGGAACTGGGACGGTGAGACACCCGATACGACAAGACTCCCGACAGCTACCTCGCCAGTCTCCACCTGCACGCCTCGATGATCTGGATCAAAGACCTCACCAGGACCACCCGATGATCACGACTCGATACGCGCCCTAGTCCCCGGAGCCCTCTTCGTCGCTGCTACGCCAGGCTGTCCCGCCACGCCCGGTGCAGGTCCGCGAAGCGGCCCGTGCCCGCGATGAGTTCGTCCGGGCGGCCGTCCTCGACGATCCGGCCGTGCTCCATGACCAGGACGCGGTCGGCGATCTCCACGGTGGACAGGCGGTGGGCGATCACCACGGCGGTGCGACCCCGCAGGACCGTCGACATCGCCCGCTGGACGGCCCGTTCGCCCGGGATGTCCAGCGAGCTGGTGGCCTCGTCCAGGATCAGGACCGCCGGGTCGGCGAGCAACGCGCGGGCGAAGGAGACCAGTTGGCGCTGCCCGGCCGAGATGCGCCCGCCGCGCTTGCGTACGTCGGTGTCGTACCCGTCGGGCAGTGCGCTGATGAACTCGTGCGCGCCGATCGCCTTCGCGGCCCGCTCGATCTCCTCGCGGGTGGCGTCGGGCCGGCCGATCGCGATGTTGTCCGCGACCGTGCCGGAGAACAGGAAGGCCTCCTGGGTCACCATGACCACCCCACGCCGCAGTTCGGGCACGGCCAGCTCGCGCAGGTCGACGCCGTCCAGCAGCACCCGGCCGTCGGAGGGGTCGTAGAAGCGGGCGAGCAGCTTGGCCAGGGTCGACTTGCCGGCGCCGGTGGAGCCGACGACGGCGACGGTCTGCCCGGCCGGGAGGGCCAGGTCGAAGCGCGGCAGCACCTCGCCGCCGGTGCGGTACGCGAAGCGGACCCCGTCGAAGACGACCTCGCGACCCGGGAACGCACCCTTCGACGGGGGGAGTTCACGGGGCGTCGACGGCTCCGGCACGGACGGCGTCTGCGCCAGCAGCCCGGCGATCTTCTCCAGGGAGGCGGCCGCCGACTGGTAGGAGTTCAGGAACATGCCGAGCCGGTCGATCGGGTCGTACAGCCGCCGCAGATACAGCACCGCAGCCGCCAGCACACCCAGCGCCAGCGAGCCGGACGCCACGCGGTAGGCACCCCACAGGACGATCGCGGCGACCGCCGTGTTGGCCACCAGGCGGGACCCGACCACATAGCGGGCCATCTCCAGCAGCGCGTCCCCGTTCGTCCGCTCGTGCCGCCTGTTGAGGACGGCGAACTCGGCGTCGTTCGCGGCCTCCCGGCGGAAGGCGCGCACCGGGCGGATGCCGTTCATCGTCTCCACGAACTTCACGATCACCGCGGCGATCGCCGTGGAGCGCGCGCGGTACACCCGCCCCGCGCGCCGCTGGTAGACCCGTACGAGCAGGTACAGCGGCACGAAGGAGGCCACCGCAACCGCGCCGAGGCCGAGATCCAGCCACAGCAGCATCGCCGAGATGTAGACGAAGGACAGCACGACGGTCACCAGCTCCTGGAGCCCCTCGTTGAGGAGTTCGCGCAGCGACTCGACGTCCGTCGTGGAGCGGGAGATCAGGCGACCGCTCGTGTATCGCTCGTGGAAGTCGACGCTCAGCGCCTGCGCGTGCCGGAAGATCCGGCCGCGCAGGTCCAGCAGCACGTCCTGGTTCACCCGGGTGGAGACCTCGATGAACGCGAACTGCAGCCCGCCGGAGAGCAGCGCGCAGGCCAGATAGCCGACGGCGACCGCGATCAGCGGACCGTGGTCGTGGTCCCGGAACGCCGGTACGGCGGTGTCGAGGGCGTACGCCACCAGCAGCGGGCCCGCCTGCACCGCCGCCTGCTGCAGCAGAAGGAGGACGGTGGTGAGGGTGACCCGGGCCCTCATTGGCGCGAGCAGCGAGCGCAGGAGGGAGGCCGTTGCCCCGGGCGGCGTGGGCAGGACGTCCTGGTCGAAGGGATCGCCTGCGCCGCCGGTGTCCTTGGGGCGGGGAAGTTCGTCGTCGTTGTCCGTGGCGGGGGCGGCGGTCGTGGTGGTGGTCATCGGAGGTCCCCTCGTTCCCCTTCTCGGCCTTGTTCGCCTGCTTGGCCTTGTTCGCCTTCTTCGCCGGACATCAGGTGGGCGTACTCGGCGTTGGTGCGCAGCAGTTCCTGGTGCGTGCCGACGGCGGTGATCCGGCCGCCCGACAGCAGGGCGACCCGGTCGGCGAGCAGCACCGTGGACGGGCGGTGGGCCACGATCAGCGCGGTGGTGTCCGCGAGGACGTGCCGCAGCGCGGCCTCCACGGCGGCCTCCGTGTGCACGTCCAGGGCGGACAGCGGGTCGTCCAGCACGAGGAACTCCGGCCGGCCGACGACCGCGCGGGCCAGCGCGAGACGCTGGCGCTGGCCGCCGGACAGGCTGAGGCCCTGTTCGCCGACCTGGGTGCCGGTGCCCTGCGGGAGCGCGTGCGCGAACTCGGCCTGCGCCACGGCGAGGGCACGGTCGAGGTCCGCCTCCGAGGCGTCGTCCCCGGCCCCCATGAGCACGTTCTCGCCGACGCTGGCCGAGAACAGCGTGGGTTCCTCGAAGGCCACGGCGACTTTGGCGCGCACCTCCTCGCGGGACATCGCGGTGATGTCGACGCCGTCCAGGGTGATGTGGCCGGAGGTCAGCTCGTGCAGGCGGGGGATGAGGGCGGTGAGCGTCGTCTTTCCGCTGCCGGTGGCTCCGACGAGGGCCATGGACTCACCGGGGCGGATGTGGAGGTCGATGTGGTCGAGGAGGGGTGGGGAGTCGGGGGGAGCGTCGGGGTAGCGGAACCGAACGTTCTCGAAACGCAGTCCCTGCGCAGCGCCGCCTCGCGGCGCCGGGTCACGCGGGCCACCCGCAGCCGACCGGTCTTCCGACCCTTCTTCCGGCCCTTCTTCCGATCCGTCTTCCGGCACCTCGTCCATCACCTCGAAGTACCGCTCGGTCGCCGTCGCCGCCTCCTGGCTCATCGCCAGCAGGAAGCCGATCGAGTCCACCGGCCACCGCAGCGCGAGTGCCGTGCTCAGAAAGGCGACCAGCGTGCCCGCGGACAGGTCCCCGTCGGCCACCCGTACCGCGCCGAGCACCAGCGCCGCCCCGATCGCCACCTCGGGAAGCGTCACGATGACGCCCCAGATGGTCGCCAGCAGCCGTGCCTTGCGCAGCTCCGTGCCGCGCAGCGTGCCCGACAGCTCCCGGAACGCCCGCGCCTGGGTGCGGTGCCGGCCGAAGCCCTTGATGATGCGGATGCCGAGCACGCTCTCCTCGACCACCGTCGTCAGATCCCCGACCTGGTCCTGGGCGCGCCGCGCCACCTCGGCGTAGCGCCGCTCGAAGACCACGCAGGTCCACATGACGGGGACGGCCGGCCCGAGGATGACCAGCCCGAGCCTCCAGTCCTGCATCAGCATGATCACCACGCCGACCAGGATCGTCACCCCGTTGACCAGCAGGAAGGTCAAGGGGAAGGCGAGGAACATACGCAGCAGCATCAGGTCGGTGGTGCCCCGGGAGAGCAACTGGCCGGACGCCCAGCGGTCGTGGAAGGACACGGGCAGCCGCTGCAGACGGCCGTACAGGCCCGCCCGCATCTGTGCCTCGACGTGCGACAGCGGCCGGGCCACCAGCCAGCGCCGTATGCCGAACAGGACGGCCTCGGCGAGGCCGAGCAGCAGCAGGTACAGCGCGCCGAGCCACACCCCGGCCGGATCCCGGTGGGCGACCGGTCCGTCGACCAGCCACTTCAGGACGAGCGGGATCACCAGTCCGGTGCAGGAGGCGACGATCGCGACGAACGCGGCCGTGAACAGCCGGGCCCGCACGGGGCGGACATACGGCCACAGCCGCAGAAGGGTGCGTACGGCGGAGCGGTCCTCGGTGGTTGCACGTGTCGTGGGCATCATCGCGAGCCTACGGATCCGCACTGACATCGCCCACCGAGTTTTGGCCGGACCCGGGTCCGTCGCTGGTCCTACGACCTGGGCGTTCGAGGAGTCGTACGAGGAAGTCGAGGAGCCGCGCACAGGGGGTCGTAGGTGTCGGTCCGGCGGTCGGGGCTGCGACGGCCCACGGTCTTATTCGTTGGAGCAACCATCCTTACGCTGAGTACGTTCGACGTCTCCGGTCAGGGCCGCTGTTCCGGTGGGTGTCGTACGGAACGGGGGATGGATGATCGACGCGTACGCGGATCCGGGCACGCCCGACACGCGGGGCGGGTGGCACTACCTGGGGTGGCTGGTGTTGCGTCAGCCGGTGCGATCGTTGGCCGGGGCGTTGCTGGGCAGTGTCTGGATGGTGCTGATGGCGACGCAGCCGTACATGATGGCGCGGGCCGTGGACGACGGGCTGGTGCCGGGGCGGTTGGGGGTGCTCGCCTGGTGGACCGCCGCGATGTTCGGGGTCGGGGCGCTGAACGCCTGGCTGAGCATCATGCGGCACCGCACGATGACCCGGGTGCGGATGGACGCCAACTTCCGTACGGTCAAGCTGGTCGTCGAGCACGCGGCCCGGCTGGGGGCGGTGCTGTCGCGCCGGGCCGGGGCCGGGGAGGTCGTCACCATCGGAGTCGGTGACGTGGCGACCCTCGCGCAGGCGCTGACGGTGGTCGGGCCCGGGGTGGGCTCGATCGTGGTGTATGTCGTGGTGGCGGGGCTGCTGTTGGCCATCTCGGCGCCGCTGGCCGCCGTGGTGCTGCTCGGGGTGCCGGTGATCGCGCTGCTCACGGGGCCGCTGACGCTGCGGCTGCAGGGCGCGGAGAGCGAGTACCGGGAGCGGCAGGGCGTGCTGACGGCGCGCATCGGCGACCTCGCGGGCGGGCTGCGTGTCCTCAACGGCCTTGGCGGCAAGGGGCTGTTCTCGGACGCCTTCCGGAAGGACTCGCAGCGGCTGCGCGCGCAGGGCTATCGGGTGGGTGCGGCAGCGAGTTGGGTGCAGGCGCTCGGCGTCGGGCTGCCCACGTTGTTCCTGGCCGTGGTGACCTGGCTCGCGGCCCGGCTGGCGGCCGAGAAGTCCATCAGCGTGGGCGAGTTGGTGGCGGTGTACGGCTATGTGGCGGTGCTGATCGGGCCGGTGGCGTTCTTCGTGCAGATGGCCTACGAGCTGAACCGGGGCGTGGTGGCCGCCCGCCGGGTCGTACGGCTGCTGCGGCTGGAACCCGAGCCGGACACGGGCACGCTGGCCGCGCCGGACGGGCCGGCCGAGCTGTGCGATCCGGCGTCCGGGGTGCGGGTGGCGCCGGGCCGGCTGGTGGCGCTGGCCGCCGTCCGGCCCGCGGACGCCGCCGCCGTGGTCGACCGCCTGGGCCGGTACGGGCCCACCGAGGCCACCTGGGGCGGGGTACGGCTCGACACGGTGCCGCTGGCCGACGTACGGGACCGGATCCTGGTCGCGGACAACGAGGCGGACCTGTTCGCCGGACCGCTGAGGGAGGTCGTGGCCGCCGAACACCCGGCCGAGGAGGCCGCGCTGCGCCGGGCGGTGTACGCGGCCGCCGCCGAGGATGTCGTACGAGGGCTGCCGGACGGGCTGGACTCGGCCGTGACCGGGCAGGGGCGCAGCCTCTCCGGTGGGCAGCGGCAGCGGATCCGGCTGGTGCGGGCGCTGCTCGCGGACCCCGAGGTGCTGCTGGCCGTCGAGCCGACCTCGGCGCTGGACGCGCACACGGAGGCCACGGTCGCCGAGCGGCTGCGGGCGGCGCGGGAGGGTCGTACGACGGTGGTGGTGAGCACGTCGCCGCTGGTGCTGGACCGGGTGGACACGGTGCTGTTCCTGGTCGACGGCAAGGTGACGGCGAGCGGCCCGCATCAGCGGCTGCTCGAAGTGGAGCCCGGGTATCGGGCGCTGGTGGCGCGAGACACCGATGACGCCGCTGACACTGCTGACACTGCTGACGCTGCCGAGGAGGCCGTACGGTGACGACGACGGACACGGGGCTGCTGCCGGTCGCGGACCGGGCCGGGGTGCGGCGGGCCACCGGTCGGCTGTTGCGGGCGGACCGGCGGGCGTTCACCGGCGCGCTGGCGCTCAACGCGCTGTCGGCCGGGGCGGGGCTCGCCGGGCCGTGGCTGGTCGGGCGGATCATCGACGAGGTACGGGCGGGACACGGGGTCGGGGCGGTGGACCGGCTGGCGCTGTGGATCCTGCTCTGCTCGCTGGCCCAGCTGCTGCTGGCGCGCTGGGCGCGGTACGTGGGGCACCGGTTCGGGGAGCGGACGCTGGCCCGGGTGCGCGAGGAGTACGTCGACCGGGTGCTGGCGCTTCCCGCCTCGGCGGTGGAGCGGGCCGGCACCGGCGATCTGACCGCGCGCGGTACGGCCGACGTGGCGACCGTCGGCTACACGCTGCGGGACGTCGGACCGGAGCTGCTGGTGTGCACCGTGCAGGCGCTGTTCGTGCTCGGTGCGGTGTTCGCGCTCGACCCGCTGCTGGGGCTGTTCGGTGTGCTGGGTCTGACCCCGATCTGGCTGGCGCTGCGCTGGTATCTGCGCCGGGCGCGGGACGGTTACCTCGCCGAGGGCGCGGCCACCTCGGAGGTCGCCGAGATCGTGGCGGCGACCGCGGCCGGGGCGCGGACGGTCGAGGCGTTCCGGCTCCGGCGGCGGCGGATCACGGCGAACCGGGACGCGCTGGAGAAGTCCCGCCGGACCCGCTTCTACACGCTCCGTCTGCGGTCGGTGTTCTTCCCCGCGGTCGAGGTGACGTACAGCGTCCCGGTGGTGGGTGTGCTGCTGCTGGGCGGGTGGCTGCACCAGCGGGGTGCGGTGGGCGTCGGGGCGGTGGTGGCCGCGGCGCTGTACCTGCGGCAGTTCACGGAGCCGCTGGACCAGATCCTGATGCGGGTGGAGCAACTGCAGAGCAGCGGCGCCTCGTTCGCGCGGGTGGAGGGGCTGGCGCAGGCGCCCCGGACACAAGCGGAGGGCGGCTGTCCGGAGCCTGCGGACGACCGGATCGACGTGCGCGGGGTGCGGTACGCGTACGAGCGGGGCGGTGAGGTGCTGCGCGGGGTGGACCTGACGGTACGCCCCGGTGAACGCCTCGCCGTGGTGGGCCCGTCGGGCGCCGGCAAGACCACCCTCAGCAGACTCCTCGCGGGCATCGACACGCCCGGGGCGGGCACGGTGACGGTGGGCGGCGTACCGATCGCGTCCCTGGAACCGGAACGCCTGCGCCGCCAGGTCGTGCTGGTCACCCAGGAGCACCACGTCTTCCTCGGCACGGTCCGCGACAACCTCCTGATCGCGGAACCCACCGCCACGGACGCCGACTTGTGGGCGGCCCTGAAGGCAGTGGGCGCGGACGACTGGGTCCGCGGCCTCCCTTCCTCCCTGGACACTCCCCTCGGCCCGAACGGCCACCCCACCGACGGCTCCCAGGCCCAGCAACTCGCCCTGGCCCGGGTCGTGCTGGCCGACCCCCACACCCTCATCCTCGACGAGGCCACGGCCCTCCTCGACCCCACCACGGCCCGGCACACCGAACGCGCCCTGGCCGCGGTCCTGGAGTCCCGCACGGTGATCGCCATCGCCCACCGCCTCCACACGGCCCACGACGCGGACCGAGTGGCGGTCATGGAAGACGGCCGCCTCACCGAACTGGGCACCCACGACGAACTGGTGTCCGCGAACGGGGCGTACGCGGCCCTGTGGCGAACCTGGCACGGGGACACGGCCACAGAGGACTAGTCCCGCCACCCCTCGATGTTGGAGAGGGACTCGTAGTCGTAGCGGGTCCTGCGGTCCCACTCCTTGCCCGTGAGGTGCCGGTAGGCCCGGTCCGGTACATAGAGCAGGCTCTCGGCCCAGACGAGACCGGTGGCGTAGGAGACGAAGCGCGCGGGGTCCTGGAGCACGGCCCCGTACTCCTCGCGCCCCGCCGCCACGACCGCGGCACGCGTGTACAGAAACTGGTCACCCGACAGGCCGTCGCCGAACTCCCGGCGGTCCAACCGGCAGAGCATCCGGGCCAGTTGTTCGGCGAATGCGACGACAGTGGCAAGCGGACCAGCGGACAGGCGTGCCGTCAGTGCCAGCGCCAGGCGATCCGCCTCGGGGTCGGGTGCGCCGTCCCCGCAGTCCTCGATGAGCCGCCAGAAGGAGTCCTCGTTCACGCCGGACAGCCTGCCGCACGGCACTGACATCGCGACCCCGACCAACCCCACCAACAGTCCGCATACCGAACATGAACATCCGGTCAACGAACCATTTCCAGCCAAGTTTCTGACGCGGTCCTGACAGATGCCGTGATCCCCTGCCACTCTTCCCACGGCCGACTCACAGCAACCCCACAGTTCCCCATGCTCGCGTGAGCCGGCTCTGCACCTGCACGTGGTTCCGCGTAACGCCCTGTTCTGCCCGGACGTCCCAACCCACCGTCCGGCTCCCCCTGGCCGCGCGACCCGCGGTCACGCAGAAGGAGTCAGTGTTGAGTAGCACCTCTCGCAGACGCACCTCCCACACAGCGCACCGCCGCACCGCCACCGTCGCCCTCGCGGGTGTCGCCGCTCTGATCGCCGCCGCCGTCCAGTCCGGCGCCGCGAGCGCCGCCCCGGCGAAGCCGCAGGCCGGCAAGGTCAACCCCGCCCATGTGGCGCTCAAGCTCACGCCCTCGCAGCGCGCCGAGCTGATCCGGCACGCGGACGCCGAGAAGGCCGCCACAGCGCGGTCCATAGGCCTCGGGGCCAAGGAGAAGCTGGTCGTCCATGACATCGTCAAGGACGCCGACGGGACCGTGCACACCCGCTACGAGCGGACCTACGCGGGTCTGCCGGTGCTCGGCGGCGACCTCGTCGTCGAGACCGCCAAGTCCGGCGCGACGAAGTCCGTCATCAAGGCCAACAACGCTTCGCTGAAGGTCGCCGGCCTCACCCCGGCCGTGTCGAAGGCCTCGGTCGAGAAGCAGGCCGTGCAGCGGGCCAAGGCCCTCGGTGGCAGCAAGTCGGCCGCGGACAGCGTGCGCAAGGTGATCTGGGCGGGCAGCGGCAAGCCTGTTCTCGCGTACGAGACCGTCGTCGGCGGGCTCCAGGACGACGGCACCCCGAACCAGCTGCACGTCGTCACCGACGCCGCCACCGGCAAGAAGCTCTTCGAGTACCAGGGCATCAGGACCGGCGTCGGCAACACCCAGTACAGCGGCCAGGTGACGCTGACCACGACCCAGTCGGGCTCGAACTACACGCTGAACGACGGGGCGCGCGGCAACCACAAGACGTACAACCTCAACCACGGCACCTCGGGCACCGGCACCCTGTTCTCCCAGACCAACGACACCTGGGGCAACGGCACCACGTCCAACGCCGCCACCGCGGGCGCGGACGCCCACTACGGCGCCGCGGTCACGTGGGACTTCTACAAGTCCATGTTCGGCCGCAGCGGCATCAAGAACAACGGTGTCGGCGCCTACTCCCGCGTCCACTACGGCAACGCGTACGTGAACGCGTTCTGGGACGACAGCTGCTTCTGCATGACCTACGGCGACGGCTCCGGCAACGCCGACCCGCTGACCTCGCTGGACGTCGCGGGGCACGAAATGAGCCACGGCGTCACCTCCAACACCGCCGGCCTCAACTACAGCGGTGAGTCCGGCGGCCTGAACGAGGCCACCTCCGACATCTTCGGCACCGGCGTGGAGTTCTACGCCAACAACAGCTCGGACGTCGGCGACTACCTCATCGGCGAGAAGATCGACATCAACGGCGACGGCACCCCGCTGCGCTACATGGACAAGCCCAGCAAGGACGGCTCGTCCAAGGACAGCTGGTACTCGGGGATCGGCGGCATCGACGTGCACTACTCGTCGGGCCCCGCGAACCACTTCTTCTACCTGCTGAGCGAGGGCAGCGGCACCAAGGTCATCAACGGTGTCACCTACAACTCGCCCACCGCGGACGGCCTTCCGGTCACCGGCATCGGCCGCGACAAGGCGCTGCAGATCTGGTACCGGGCGCTGACCACCAAGTGGACCTCCACCACCAACTACGCGGGCGCCCGCACCGGCACCCTCGCGGCGGCCGGTGAGCTGTACGGCACCACCAGCGCCGAGTACAAGGCGGTGCAGGACGCCTGGGCGGGCGTGGCGGTCGGTTCGCGCTCCGGTGGCGGCGGGGGCGGCGGCACCTCGTACGAGAGCACCACGCCGGTGTCGATCCCGGACAACGGGCCCGCGGTCACCTCGAGCATCACCGTCTCCGGCAGGAGCGGAAACGCGCCGAGCAACCTCTCGGTGAGCGTGGACATCACGCACACCTGGCGCGGTGACCTGGTGATCGACCTGGTCGGTCCGTCGGGCACCTCGTACCGCCTGAAGAACTTCTCCTCGTCCGACTCGGCGGACAACGTCAACGAGACCTACACGGTCAACGCCTCCTCCGAATCGGCCAATGGCACCTGGAAGTTGAAGGTCCAGGACCAGGCCGCACAGGACGTCGGCACGATCAACAGCTGGAAGCTGACGTTCCCGTAAACCGCACCCCACCAGCACTGGAACAGGGCGCCGTCCGAGGGTTCGATCCCCTCGGGCGGCGCCCGTTTTACATTCCTGAAACGTTCACCAGACAGACGGTTTTCGGCCAACATCACTTAGGGGTCCTGACATGTACGCGCCCCTGATGTCACTCTCTCTCCACCCGCCGCAGCAGCACCGCAACTTCACAACGCCACACACTCCGGCCAGTAACCCCACACTGTCCGGACTCCCCCACGAGAAGGAGCTTCTGTGAGCCCCCTCTACGCGCGTCACAAGCGCACCACTCTGGCCATCGCCACCGCTGTCGCGACCGGAGCCCTGCTCTCCACTGGTCTGACCACCAGTGCCAGCGCCCAGACCCCGGCCGAGGCCGCCGCCGCCAAGCCGCTGGCCGCCGCCCCGACCGCGCTGTCCGCCGCTGCCCGTACCACCCTGATCCAGCAGGCGCAGGCCGACGCGACCGAGACCGCGCAGCACATAGGCCTCGGCGCCAAGGAGAAGCTGGTCGTCAAGGACGTCGTCAAGGACGCCGACGGCACCGTCCACACCCGCTACGAGCGCACCTACGCGGGCCTGCCGGTCCTCGGCGGCGACCTGGTCGTCCACACCGCCAAGTCGGGCAAGGCCGAGGGCGTCACCAAGGCGAACAAGTCCGCCGTCAAGGTGGCCTCGCTCAAGCCGCAGATCACCGCCGCCAAGGCCGAGAAGCAGGCCGTGAGCGCCGCGAAGACCCTGGGCTCCGCGAAGTCCTCCGCGGACGGCGCGCGCAAGGTGATCTGGGCCGGCTCCGGCAAGCCCGTCCTCGCCTACGAGACGATCGTCGGCGGCCTCCAGGACGACGGCACCCCCAACCAGCTGCACGTCATCACCGACGCCGCCACCGGCAAGAAGCTCTTCGAGTACCAGGGCGTCGAGAACGCGACCGGCACCGGCAAGAGCCTCTACTCCGGCACGGTCAGCCTGAACACCACGCTGTCGGGTTCGACGTACCAGCTGTACGACACCACGCGTGGCGGCCACAAGACGTACAACAAGAAGCACACCACCACCTCGTCCGCGGGCACGCTGTTCACCGATTCGGACAACACGTGGGGCACCGGCGCGGCCTCCAGCTCCACCGCCGACCAGACCGCGGCCGTCGACGCCGCCTACGGCGCGCAGGTGACCTGGGACTTCTACAAGAACACCTTCGGCCGCAGCGGCATCAAGAACGACGGCACCGCCGCGTACTCCCGCGTGCACTACGGCAACCAGTACGTCAACGCGTTCTGGGACGACAGCTGCTTCTGCATGACGTACGGCGACGGCACCGGCAACACCAGCCCGCTGACCTCGCTGGACGTGGCCGGCCACGAGATGAGCCACGGTGTCACCGCGAACACCGCGGGCCTGGACTACTCGGGCGAGTCCGGCGGCCTGAACGAGGCCACCTCGGACATCTTCGGCACGGGTGTGGAGTTCTACGCGAACAACGCCTCGGACCCCGGTGACTACCTCATCGGCGAGAAGATCGACATCAACGGCGACGGCACCCCGCTGCGCTACATGGACAAGCCCAGCAAGGACGGCGGCTCGGCGGACTCCTGGTCCTCCTCGGTCGGCAACCTGGACGTCCACTACTCGTCCGGTGTCGCCAACCACTTCTTCTACCTGCTGTCCGAGGGCAGCGGTTCGAAGACGATCAACGGCGTGAGCTACAACTCGCCGACGTCCAACGGCTCCACTGTCACCGGCATCGGCCGCGCCAAGGCGCTGCAGATCTGGTACAAGGCGCTGACGACGTACATGACGTCGACGACGAACTACAAGGGCGCCCGCACGGCGACCCTGAGCGCGGCGTCGGCGCTGTACGGCTCCGGCAGCACCGAGTACAACGCGGTGGCGGCGGCCTGGTCGGCGGTCAACGTCAGCTAGTCACACACCACGTGAGGTAGGGCGGTACCCGGGCGGAAGGCGTCCCGGGTACCGCCCTACCCTTGTGACCCATGTCCTCGGCGCCCTTCACCTACGAGCCGGTCGGCGCGACCCGCGACGACCCGACCTTCTGCCCGCCCGGCTTCCACCCGCTACTCGAACGCACCCGTATCGGCGAGGGCCCTGAGGTCTTCCGCCGGGCCGCCGACGCGGTCCTGACCTGGGAGATGCACCGCGCGATGGGCGTGGGCATCGACGCCACCGCCGGCCGCGCGGCCCCCGACGTCGACGTCACGGTCACCCTGGCCGGCCTCATCAAGGCCCCCTGCCGCATCGTCTGGACCGTCGAGGAGCCCCGCCGCGCCGGCTGGGCCTACGGCACCCTGGAAGGCCACCCCGAGTGCGGCGAGGAGGCCTTCGTGGTCGACCGCACCGGCGACGGCACCGTCTGGCTGACGGTGGCCGCCTTCAGCCGCGCCCAGAAGTGGTACGCCCGCGCGGGCGGGGCCGCGACACGCGGGCTGCAGCACGCCTACGCCCGCAGATGCGGCAAGGTGCTGAGGGAGCTGGCCACCCGGGACCTCAAGGACTGACGCTCACCGCATCAGCACCCCCGCCCCCTCCATGGCCTCCTCCGACGGCACGGACACCAGGCCCAGTTCCGCGCCGGAGGCGAGCAGGCGGTGGGCCGGGAGGATGCGGATCGTGTAGCCGTAGGGGCCGGTGCGGTCCAGGGAGAGCGGGCCCTCGTAGACGCGGCGGCCCTCCAGGTCCGGGGCGCCGGTCGCCTTCAGCGGGACCACCGTGGCGTCCGTGATGCGGTCCTGCGCGTCGACCCGGCCGGAGACCGCCTGCACCTCCACGTCGTCCGGGCCGAGGTCGCCGAGCCCCACCCGCACCCGCAGCCCCACGGTCGAGCCCAGTTCCGCGGTGGCCGTCGTGGCCGTCGTCTCCACGTGGTCGACGCTCACCCGGGGCCAGGCGGCCCGCATCCTGGCCTTCCAGACGGCCAGTTCACGCGCCGTGTCCTCGGTCAGCGCCCGGTGGGACTGGGCGGCGGGCGCGTACAGGCGGTCGACGTACTCGCGGACCATCCGGCCCGCCAGCACCTTCGGGCCGAGCAGGGTGAGGGTCTGGCGGACCATGTCGATCCAGCGGTCGGGCAGACCGCCCCGGCCGCGCTCGTAGAAGCGCGGGGTGACCCGCTGTTCGAGGAGGTCGTACAGGGCCGCGGCCTCGATGTCGTCACGGCGGTCCGGGTCGGTGCCCGCGCCGTCGGCGGTCGGGACGGCCCAGCCGAAGTCCGGCTGGAACCACTCGTCCCACCAGCCGTCCAGCACCGAGAGGTTGAGGCAGCCGTTGAGCGCGGCCTTCATCCCGGAGGTGCCGCAGGCCTCCAGTGGGCGCAGCGGGTTGTTCAGCCAGACGTCGCAGCCGGGGTAGAGCTTCTGCGCCATCGCCATGCCGTAGTCGGGCAGGAAGACGATCCGGTGCCGCACGCGCGGGTCGTCGGCGAACCGCACCAGTTCCTGCACCAGCCGTTTGCCGCCGTCGTCCGCCGGGTGCGCCTTGCCCGCGACGACGATCTGGATCGGCCGCTCCGGGTGCAGCAGCAGCTCCATCAGCCGGTCCCGGTCGCGCAGCATCAGCGTGAGCCGCTTGTACGACGGCACGCGCCGCGCGAACCCGATCGTCAGCACCCCGGGGTCGAGCACGCCGTCGATCCAGCCCAGCTCCGCGTCCCCGGCACCGCGTTGCCGCCAGGAGGCGCGCAGCCGCTCCCGTACCTCCAGCACCAGCTGTTCGCGCAGGGTGCGGCGCAGCTCCCAGATCTCCTGGTCCGCGATGTCCGCGACCGAGTCCCAGCGCTCGGAGCCGCCGACGCTCAGCGCGTCCTCGGCCCGCTGGGCGCCGATCTCCCGGGCGCCGAGCCGGAGCACCTCGGGGGCGACCCAGGTCGGGGCGTGCACCCCGTTGGTCACGGAGGTGATCGGCACCTCCTCGGCGTCGAATCCCGGCCACAGTCCCGCGAACATCTCCCGGCTGACCTGCCCGTGCAGCAGCGAGACCCCGTTCGCCCGCTGGGCCAGCCGCAGCCCCATCACGGCCATGTTGAACAGGTTCGGCTCGCCGCCCGGGTAGGTCTCCATGCCGAGCGCCAGGATCCGCTGCATGTCGATGCGCGGGAGTTCGGCGTCCGCCCCGAAGTGCCGGGCGACCAGCTCCCGGTCGAACCGGTCGATCCCGGCCGGGACGGGGGTGTGCGTCGTGAACACCGTCCCGCCGCGCACGGCCTCCAGGGCCGAGTCGAAGTCGAGTCCCCGGTCGCACAGTTCGGCGATCCGCTCCAGCCCCAGGAAGCCGGCGTGTCCCTCGTTGGTGTGGAACACCTCGGGCTCCGGGTGCCCGGTGAGCCGGCAGTACGTCCGCACGGCCCGGACACCCCCTATCCCCAGCAGCATCTCCTGCAGCAGCCGGTGCTCGCTGCCGCCGCCGTACAGCCGGTCGGTCACCCCGCGTTCGCCGAGGTCGTTCTCCTCCACGTCCGAGTCGAGCATCAGCAGCGGCACCCGGCCGACCTGGGCCAGCCAGATCCGGGCGTGCAGCGCCCGGCCGCCGGGCAGCGCGAGGGAGACCCGGGCGGGGCTGTCGTCGGCGTCCCTCAGCAGGCTGACGGGCAGCTCGTGGGGGTCGAGCACCGGGTAGTGCTCCTGCTGCCAGCCGTCCCGGGACAGGGTCTGGCGGAAGTACCCGTGCCGGTAGAGCAGGCCGACACCGATCAGCGGGACCCCGAGGTCGCTGGCCGCCTTGAGGTGGTCGCCGGCGAGGATGCCGAGGCCGCCGGAGTACTGGGGCAGCGCGGCCGTGATGCCGAACTCGGGCGAGAAGTAGGCGACGGCGGCGGGCAGCCCGTCGTCCTGCTGCTGGTACCAGCGGTCGCCGGTCAGATAGTCGTTGAGGTCGTCGACGGCCGCGCGCAGCCGGCGCAGGAACCGCCGGTCCCCGGCCAGCTCGGTGAGCCGGTCCGGGCGCACCCCGCCCAGCAGCCGCACCGGGTCGCCCCCGGCGGCGGCCCAGCGTTCGGGGTCGACGGACTGGAACAGATCGCGCGTTTCCGCATGCCAGGACCAGCGCAGATTGCGCGCCAGGTCGCTCAGCGGCCGGAGGGGTTCGGGGAGAACGGGACGGACGGTGAACCGACGGATCGCCTTCACATTCCACCTCGGACGCGTTACGGGGTGAGACGCACGGCGCTGTGCGTCTCGTCGTCAGGTTCGACGTTAGTGGTTACCGGGGCGTCGGTGGGGACGTAGCAGGCGCGGGTGTCGGGGCGCGGCGGGGGCGTAATGGCCACCCTGGCGGGAAACCGGAAAAGGGGCCGGTCTTGTGCGTAGACGTACGCGTGAGTAGTTAACAAAGTGCCGGATTGCCCACCCGAATAGGGTGGGAAGGCTCCTCCGGTACGCCCCACAGCAGCACCACGTCTCACCTGCAGGACCCACCTCCCCACAGCCATCCGCCCACACCCACGTTGAAGCGGACAGGAGCGGTCATGCCCGCCAAGCACCACTCGTCAGCACCCACGACACCCAGCAAGGCAGCCGGAAGGAAAACTTCGGGCAAGAAAACCGGAAAGCCCGCCGAGGAACTCCTCGAGGAGGCTCCGGCCCCGCCACGGCAGCAGCGTCCCGTCTCGCCGGAGCCGACGACTCTCGGCCGAATTCCCGTCCTCGACGTGCGCCCGGTGGTCCAGCACGGGCGCAGGCCCGCCAAGGCGGTGGCCGGTGAGTCGTTCGAGGTGTCGGCCACCGTGTTCCGGGAGGGCCACGACGCCGTCGCCGCGAACGTCGTCCTGCGGGATCCCCAGGGCCGCCCGGGACCCTGGACCCCGATGCGTGAACTCGCCCCGGGCACCGACCGCCTGGGCGCCATCGTCACCCCGGACGAGCCCGGCCGCTGGACCTACACGGTCGAGGCCTGGTCGGACCCGGTCGGCACCTGGCGGCACACCGCCTCCGTCAAGATCCCGGCGGGCATCGACACCGGCCTGGTCCTGGAGGAGGGCGCACGGCTGTACGAGCGGACGGCCGGCGGCGTCCCCGAGGAGCAGCGGGACGTGGTCCTGGCGGCCGCTGCCGCGCTGCGGGACGAGGACCGCCCGGCCGCCTGGCGGCTCGCGGCGGCCCTGGCGCCCGAGGTGGACGCGGTGCTGTCCCGGTATCCGTTGCGGGAGTTGGTGACCGCGTCCGACGCGATGCCGCTGCTCGTGGAGCGGGAGCGGGCGCT
>NZ_JBIAWE010000011.1:0-359651 GCF_042895235.1 Streptomyces sp. NPDC001410
AAGCACCCGGATGCGACACCGGCCGTGCTGCGCAGTGCGGTGGAGCAGGCCGTGCTTCTGGAGAAGGAACTCGTCGTCGATCCCGACTGGTTCCTGGGCTGGGCCGACCGTGCCGGAGGAGCGGCTGTCGACGTCCGGGTCAAGGACGGCAGCGCGCACAACGAGTTGACCCGGCACCGCTACGAGGTCGTGCTGCACAAGCCGGGCTCCGCCGATCCGCTGCTTCTGGAGGCCGTTCCCACCGTGGTGTGGGACGGAGACCTGGGCCGCCTCGTCCGCAGCGTCAGCGATCACGACGCGCCGGTCGTACGCATCACCGGTGTCCCGAACGCGCGCCTGTCCAAGGAGGTTGCGGCGGCGCGCGAGCTGGGCCAGGAGGACTCCGTCGCGTCGGAGGTGCCCGCGCTCGACCCGGGCGGTGTTCCCGCGTGGGCCGCCGTGCAGGGATGGGACGCGGTGGTGACGTGGTCGGCGGCCGCGGTCGATCAGGTCGACGTGCTCGTCTTCCGGGACGACCCGGTGGCCGGCCGGATCCTCTCCGGCACGTACCTGCCGGCGGCCGGCGAACGCACCCTGGTCAACGACCCCGTGGCCGCCGGTGCCGTCACCGCGCTGCTGCCCACCTTGCACGCGTACCTGCGGGAGACGCTGCCCGAGTACATGGTGCCGGCCGCGATCGTGCCCATCGGCAGCGTGCCGCTGACCGACAACGGCAAGCCGGACCGGCGCGCGCTGCCCACACCGGACTACTCGGCCGGCAGCAGCGGCCGGGCCCCGTCGACGCCGCAGGAGGAGTCGCTGTGCGCGCTCTTCGCCGCCGTGCTCGGACTCGACCGGGTCGGCGTGGACGACAACTTCTTCACCATCGGCGGGCATTCACTGCTGGCCACCCGACTGGTCAGCCGTATCCGTGCCGTGCACGGTGTGGAGATCCCGATCCGGGTCGTCTTCCAGGCGCCCACGGTCGCCGAGCTGGCGGAACACCTGACGTCCCTGAGCAATGTCCGTCCGCCCCTGCTGCCCCAGGACAGGCCCGAGCGGCTGCCGGTCTCCTTCGCGCAGCAGCGGCTGTGGTTCATCCACCGGTTCGAGGGGCCGTCGGCGACGTACAACGTCTCGCTGGCGCTGCGGATGCAAGGTGACCTCGACACGGCCGCGCTCCGCCAGGCCGTGCACGACGTCGTGGTACGGCACGAGTCGCTGCGCACTGTCTTCGGTGAGGCGGACGGGCAGCCGTACCAGCAGATCCTGGAGCCGACCGCGATCCAGGTGCCCTGGCAGGAACGCGAGGTCACCGAGGCCGAACTCCCCGACGCCCTACGGGAGGCCGCGCGCCTGCCCTTCGACCTGGCGACCGAGATCCCGATCCGGTCCTGGCTGTTCCGGATCAGCGAGCTGGAGTCGGTGTTCCTGATCGGCGCGCACCACATTGCCGCGGACGGCTGGTCTGCTCTCCCGCTCGCGCAGGACCTGACGGCCGCGTACGAGGCCCGCCGGGACGGCCGGACGCCGGAATGGGTGCCGCTTCCGGTGCAGTACGCGGACTACACCCTGTGGCAGCGGAACCTGCTGGGGGACAGTGACACCCCGGAGAGCCTGTACCGGCGCCAGCTGGACTACTGGACCACTCATCTGGCCGACCTGCCCGAGACCATCGACCTGCCCACCGACCGGTCACGGCCCGCGGTGGCGTCGTACGCCGGTGACTTGGTGCCGATCGAACTCGACGAGCAACTCACGGCGGATGTACGGCGGTTGGCCCGGGAGACCGGTGCCACCGTGTCGATGGTGCTGCAGGCGGGCCTGGCCGCGCTGCTCACCAGGCTGGGCGTGGGTACGGACGTGCCCATCGGTTCGCCGATCGCGGGCCGCACCGACGAAGCGCTCAACCGGCTGGTCGGCTTCTTCGTCAACACCTGGGTGCTGCGCGCGGACACCTCCGGCGACCCCGGCTTCGCCGAACTTGTCCGCCGGGTACGGGAGATGAGCCTCGCCGCCTACGACCACCAGGACATCCCGTTCGAGCACCTGGTCGAGGTCCTGAACCCGATGCGGTCGCCGGCCCACCACCCTCTCTTCCAGGTGTGTCTGGCGCTGCAGAACAACGCGCGGCCCGAGTTCGGCCTGCCGGGCCTGAGCGTGTCCGAGGAACCCTTCAGCATGGGCACCTCGCGCTTCGACCTGTTCATCAGCCTCACCGAACGGGACGACGACGGAGCGCGGGCCCGGATCGAGGGCTTCGCCGAGTACGCGACCGAACTGTTCGACGCCGGCACGATCACCACGATGCTCGACCGCTGGCTGCACTTCCTGCGCCAGGTGGTGGCCGCGCCGGAGACGTCCATCGGGGCCGTGGACATCCTGGCCGACGGCGAGCGCGCGGCGCTGACCCGGTGGGGCGGTCAGGGCCGGGACGCCGGGTTCGAGGCCGGCACCGTTCACGAGCGGTTCGCCGCCACGGCCGCCGCGACGCCGGACGCGATCGCGCTGGTCTCCGCGGACGGCACGCACAGCTGGACCTACGCCGAACTGGACCGCTGGTCCAACCGCATCGCCCACCACCTCCGGGCCCGCGGCGCCCAGCCGCACAGCCGCGTGGCGCTGGTGCTCGACCGCTCACCGCTGCTGGTCGCGGCCATCCTCGGGGTGCTGAAGACCGGCGCCGCCTATGTGCCGGTCGACCCCGCCTACCCGCCCGAGCGCATCGAGTTCATGCTCGCCGACCTCGCTCCGGCCGTCACCGTGGACGAGGGTCTCGCCGACGAGGACCTCGACGGGTGTCCGGACTCGTCGCTCGACGCCGACGGCGTGGGGGAGCGCAGTGTCGCGTACGTGATGTTCACGTCCGGCTCCACCGGCCGCCCCAAGGGCGTGGAGGTGACCCACCGGAACGTGGTCGACCTCGCGCTCGACGACTGCTGGGCCACCGGCGCCCACCGCCGCGTCCTGCTCCACTCGCCGCACACGTTCGACGCGTCGACGTACGAGCTGTGGGTGCCGCTGCTCGGCGGCGGCACGGCGGTGGTGGCGCGCGCCGGACGGCCGGACACCGCGGAACTGTCCCGTGTCGTCGTCGAGCGGGCGGTGACCGGACTGTGGCTGACCGCCGGGCTGTTCGCCGTGATGGCCGAGCAGCACCCGGAGTGCTTCACGAACGTCGCCGAGGTGTGGGCGGGCGGTGACGTGCTCTCGCCGACCGCCGTCCGCCGGGTCCTCGGCGCCTGTCCCGGCCTCACCGTGGTCAACGGGTACGGCCCGACGGAGACCACCACGTTCGCCGCCCGGTACCGGGTGTCCTCGGTGGACCGGTGCACCGACCCGCTGCCCATCGGCGAACCCATGGACGGCAGTCGGCTGCTGGTCCTGGACGAGCGGCTGCGGCCGGTGCCGCCCGGAGTGGTGGGTGAGCTGTACATCGGGGGCGACGGAGCGGCCCTCGGGTACGCGGGCCGGCCGGGCCTGACCGGCGAGCGGTTCGTCGCCGACCCGTTCGGGCCGCCCGGGGCGCGCATGTACCGCACGGGTGACCTGGTGCGCTGGAACACGGCCGGGAGCCTTCAGTACGTGGGCCGGGCCGACGACCAGATCAAGCTCCGCGGCTTCCGCGTGGAGCCGGGCGAACTCGAAGCGGTGCTGCGTGAGCGCGAGGGCGTGGCGCACGCGGTGGTCGCCGTACGCCGGGACCGTCTCGGTGAACGCAGCATGGTCGCCTACGTGGTGCCCGACGCGCCCGCCTCCACCGGCCGCGACGCGGTCGAGCAGGTCGGCGAGTGGCGTGAGATCTACGACGAGATGTACGGCGGGACAGCGGTGGACCCGGGCGGGGTCGGCGAGGACTTCACCGGGTGGAACAGCTCCTACACCGGACAGCCCATCCCGCTGCCCGAGATGCGGGCCTGGCGCGAGGCCGTGCTCGGGCGGGTGCGCGCCCTGGGCCCGCGCCGGGTGCTGGAGATCGGCGTCGGCTCGGGCCTGCTGCTCGGACCGCTGGCACCGGAGGCCGAGGAGTACTGGGGCACCGACTTCTCGGCACCCGTCATCGAGCGGCTGCGGGCCCAGGTCGGGGCCGACCGGCGCCTGTCGGACAAGGTGTCGCTGCGCTGCCAGGCGGCCGACGACCCGGACGGCCTGCCGGCCGGGTTCTTCGACACGGTGATCCTCAACTCGGTCGTGCAGTACTTCCCGGACGCCGACTACCTCACCCGGGTGCTCGACCTCGCGATGGACCGGCTCGCGCCCGGCGGACGCATCGTGATCGGCGACGTCCGCAACTACCGCACCCTGCGGATGTTCAGCGCCGCGGTGCACCGCTCCCGGCAACCGGACGACGGCCCGGCCGTCGTGCGGGCCGCCGTCGAACGCGCGGTGCTGGGCGAGAAGGAACTGGTCGTCGACCCGGGCTACTTCACCCGCTGGGCCTCGGCACGTCCGGAGGCCGTCGCCGCCGACATCCGCCTCAAGCAGGGCAGCCACCACAACGAGCTGACCCGCCATCGCTACGAGGTCGTGCTGCACAAGGAGCCCACCCGCTCGCTGCACCTGGCGGACCTGCCCACGGCGGTCTGGGGAGCGGACGTGCGTGAACTGGCCGATGTGGAGACCGCGCTGGCCCGGCACGGGGGCCAACTGCGCCTTACCCGCGTCCCCAACGCCAGGCTGGCGGGCGAAGCCGCCGAGTGGGGCGCCCCGGCGGAGACGGGGGGCACGCTCGACCCCGCCGAGCTGGAGGCGTGGGGCACGGCACGCGGGCTCGCGGTGTACTGCACCTGGTCGGCGCAGGCGGCGGACTGCTTCGAGGCGGTCGTCCTGCCCGACGTCGACGCCCGGTGCTGCGACGGCGTGTACCGGCCCGCCGACGCCCCCTCGTCCCCTCTGGTGAACGTGCCCGCGGTCTCCCGTCGCGTGTCCCGGCTGCCTTCGCGGCTGCGGGAGGAACTCGCGGGTCGACTCCCGGAGTTCATGATGCCCGGCGAGATCGTCGTCCTCGACCGGCTGCCGCTCACCGAGAACGGGAAGGTGGACCGCGCCGCGCTGCCCGAGCCCGACCCGACCGGTGGCGACTACCGCGCGCCGCGCACACCGCGTGAGGAGGAACTCGCCGGACTCTTCGCCGAGGTACTCGGCCTGGACCGGATCGGCATCGACGACGACTTCTTCGCCTGCGGCGGCCACTCCCTGCGGCTGACCCGTCTGGTCTGGCAGATCCACGAGAAGCTGGGCATGGACGTGCCGATCCGGACGGTGTTCCAGTACCCCACGGTGGCCGAACTGGCGGAACAGCTGTCCGCGGACACGGAGGTGGGCTTCGAGGACCCGTTCGCCGTGCTGCTGCCCATCCGCACGGAGGGGGAGAAGCCCCCGCTGTGGTGGCTGCACCCCGGGGGCGGGCTCAGCTGGCCCTACCTGGGCTTCGCCCGGCACATCGACCCGCCCTGGCCGCTCTACGGCATCCAGGCGCGCGGCTTCGACGGGACCACACCGCCGGCGAACTCCATCGAGGAGATGGTCCACGACTACGTGGGCCAGGTGCTGGAGATCCAGCCGAGCGGCCCCTACCACCTGCTCGGCTGGTCCTTCGGCGGCACCCTGGCCCATGCCATGGCGGCGGAACTGCAGCGCCGCGGACACGAGGTGGCGCTCCTCGCGCTGCTGGACGCCGCACCCTCCAGCCACTTCGCCGATCTCGAAGCCCTCGACGAGGCCATGGTGCGCCGATTCCTGGCCAATTACATGGGCCATCTGGCCGGAATGGAGGAATATCCGACCCTGGTCGCCACG
Organism: Streptomyces sp. NPDC001410; assembly: GCF_042895235.1. Taxonomy (NCBI): domain Bacteria; kingdom Bacillati; phylum Actinomycetota; class Actinomycetes; order Kitasatosporales; family Streptomycetaceae; genus Streptomyces; species Streptomyces sp. NPDC001410. The sequence goes on from NZ_JBIAWE010000011.1 coordinate 5,779, forward strand.
GCCTCCTCCATCTTCGTCGGCGAGATGGAGCAGATGCGCCGGTTCACCTCACCGCGGTACCACGGCGACGTGGTCTTCTTCAACGCACTCCTCGACCCGGAGACCCACGACAAGCGACAGCTGGAGGAGGAACTCGAGGTGCTGTGGCAGGAGTTCGTCGACGGCCGAATCCAGCGCTTTGACATCTCCTGCGCTCACAACGAAATGTACTGGCCGCGTAACGCGGCTGAAATCTGTCGTGTCATCAACCAGATTCTGCGCGCGGCGCGGTGATCTGGGTCAAACCCTTGACCGTTGGAACGATACCTGGAGGATTAGGGTGAGTATCAACCCGTTCGACGACGAGAATGGCCAGTTCTACGTACTGGTCAACGACGAGGACCAGCACTCGCTGTGGCCCGCCTTTTCCCAGGTGCCGGCCGGCTGGCGCATTGTCTTCGGTCCGGCGGGACGGGCGGAGAGCGTCGCCTACGTGGAGGAGAGCTGGACCGACATGCGGCCCCGCAGTCTCCGGGAGGCGATGAACCGGTAGGTCGCGCGCCGTGGTGAAAGGCGCACGCTCGGGGCGGGCCGGAACGGATCGGTACCGCCTCCCGGTTGCAGGCCGAACAACCTAACATGGCATAGAGGCATGGACCTGACCCATCCATGAGCGTCTCAACGGGGAGGCTTGTGCTGTGGCTGGCACAAACAGCGACGTAATGTTCGTCCGATGGCCGGCACAAACGGATCTGCGGAATCGATGCAGGAGGGAGGGTGTGCCCCGTCTTCTCGTCGTGGAGGGAGGCGCACGCCCTCCCGTGTGCAACGACCCGTTCGAGGACTGGGTGCGTGCGCCCATATCCCGAGAGGATTTGGACGCCCGCGTCAAGGCGTTACAGAACCGGCTCGACAGCCGTCAGGTTCCGACTCTGGATTCGGCCGGAACGCTGTGTTTCGGACCGCATTCGATCACCATTTCGAATGCGCAGACCGAATTGATGGAGCTGCTGATCGAGCACTTCGGTGAGGTCGTGTACCGGCACGAACTCACCCAGCGGCTCGCCGACCGGGTGCCGATGCCCACGAGAAACTCGCTCGACCTGCACATCATGCGGCTCCGCCGCCGCCTGTCCCCGATCGACCTGGTCATCCGGACCGCGTGGGGACGCGGCTATGTGCTGGAGAACGCGGCCGCCTGAAGGCGTGCGCAGCCAAGACACCGCGTGCCGCAGCCGGGCCACGCGGTGTCGAGCCGGGAGAACATCACCAAGGTGCCGGCGGGCGCCCCGACGGATCCGTCGGCGCGATGCCGTGACCGATCACGAAGTGACTGCCGGCACGGGCAGGAGTGCGTCCTGCGACTGCTTGCCGGCGGCCGTACCGTCGCTGATGTGCAGGACCGCGTCGGCTCCTTCGAGGATCGTCCGGTCGAGCGGGCGGTAGCCCTGCTGCGGGGCGATGTCGGTCCGCGTGCGGGCGGGAGCGTCCGTGACGTCCGTCGCCAGATCCCAGGCGGTGGTACCGCTCTGCAGCAGCCCCTCGTAGGTGTCGGGCTCGGGATCCAGGAGCCCGAGAGCCTCGCTGCGGCCCAGGCTGCCGGCGACGAAGCCGTACTGCTCGCCCATCAGGGGCCCCAGGACGGTGCCGGCGCCGTGCCAGTTGAGGTCCAGGTCCGCCTGGCACCAGCTGCTCGGACTGCGCTGGAAGTGGAGGTTGTGGCCGAAGGCCAGGGTCGGGCCCCGCCGTGCCTCGGCGCTGCGCACGTCGAGGAGGCTCTGGGCGATGAGCGAGTCCCGGGTGGCGAGCAGGCGGGAGATCCGTGCGGCGTGGTCGAGGCTCTGCGCACACTGCCTGTGGTACCGCAGCAGGCCGAGGCCTGCGGTCAGGTGCGTCCTCGCCCTGAGCCACTCGGCATGCGAGTCCGCCCCGGCCGGATCCGGCTCGCGTGCCTGCAGCAGAGTGAGCATGGCGTCGGCGATCGAGCGCGCCTGCTCGGCCTCGGTCGTGGCACCGAGCGACATGGCCGGGTCCATGACCGCCTCCGTGCGGCTCCAGCCCTCGTCGTCGCCGAGGAGGTCCGCGAGGTCGACGCCGAGTTGCAGGTAGTCCCGGGTGTGTTCGAGATAGCGCCGGGGGCTCGGGGCGCTGTGGTTCTCCGTCGGGGTGTCGAAGCCGTGGAACGCCAGGCGCTCCTGCGGCGGCCGGTTCTGGTTGTAGCTGCGCATCCAGGCGATCAGCTGCCGGTTGGGCTCCTGGTCCCCGAAGCCGTGGGAGAAGCCCTCACGCATCACCGCGTCGAGGCATCCGGCTCTCCCCTGGACGAAGTCGTTCACGGCGAGCCCGGCCACGCGGTCGGTCTCGAGGGCGATCGACCGGAAGCCGCGGTCGACCAGCTGGACGAACAGCTCGTTGCGGACCCACCCGAAGGCGGGCTCCTGGTGGGTCGGCTCACCGAGCGCCAGCAGATCACATGAGGCCACGGTGAGGTCGTGCAGGTTCTTTCTCATGTGTCTCAATTGAACCATTGCAAGACCGGTTGAGACTTCCCGAGGCTCTGGCGTCTGAACTGGGCTCAGTTGCGTTGGAAAGTCTCAAACCGGTGATCAATCGGGGTCCAGGGATCAGCGGGAGCTTGATGCGTACTTGCGCACCGAGAGCGGGGCGAAGACCACGATCAGGCCGATCGACCACGCCACCGTCTGCAGGACGTAGCTGCCCGCCGGGCCGCCGCTGAACAGGGCGCGCAGCGCGTTGACGGCCGCGGTCATGGGGCTGTGGGCGGCATAGGCCTGGAGCCATCCCGGCATCGTGCTGGTCGGCACGAACGCCGAGGAGATCAGAGTGAACGGGAAGATCCACACGGCACCGGCCGCCTGGGCGGCCTCCGCATTGGGCACCGACAGACCGATGAAGGCGCCGAACCAGGAGACGGCGTAGCCGAACAGCAGCAACAGCAGCATGCCGCCCAGCGCCGGGAAGAACCCGCCCAAAAAGCGGAATCCGACGAGCAGGCCGATGAGCACCGTCACGGCCACGGTGACGGCGTTGCGGAAGATCTCCGACACCGTACGGCCGACGAGCACGGCGGAGCGGCTCATCGGCATCGAACGGAAGCGGTCCATCAGACCCTCGCGCATTTCCGTGGCGATGCCGATGGTGGTGCCGGCGGCCGAACCGTAGAGCGCCATCTGGACGAAGATGCCGGGGAGCAGGAACTGGGCGTACCGTCCGCCCCCGATGTTGATCGCGCCGCCGAAGACGTACGTGAACAGCAGGATGAACATGACCGGTTGGAGGAGCGAGAAGCTCACCAGCTCGGGGCTGCGCAAGGTGTGCCGGATGTTCCGCAGCGTCATCTCCCACACGTCGGACAACCACCAGAAGACTCCGCTGCGCGGCTTCGTGCCGGCTTTGCCGCTGTGCAAGGTCAGGGTCGTGGACGTCATGACCGCTCGTTGTCCTTCCCGCTGCTTTGCCGGTCGGCCCCGTGCTCGGCGGCATGACCGGTCACGGCATGACCAGTGACCGCATGACCGGTCACGGCGAGGAACACGTCGTCGAGTGTGGGGCGGCGCAGCGCCACGTTGCCGATCGCGACACCGGAGTCCCTGAGCAGATGCAGGAGATCGGGCAGAGTGCCGCCGTCGGCCAGCGGCGCGTGGACCACCAGCGTCTCCGGGTCGGCGGTCGGCTCGATGCCCAGCCGCTCCCGCAGGAGTCTCGTGGTCTCGTCGAGCGCGGCGCCGTCGATGAGGGTGATGCCGACCCAGTCCTGGCCCACCTGCGCCTTCAGCTCGTCCGGGGTGCCGCCGGCGATGACCTTGCCCTGGTCGATCACCGACAGCGAGTCGGCGAGATGGTCGGCCTCCTCCAGGTACTGCGTCGTGAGCAGCACGGTGGTGCCCTCCGCGACCAGCTCGCGCACCATCTGCCACACCGCCAGGCGGCTGCGCGGGTCCAGGCCGGTGGTCGGTTCGTCGAGGAAGATGAGTCTGGGGCGCGCCATGAGGCTCGCGGCGAGGTCGAGTCGGCGGCGCATCCCGCCCGAGTACGTCTTCGTCTGCCGGTCGGCCGCCCGGCCCAGGTCGAAGCGCTCCAGCAGCTCGCTCGCCCGCGCCCTGCTGTCGGACTTGGACAGCCGGAACAGCCTGCCGATCATGTGCAGGTTCTCGCGCCCGGTCAGTAACTGGTCCACCGCGGCGTACTGCCCGGTGAGTCCGATGATGGCCCGTACTCTTCCTGGGTCGCTGCGCACATCGATGCCGAACACCTCGGCCGTTCCGTCGTCCGGGCTGATCAGGGTGCTCAGGAGGCGGACCGTGGTCGTCTTGCCCGCGCCGTTGGGGCCGAGCAGACCGTGTACGGTGCCCTCCGGCACGGTGAGTTCAAGGTGGTCGAGTGCCATCACCGAGCCGAAGCTCTTGCACAGTCCAGCCACTTCGATCGCTGCCGGCATTTACCGGATTTCCTTTCCGAGCTGTGGCGATTCCCGAACTTCCCTGCTCCTGAAGTTCAAGCGTATACCTGCAATCCCGGTGGAAACTTTGAAAGAAAAGCCGCTGGAACAGTGCGCTAAAGTCTCAAACCATGGATCACCTGCGTCCCACCGATCTGGCCCGTGAGCACGGCATCTCGACCCAGGCGGTCCGCAACTACGAGCGGGACGGGTGCATCCCGCTCGCCGACCGCACCCCGTCCGGCTACCGCGTCTACTCCGAGACGCACGCGGCCGCCCTGCGCGCCTATCTGGCGCTTGTCCCGGCGCACGGATACGCCGTGAGCGGGCAGATCATGCGGGCGCTCAACACGGGCGAACTCGACGCCGCGCTCACGGCCGTCGACCGCAGCCATGCCCAACTGCTGCGCGACCGGGGAACACTGGACGCGGTCGGACAGGCCGTCGCCCACCTGACCACCAGCCCCGAAACCGCCGCGCACGCACCGGTGAGCAGCGAGACCTTCAGCATCGGCGAACTGGCCCACCGCCTGGGCGTCACCGCGGCGACCCTCCGCAACTGGGAAGCGGCGGGCATCCTCGCCCCCGACCGCGCACCGGTCACCGGCCACCGCGCGTACGGTGCCCCCGAGATCCGCGACGCGGAACTGGCCCACCTCCTCAGGCGCGGCGGCTACCAACTGGACCAGATCGCCACCGTGGTCCAGCAGATCCGCACCGCCGGCGGCACCCAGGCACTGTCCGCCGCCCTCGACGACTGGCGGCAACGCCTCACCGTCCGAGGCGTGGCGATGCTCAACGCCTCCGTCCAACTCGCCCGGTACGTAGCCCTGCTCGACATCACCCCGCCCCAGCAGCAGGCGTCGCACCGTCAGTGAGAATGGGCCCTGTTCGCGCGGTGACATGGAGAGGGCAGGGGGACGCATGGCCGAGGACGTCGAGGAGACCGTGACGGAAACCGAGCAGCGGGCAGCGGCCGAGCAGCGGGCAGCGGCCGAGCAGCAGGCGGCGGCCGAGCCCCTGCCCGAGCCCCTCGTCAAGGAGATGGACAGGGAGATGCGCAGGTGGCGGATCGCCACCTTCAACTACGGGGTCACCTACTACCTCAGCCGCATCCTGCTCATCATCGCCAGCGCCATCGTGGCCGCCGACCAGAACCTCGGCGGCGGCCACGGGAGTTGGCTGATCACCTGGGTGCCCGCGCTGGCACTGGTCGTCGCGGTGATGACGGCCGTGGACACCTGGCTGAAGCCCCAGCAGAAGTGGCGTGGGTTCATGGAGTCCCGGGACGCGCTGGCGGACCTGAGGATCCAGGCGGGCGGCGGCATGCCGGCCGACGAGGTGCGCGCGAAGTTCCTGGAGCTGCGCCGGCAGCACCGGGAGCGGAACGTCTTCTGACGCGCCGCCCCCGGCGCGGCGGCGCTACTGACGGGCGGCGGGCGTCGCGAGCCGTTCCACCGCCCGGCGCTCGGCGGCCTCGACGTCCAGCCGGCCCGACCGGTTGCCGCCGCGGGCGACGACGGCCGCGCGGACCAGGGCCAGGTAGAAGAGGGCGGGCCCGCACGGGGTCCACTCCTCGGGCTCCTTGCGCAGAATGAAGTCGAGCACGCTGTCGGGGTCGGCCGGGACGAAGTCGAACCGGTCGTGCTCCCACTTGTCCTCGATCCCGCGGCTGCGGCGGGCCACGAGGGTGTCGGCCGTCAGGTCCGGGAGCACGGCCCGGTAGAAGGCCGCCCACTGGTGGTTGCGCACGTCGAGCGCGAAGGCGAGCAGTTCCAGCTCGACCTCGTCCTCGTCCTGGACGGCGAGTTCCTCCCGCAGCGCGCGGCGCGCCACGGCGTGCAGGCTGATCGGGGAGCCGTCCTCGGGGACGTCGTGGATGGCGGCGAGCCCCTCGTTGACCGAGGAGTTCCAGCGCACCTTGTTGTGGCCCTCGACCTGAACGCTGCGCCGCGCGAAGACCATCTTCCGGTCGGGTCCCGTCTCCACCGCCACGTTGATGCCGAAGCTGCAGGAGAGGAACGCGGGAGCGGTCACCGGGTCGGCGTTCTCCAGGTACTGGGAGCGCAGGGTGGCGGACTCCCCCTCGCGCAGCGGCTCGTCGAGGTTGACGGACGTGGCGATGAAGTCGTAGTAGTCCGCGTCGCACAGGCTCATCCGCACCAGGGGCTCTTCGGTCTCGTCGCTCCGCGAGGTGATGATGCTTTCGACGGCGAAACGAGGGTTGTTCCACGCGTACGGCTCACCCGCCGCCTGCCGGCGCTGCATCTCCGCCTCGATGTCCTCCCGCCACCGCTGGACCTCGACGGGGAGTTCCACGCGGCGGAGCCCCGGTTCGTAAATGATCTGCACATTCTCCTTCGGGATCGGACGGGTGCCGTCTCCCTCGAAGATGTGACAGTCCGTGACGAAATTCCCGATGACCATGCGGTCGCGCGATTCCACGAGTTCTCCCCCATGTCGAGTAGCGTGAGCGGCGCACCTTGTCAGGTGTGAGACGTCAGGCTTCCACAAATCGTCCTGCCACGCGGCACGGACGGGTGGCTGAACTCTTTGGAGGGGGAGTTCGGTTGGACCGGGGTCAGAAGCGTGACGGTGTGGTCGCCACTGTTGTTGTCGACACATACCGGGGTGACGCACGGCGGGTCAGGGACCGTGCCCAGCTACGGAAGACGGCCTCTCGCTTCGTGGAACAGGCCGCACGGCTCGGTTTTGATGCTCCGTCACTGGCCGTCACCAGTGCGGGGAGGAACGGCGGGGCCGAACCGTCCGCAGGACGTGCGCAGATCCGCGACCTGGTGCGGCGGCTGAGGCAGCAGGCGGTGGACAGGAAGATCCTCTACTGGACCGGGCACGGCGAAGTCGTGTCGGGCGCCTTCTACCTCGCCTGCGAAGACAGCTACCAGGAGGGGGAGTTCGATCCCGGCCGGGCGGTCTCGGCCGAGGAACTCGTCTCCTGGCTCGCCGAGGACCCCACGGACACCCTGCTCGTCCTGGACGCCTGCTTCTCGGGCGAGGCGGTGCGCGAGGTCAGTCACCACGTCAAGGACGCACGGCTGAGCGCCGGCGTCGACGACGCGGAGGTCGGATTCGCCGTCGTCGCGACCGCCGGATCACGGCAGGAGGCGCTGGAGGGACACTGGGTCGACTGCCTGGAGGAGGTCCTGTCGACTCCGGAACAGATCATCGACGACAGCGCACGGATCTTCCATCGCGAGAACGAGTACGTCCCCTTCCAGCAGCTGATGAGCGCGGTCCGGAGCCGGACCGGGGAACAGGTCCCCTTCTGGCAGGAGCCGCAGACACTGCGCGCCTGGTTCCTGCCCAACCCGCACTGGTCCCCGCGGGCGCGCTCCGCGCTGCGCCCGGAGGACGACCGGTCCTGGATCGGTACGGAACTCGCCGGCGAGGAACTGCCGGTCTTCTCCGGCTCGGGCGAGAGCTGGCACCTGCGGGACTTCGCCTCCCGGCACCGTGTCCTCGCCGATCTCGTCAACTGGCTGCGCACCCGGGAAACCGGGATGCTCACGGTGACGGGGGCGTCCGGCGCGGGCAAGTCGACGCTCCTCGCGTACGTGGCGCACCTGACCGTCGAGCACTTCGTGGCCTCCCTGCCCGCGGACCGGCGCCCCCGGGTGCTGCCCGAACTCCGCTCGGTCAACGCCGCGCTCCACTGCCGCGGCCGGACCCTGTCGACGCTCTGCGAGGAACTGGCACGAGGCCTCACCCCACTCGGACTGGACACGACACAGATCAGGCCGGGATCACCGCACAGCCTCGTCCGGCAGGTCGAGGCGCTGGCGGACCGCAAGGGAAGTCTCACCCTGATGTTCGACGGGCTCGACGAGGCGGCCGCGGGGCACTCCTTCGACCTCGCCCGGGGGCTGCTCAACCCGCTGGCGGCCCTGCCTGGCGTACGCGTGGTGGTCGCCACCCGGCCCAACGCCCGCCGCCGTCTTCCGGGCGAGCTGCGCGCCGAGACCCTGCTGGACGTGTTGCACACCACCACCCTGCTGGAGCTGGACCGCAAGGACGAGACCGAGCAGGACATCGCCCGGCACGTCGAACGGCTGCTCGCCGAGGGGAACTCCCCCTACGCGCTGCCGCACGCCGCGCAGCAACGCGGCGCCGTCGCCCGGCAGATCGCGGCCGGCAGCAACGGCCTCTTCCTCGTGGCCACCCTGTGGGCACGGCACGTCGCCAAGCGGCCGGTGCCGTCCGACGCCGACCAGGTGCGCAGGGAGTTGCGGCAGGGGACGTCCGTCCTGGACGCCCTGCTGGCCGAGGAGCTGTTACGCCTCGACCCGCAGGACACCGCCCGGGTCCGGGACTTCATGACCGCCCTCGCACTGGCCCAGGGAGTCGGACTGCCCCAGCCCAGGGTGTGGCTGGCCGTGACCAACGCGGTACGCGCGCCGGAGAGCAGGGAGTACGGGGAGCCGGACCTGCGTGACGTGATCCGCCGGGCCACCGGCGTGACGATCGCGAAGGACGTCGAGGCGGGCGAGGAGGTCTACCGCCTCCACCACCCCAGCTTCGGCGCCCACCTGCTCGGCGACGAGCTGCGGCAGCGGGAACAGCACCGAGCAATCCACCGGGCCCTGACCCCGCGCCGCGGCGAGGACTGGCGGACCGCGGAGCAGTACGTGAAGCGCCACCTCACCGCACATGCCGCCCTGGGCGGGGACGACCTCCTGGAGGAACTGGTGGGCGACTGTCACTTCCTGGTGGCCGCCTCGCCCGACGTCCTCGAACCCCTGGTCGCCGCCCGGCTCACGACCACCCCGCACAGCGCGCTCTATCTGGGCGTCGCCGGCCACTTCCGCCGGCACGAGGCGGAGGAGGGCAGGTGGGCGATGCTCCGGGCCACCGCGCTGGCCATGTTCTCCCGGGAATTCCTCACCGCCGTGCCGAAGCCGTCGTCGGTGTTCTGGGACGACGTGTGGAGCAGCGCCGTACGGCTTCCGCTGCACAGGAGCTGGCCCGCCCCGCCGGGCGGGGCGCTCGCCGTGCACTGGGAGGCGCACGGCGACGGGATCATCCATGCGTCGGGCGCCGGTGAGGTCAAGTCCTGGACCACGGAGGGACACGAGATCCGGGGCAGGGACACCGGTCCGGCCACCTGGAGCGCCCCTCCGCGGCAGCGGGGCGTGACGGCGTCGGGCCGGGGCGACAGCCGGGTGGTCGCCACCGTGGACCGCCGGTGCGTGCGGATGTGGCACGGCAACGGCAGGTACCCGGTGGAGGAGCTGTACTGGGGCGGGACTCCGGGCACGGTCGACTCGGCGCGCTGGGGCAGCGAGGTCCTCCTCGCCACGGTCGACGGTGACCGCGTGTGGCTGTGGCGGTGGGACAGCACCAGGGAGTACTCCCGGGACGAACTCCGTACGCACACCGTCCGCGTGCCGGCCCTCTGCGCCTGTCTCCTGGTGGTGGCCGAGAGGGCAGCGGTGATCACCGGGGGCCCGGCGGGGGTGAAGGTCTGGGAGCTGCCCGGCCGGAAGACGATGAAGGAGCCGCTGCGTCAGGTCCGGTCACTGGGGGACGGCATCGAGCAGGTCGTCGCGGTGTCGGCGCTGGCCCTGCCGGACGGTACCGGAGCCGGGGCGGTGATCGGGGCACTGGACGGCCATACGCTCCACACCTGGCGGATGGACGACCTCTTCCAGGGAGAGGCACGCCCGCTGTACGGCCCCGGACTCGCGAGCGCCGGCCGGGCCGTGACCGTCGGACGGGGCCCGCGTGGACTGCTGACAGCGGTGGGGGAGGACGCCGCGGTCCGCGTCTGGGACGAGAAGGGCGCGGAACAGGTCTCGTTGCCGTGCGATCACGATCACCAGTCCCTGGCCTTCGACCCTTCGGGAACAGGGCGACTCGCGGTGGCGGACGAAACGCGCATCCGTGTCTGGGAGCCGCATGATCTGCCGGCCGACGGCGAAGTGGCGGACGCCCGCCACACCGGCGGGAGAGCGGTCGGCAGGACACGGCTACGGGTGACGGACCCAGGACCCGACGGAACCCTGCTGCTGAGCCGCTCGCAGGGCTCCGACGTGATGGTCAGCCCGCACTCCTCCGACGGGCAGGCAGGCGAGGCGCTCCGGCTCGCGCACCCCGCGAGGGTGGAGGCGCTGGCCGCGACGAGGATCGGTGACCGCTGGCTGACCGCGGCGGTCGGACGCAGGCAGGTTCTGCTCTGGACGCTCGGGCCGGGACTGAGACTGCTGCGGACCGAGACCTTCGCCCTACCGGGACCGGAGGACCGGCCGGTGCCTTCCCTGGCTCTTGGGGCCACCGGAACCGGTCGGCTGCGGCTGCTGTGGCCGTCCGGGCAGAGCGTGGTCACCTGGGAACGCGAGCTGGGGGACCCCGGCGCCTGGAGCGAAGGGCGGACGTTCTGGATGGGAGCCGCCGGCGCCGTGCAGCGGCTCGAAGTGGTCGGGCCTGGCTCGGGTCCCTCGTGGCTGTCGGCCTGGGGCGGCAACGCGGTCCGGGTCTGGGACCTCACGGAGCCCGGCGCGAAGCCGCAGCCGGTCAGCGTCATCCGGGCGAAGGCAGTGGCCACGGGCCTGCTGCAGCGCACGAACACGCCGGTTCCGCTGATCGCCTTCACCACCGGGGAGACGGTGAAGTTCGCCGAGTGCGACGGAGGGTACGCCGTGTCGACCGTCCTGCCGCGGCAGTCCGGGGGAGCACTCGACGGTGTCGCTCTGGCGGGTCCGGCGCAGCGGCCCCTGCTCGTGGGCTGGAGCCGGAACTCCGGCCGCCTCAGGCTCTGGGACGTCAGGCGGGAGAAGGCGCTGGACCCCATGGAATCGCGCGGGTACGACGTGACGGGCGTGGACTCCGCCTTCGACAGCCGCGGCATCACCCTCATGATCCAGGGCATCGCGCAGAACAGCGTCCGCTGCGACCAGCTGTTCGTGCCCTGGCCGGTCGGATCCCCGATAAGAGACAAGGAGCGCGTTCTTTGAAGGACGATCTGGTGGTTCTCGTCCCCGGCATCATGGGCACGGCCCTGACCCGGAACGGAGCCGACATCTGGGACCTGACCCCGGAGGCCATGAGCGGGCTCTTCCGGCCCGGACGAACGAGAGACATGCTCAAACTCCCCAAGGGCATCGGGGACGAGGACCCGGAGCCGCCGCACGCCCTGGAACTGGGCGGTGTGATCCGCGGGCCGCGTCTCCTTCCGGGACTGGTCTCCAACATGGAGTACCCGGACCTGCGCGAACTGCTCGGCATCGAGCAGGAGAGATTCGTGGAATTCGCCTACGACTGGCGTCTGAGCAACCGCAATTCGGCCGAGAAGCTCAAGCTCTTCGTCCAGGAACGGCTGACCCGATGGCAGGAGACGGCCGACCCCAGACGGTCTCCGCGGGCCAAGGACGCGAAGGTGATCTTTCTGTGCCGTTCCATGGGCGGTCTGGTGGTGCGGTACTACACCGAGGTGCTCGGGGGATGGGAGCAGACCCGGTCGGTCGCCACGCTGGGCACACCCTTCTCGGGGAGCGTCAAGGCGCTGCGGTTCCTGACCGGCCGGGTGCGGTGGGTGCCGAGCCCGTTCCGCGAGTGGATCCACGAGGTCTGCTCGACCTACCCCTCGCTCGGCCAGCTCATCCCCACCTACCGGGTGGTGGTCGACCGTCAGGAGGGCAGGTCCCGGCTGCGGGGGCAACCGGTCGAGGGCGTGGAGACGCGGACGATCGACGACTCCTTCGCCTTCTTCCAGGAGGTGCAGGACGCCATCGAGGAGAACGACGCCGTACACGGCCTGAGGCGCTACACGCTGGTCCCGCTCGGGGGCGACAAGCACCGCACCGACCAGGCGCTCTCCCTCTCTTCGGACGGCAGGCCGAAGTTCCATCAGGACTTCTCGGACTCCGGTGATCCGGAAGACCAGGGTCTGCCGCTCTTCGGCGACGGCACGGTGGCGCACATCGCCCAGATCCCGCCCGAGTGGTCCGACACCGGTCAGGCGGTGTGGCTCGACAGCAGGCACGCAGACCTCATCAACTCCGAGCACGCCCTCAAGCAGCTCAGGCGCGTCTGCGACGGCCTCGAACCGGCCGGGGTGCTGAGCACCGGGGAGCCCGTCGGCGTCGAGTTTCCCGACTTCGCCCGGGCCGGCGAGCCCTTCGAGGTGTGGGCGACGAACGCCGACACCGCGATGGGGCTGCGGGTCCGCCGCCTCGGCTCGGACGGCAGGCCCGTGGCGGACGAGGCGATGCGGCCGTGCGGAGACGGGGACTTCCACGCCGAACTGCGTGCCGAACCGGGCCGGTGGACCCTGGAGGTCTACTCGAAGGCTGTCGAGTACTCGTGCCGGGACGTGCTGTTGGTCGTCTAGCCGTACCTGCCCGACCTCCGCATGATCCACGGACAGGCCCTAGGCTCGGATGCCGTTGGTGATCTCGACGGAGGGCTGAACTGCGGTGTCGGACAAGCGCGTTGTCATCGTGACCGGCGGAGGTACGGGCATGGGGGAGGCCACCGCCCGGCTGCTGTGCGAGCAGGGCCACCAGGTGGTCGTCTCCGGCCGGCGGACCGAACCCCTGCGGCGCGTCGAGCGCGAGACCGGAGCCCTCGCGCACCCCTGCGACGCCGGGGACCCCGAAGCGGCAGAGAGTCTCGTCCAGGCGGCCCTGGCCGCGTACGGACGGCTCGACGGGCTGGTGCTCAACGCGGGCATCGGGCGCGGCGGAGCCGTGGGCGACCTGTCCCTGGCGGACTGGGACGAGGTCATGCGCACCAACGTCACCGGTCCGCTGCTCCTGCTGCGCGCCGCGATCCCGCACCTGCTGGAGAGCAAGGGCGCAGTGGTCGGCGTCGCCTCGGTCTCCGCACTGCGCAACGGCACGAGCAACGCCCCGTACGCCACCTCCAAGGCGGCCCTGCTCCAGCTCTGCCGTTCCGTCGCCGTCGACTACGGGCGGCAGGGGGTGCGGGCCAACATCGTGTGCCCCAGCTGGGTACGGACCGAGATGGCCGACCGGCGCATGGCGCGCTTCGCCGAGGAGGCGGACCTGGGCGACGGGAGCCTGGATGCCGCCTACGAGGAGGCGACCAGGCTGCTGCCCATGGGACGGCCCGGAGAGCCGCGGGAGATCGCGGAGGCCATCAGCTGGCTGTTGTCCCCGGCGGCTTCGTACGTCAACGGCGCCGTGCTCACCGTCGACGGCGGCGCGACGGCCCTGGACCCAGGGACACACGCCTTCGACTTCCACATCGCGCCGCGCGATCTCCGTCAGTGAGCTGCGGAACCCGGCCCTTCCTCGAACGCGGCCAGAATGCGTTCCGCCGCCAGGGTCGCCGTCAACGTGCCGTCCCTGACCTGCTGTTCGAGGGCGGGGGCGGCCGCGCGTACCGCGGGGTGTGCGTGCAGGCGGCCCAGGAGTTCGTCGCGGACCATCGACCAGCTCCAGTCGACCTGCTGGTCCCGCCGCTTGGCGGTGAGCCGGCCGGTGGAGTCGAGGAGCGTGCGGTGCTGTTCCAGCCGCTCCCACACCACGTCCAGGCCGGCGGACTCACGGGCGCTGCAGCTCAGCACCGGCGGGGTCCAGAACGCGTCCTTGCCGTGCATCAGCCTGAGAGCGCCCGCCAACTCCCGTGCCGCCGCACGCGCGTCACGCTCGTGCGGGCCGTCCGCCTTGTTGACGGCGATGACGTCGGCCAGTTCCAGGACGCCCTTCTTGATGCCCTGGAGCTGGTCGCCGGTGCGGGCCAGCGTGAGCAGCAGGAACGAGTCGACCATGTCGGCGACCGCGGTCTCGGACTGGCCGACGCCGACGGTCTCGACGAGGATCACGTCGTAGCCCGCGGCCTCCATGACCACCATCGACTCGCGCGTCGCCTTCGCGACCCCGCCCAGCGTGCCCGCGCTGGGGGAGGGGCGTACGAAGGCGTTCGGGTCCACCGCCAGGCGTTCCATGCGGGTCTTGTCACCGAGGATCGAGCCGCCGGTCCGGGTGGAGGACGGGTCCACGGCGAGTACGGCCACCCGGTGGCCCAGCGAGGTCAGCAGCGTGCCGAACGCGTCGATGAACGTCGACTTGCCCACGCCCGGCACCCCGCTGATGCCGATCCGCCGCGCCCGGCCGCTGTGCGGGAGCAGCTCGGTGAGCAACTCCTGCGCCAGCGCCCGGTGCTGGGGGCGGGTGGACTCGACGAGCGTGATGGCGCGGGCCACCAGGGCCCGCTTCCCGTCGAGCACACCCTTCACATACGTGTCGAGATCGATCGCTGCCATGCGGATCAGAGGTCGTGGCCGAGGTCGGCCGACAGCCGCTGCACCAGGTCGTACGCCGCGTCCGGGATCACCGTCCCGGGCGGGAACACGGCCGTGGCGCCCATCTCCAGCAGGGTCGGCACGTCCTGCGGCGGGATCACCCCGCCGACCACGATCATGATGTCCTCCCGGCCCTCCTCGGCGAGCGCCTCGCGCAGCGCCGGTACGAGGGTGAGGTGACCTGCGGCCAGCGAGGACACGCCGACCACGTGGACGTCCGCCTCGACCGCCTGGCGGGCGACCTCCTCCGGCGTCTGGAACAGCGGGCCGACGTCGACGTCGAAGCCGAGGTCGGCGAAGCCGGTGGCGATCACCTTCTGGCCGCGGTCGTGGCCGTCCTGGCCCATCTTGGCGACCAGGATGCGCGGCCGGCGCCCCTCGGCCTCGTCGAAGGCGTCCACCAGGGCACGGGTGCGGTCCACCGACGGGGACTCCCCTGTCTCGTTGCGGTACACGCCGGAGATCGTACGGATCTGGCTCTGGTGGCGGCCGTACACCTTCTCCAGGGCGTCGGAGATCTCGCCGACCGTGGCCTTGGCGCGGGCCGCGTGCACGGCCAGCTCCAGCAGGTTGCCATTGCCGTCGGCGGCCCGGGTGAGCGCGTCCAGCGCGTCCCGGCAGGCGGTCTCGTCCCGCTCCGCGCGCAGCCGCCGCAGCTTCTCGATCTGCTGGGCGCGCACCGAGGAGTTGTCGACCTTGAGGACCTCGATCGCCTCGTCGTTCTCCACCCGGTACTTGTTGACGCCGATCACCGGCTGGCGGCCGGAGTCGATACGGGCCTGGGTGCGGGCCGCAGCCTCCTCCACGCGCAGCTTGGGAATGCCGGCGTCGATGGCCTGCGCCATGCCGCCCGCCTGCTCGACCTCCTGGATGTGCGCCCAGGCCTTGCGGGCGAGGTCGTACGTCAGCTTCTCGACGTACGCGCTGCCGCCCCACGGGTCGATGACCCGGGTGGTGCCCGACTCCTGCTGGATGAGCAGCTGGGTGTTGCGGGCGATGCGCGCCGAGAAGTCGGTCGGCAGCGCGAGCGCCTCGTCCAGGGCGTTCGTGTGCAGCGACTGGGTGTGGCCCTGGGTCGCCGCCATCGCCTCCACGGCCGTACGCGTGACGTTGTTGAACACGTCCTGCGCGGTCAGCGACCAGCCCGAGGTCTGCGAATGCGTGCGCAGGGACAGGGACTTGGAGTTCTTCGGCTCGAACTGGGAGACCAGCCTGGCCCACAGCAGCCGGGCCGCCCGCAGCTTGGCGATCTCCATGAAGAAGTTCATGCCGATCGCCCAGAAGAAGGAGAGCCGGGGCGCGAACGCGTCCACGTCCAGGCCGGCTTCCCGCCCGGCGCGGATGTACTCGACTCCGTCCGCGAGGGTGTACGCCAGCTCCAGGTCGGCCGTCGCACCCGCCTCCTGGATGTGGTAGCCGGAGATGGAGATGGAGTTGTAGCGGGGCATCCGCTGCGAGGTGTACGCGAAGATGTCGGAGATGATCCGCATCGACGGCTTCGGCGGATAGATGTAGGTGTTGCGGACCATGAACTCCTTCAGAATGTCGTTCTGAATCGTTCCGGCCAGCTTCTCGGGCGGTACGCCCTGCTCCTCCGCCGCCACGATGTACAGCGCCAGCACCGGCAGCACGGCGCCGTTCATCGTCATCGACACGGTCATCTTGTCCAGCGGGATGCCGTCGAACAGCTGCCGCATGTCGTAGATCGAGTCGATGGCCACGCCCGCCATGCCGACGTCGCCGGTCACGCGCGGGTGGTCGCTGTCGTAACCCCGGTGCGTGGGCAGGTCGAAGGCGACCGACAGGCCCTTCTGACCGGCCGCCAGGTTGCGCCGGTAGAACGCGTTGGACTCCTCGGCGGTCGAGAAGCCCGCGTACTGGCGGATGGTCCAGGGCTGGTTGACGTACATCGTCGGGTAGGGGCCGCGCAGGTACGGCGCCATGCCCGGGTAGGTGCCGAGGAAGTCCAGGCCCTCCAGGTCACGGCCGGTGTACAGCGGCTTGACCCCGATGCCCTCCGGGGTCTCCCACACCGGTGCCTCGCCGCCGGTGGCGTTCTTGACGGCCGTACGCCATTCCGCGTCACCGCCCTCGGCGACGGGGGTCCCCAGCTCGATGCCGGAGAAGTCGGGGATTCCCATCAGGACACTCCCATGCGGTCGAGGGTCGCGGACAGCACGTCCACTGCGTCGCAGCCCGCGAAGACGTACGAGTCGATGCCGGCGTAGTCGCCCCGGCCCGCGAGGACCACGTGCCGGGCCCCGGCCGCCTTCAGCGACCCGGCCGTCCGCTCGGCCTGTTCGGCGTACTGCGCGTCGCTGGAGCACAGCACGGCCTCGGTGGCGCCGCTGTCCGCGAAGCCGCCCTCGGTCACCGGCTCGATGCCGCCCGCCTGGAAGAGGTTGGCGGCGAAGGTCGAGCGCGCGGTGTACTCGGCGGCCGTGCCCAGGGTGGCCAGGTAGATCCGGGGGCGGGCGCCGGTCGCCGCCAGGTGGGCGTCGGAGCGGGCGCGCAGGGCCTCGTACGCCTCGTCCCGGCGCACCCGGGGCAGCCCGCCGGACGGCGGCTCGGGCGCGGGCTCGCGCTCCAGCGGCTTCTCGGACAGGAGAGGGAACTCGCTGACGCCGGTGATGGGTTCGCGCCGCTTGGCGAGCTTCTTGGAGCGCTCCGCCCAGGTCGTCGCCAGGTCCGTGCGGATCCGGCCCGAGCGCAGTACGGCCGCCTGGCCGCCGTCCCGCTCGATCGACCGGAAGAACTCCCAGGCCGCGTGGGCGAGTTCGTCGGTGAGCTGCTCGACGTACCAGGAGCCGCCCGCCGGGTCGATGACCCGGGCCAGATGGGACTCCTCGACCAGGATCGTGGAGGTGTTGCGGGCGATACGGCGGGCGAACGCGTCCGGCAGGCCGAGCGCGTGGTCGAAGGGCAGCACGGTGACGGAGTCGGCACCGCCCACCCCGGCGGCCAGCGTCGCGACCGTCGTACGGAGCATGTTCACCCACGGGTCGCGGCGGCTCATCATCACCGGCGAGGTCACCGCGTGCTGCACCTGCGCGCCCGCGCCGGGCGCCCCGGACACCTCGGCGACCCGCGCCCACAGCCGGCGCGCCGCGCGCAGCTTGGCGATGGTCAGGAACTGGTCGGCGGTGGCCGCGTACCGGAACTCCAGCTGCGCGCAGGCCGCTTCGACCGTGAGACCGGCCGCGGTCAGCTCCCGCAGGTAGGCCACGCCGGTGGCCAGGGAGGCGCCCAGCTCCTGCGCGGCCGAGCCGCCCGCCTCGTGGTACGGCAGCGCGTCCACGGTCAGCGTGCGCAGGCCCGGGTACTGCCCGGCGGTTTGCCGGGCCAGCGCGGTGAGCGGAGCGAAGTCCTGCGCCTCGCCGGTGCGGGCCTCGTACCCCAGCGGGTCGCCGCCGAGGCTGCCGCGCACGGCCTTCGGGTCGATGCCCCGCTCCTCGTACAGCCGCAGCAGCTCGGCCGCCGCAGCCTCCACGTCACGGCCGGCCTCCAGGACCACCGGGGCCAGGTCGAGGTAGACCCCGTCGAGGGCGCGTGCGAGCGCGGACACGGGCATGCCGCCCTGTCCCACGACCAGCCAGAGCGAGGTGACGCCGTTCTCCAGGTCCGTCAGGACCGCGCCGTCGGCGAGCGTCGCGTGCCGCTGCCGTACGTCCCAGCCGCCCGCGGTGTTGCCCTCGGGGCGGCCGCCGCGCACGAACGGCGCGAAGCCGGGCAGGCCGGGGTCGGGCGCGCCGTCGCGCGCGGTGTACAGCGGCCGGGTGCGCAGCCCGTCCTCGAGCGTGGTGGACAGAGCGTCCTCAGCTGCCGCGCCCGAGACTTCCTTGCCCGACTTGCGCAGCACACCCTCGACCAGGCGTTGCCACTGCTCGTGTGTCGCGTCAGGGAACTCGGCGGCCAGTGAGAGCCCGTCGTCAGGCAGGACCGTCATGCTCGGATGTTAGGTCAGGGCGCTCAAGTGACAGCAGGCCGAGGGCTGTGACGTTGCCCTCCTTCTGGCTGTGACCTGGCTCTCCCGTCACTTCCGGGCTCGTCCGGGGCGTCGGATTCCGTGTGCATCGGGCAGGGGGAGCTGCGCGGCCGGGGGATCCACGGGACGGTCCCGCCGGCGTGGTGCGGGACCCGCCAGGCAGCTCTGATCGCCATGATCAGGGAACGCGCGCTGTAGGGCGAGCCCGCCAGTTCCTGCCGTGCCTGTGCCAGCAGGTCCGGGTCACCGTCGGTGCGCAACGCGGCCGCGGCCCTGCGGCGCGCGAAGTCGGGGGTGCCGAACACGTCCAGCAGGGTGAGGGAGAACAGCACGTACGCCGACGCCTCGTCGATCAGCCGGCGGACCTCGTCCGGGATGTCCTGGGCGGCGCTCCCCAGCTGACCCTCCAGGTCGTAGAAGGCCACGTGCCGTAGCGCACCGTGCAGTTCCGTGGACGGGCACGGGCAAAGGTGCCGGAAATGGTCCATGAGTCTGCGGAACGTCAGCAGCACCTCGCTCGTCTCACGCGTCCACTGCTGCTTGCCGAGCAGCGTACGGAACCCGGCCAGCGTCTCGGCCAGCTCTTCCAGGATCATCTGTCGCGAGATGTCGGTCAGTTCGAAGAACCGAGTCTTCTCCTCGATCTCCATGATCCGCAGGCCGTAACGGATCAGGTCGCGGGGTATCCCGCCCGAGAGCGCGTGCGCCAGCAGGCTGTACGGCTCCAGCAGCTCCTTCGCGCGCCGTTCGAGGATGCTCTGGGACTCGGCGAGTGTGCAGGGCTGTACGTGGACGATGTCGTCCAGCGAACTGTCCGTGACCCCGCGGTGCGGCAGCCCGCGGCGCACGAAGGACGCGCCGACGTCCTCGGCCACCGAGATCAGGTAGTGGACGTGCGGCACACCCAGGATCGCTTTGATCTCCGCGAGGAACGCCAAAGCCTGGGTGTCCGTTCCGAGCCGGTCCACCTCGTCGATGGCGATGACGACCCGGCCGTTCCTGGCGTACCGCTCCTGGGCGATGCTCGTCAGCAGCTCCCGGAAGTCGGAGACCAGCGCGGGCAGGGCGGGCGGGACGGTGGACAGCGACGAGGTGTGGGCCGAGACCAGCGCGGGCGGGCCACTGGTCACCGCGAAGGACGAGGTCTGCACCGTCTGGAGGCGGTAGAGCTGGTTGCGGCAGCGCGTGACCAGGGGCGGCTCGGGCTGAGGCAGCGCCCACCGGCCGGCCCTGAAAAGCAGCAGACCGAGCAGCAGGCATGCCAGACGGAGCGGATTGCCGCTGTCGGTCACCATCGCGTGCACCGGGGCAGTCCGGTAGGCCAGGATCAGGTCGCCGGCGAGGAGCACGGCGAAGACGGGCCGGCCGGCGAGGACGATCAGGCCGACGGGCCAGCGGGGGGCCGCCTCCATGGCGAGGGCGAGAAACACACCGAGTCCCAGGAGCAGGCCCGGTACCGACGATCCGTCCAGCACGTCCCGCCAGCCCTGCCGGATGCCGGGGTCGAAGAACAGCGAGACAGGTGCCGCGAGCATGAGCAGACCACCGCCGACCATGGCGAACAGCAGCCGGAGCCCTTCGAGCAGCGCACCCCACCGGCCCCACCGGCGCAGCCGCCAGACCGCCACGCCGAGGAGGGTGACCGCCAGGGCCGCGCCCACCCGCTCCCCGCCCCAGACGTCCTGCGCGGTACCGGCCAGACCGGTCCAGAGATCCTGTGCGTGGTGGCGTACGGCGTCCTCGTAGCGCAGCCCCGCCGACCGGGCCGCGGCCGCCAGCCCGAGCACGACCAGCGCGGCCGCCGGCAGGGCGAAGCCGAGAAACCGCACCACGCGCCGGACCACCGGAGCGAGCCGGCGCGCGACCCTGCTGACCGTGGACAGCCGATCGAACTCGGGAACGTCGTAGTCGCTGTCCTTGAGGTACTGCTCGCAGACCTCGATGTACAGCGACAGCAGGAACTCGTGCGGCGCATAGGTGGCGGGTGCCTGGACGAGGACGGAGAAGTCGGCCTCCTCCGCGCAGTGCTCCAGCAGCGTCGACTTGCCCGCACCGCGCGGCCCGCTGACGGCGATCGTGCCGCCCTCGCGCTGGGCCACCTTCCGGGCAAGGCGCCGGTAGGCCTCGTTGTCGATCACGTACTGCCGGTTCCGGGGAGAGCGCAGCCCCTCGTAACCGTCCGGGAGGAGCAGGGAGTCGCTGTCCTCGCCCAGGAGTGCCTCGACCACCCGCTCCATCAAAGGGCCCACGCCCTTGGCCTGGAGTTCCCGTCGCCAGGTCTGCTCCCTGGAGTCGGCCAGCCGTTTGTAGACGGGCATGACCGACCTCATCAGCAGCTCACCCGCGTTGTGGCGCACGTGCATCCGCCACAGGGGGTTGCGGCGAACGGCGAAAGTGCCCACGGCCAGCAGGAACGCCGCGCCGACGACGTATGTCCAGGGCGCCAGGACGAGAACGAGGAGGAAGACCAGCGTGAGCAGGCCGAGGACGAACGTCTCCGGGGACGGCGGATCGTGCAGATAGTCCATCCGCCTTCTGGCGGCTTCGTACCAGCTCAGCGCGCCACGGAAGCGCCTCTGGTGCTCCAGGCAGGGCTCGAGGGCCCGTCGGACGTTCGCTTCCGTCAGCATGTTGGCGCGTACGTTCTCCGCGTTGGCCTGCGGCCTCTTGCCCAGCCGGCGCGTGATCGAGGGCTGGGTCAGACAGACGCCGAGCACGGCGTCGTACGCCGTCGCCTCTCGCTCGTACGCGAAGTGATCGGCGACCTGCCATGGCGCGGTCCGGTGGCGTCCCGGCATTCTGTGGCGACCTTTCGGAGGGCGGGCGGATCCGGTGTCAGGACGAAGCGCGCCGGCGCTCGAGCTGCCGCCGCGGTATGCGCGTGCCCCGCTTGTGCTTGATCTGGAAGAAGGCTTCCAGCCCCGGTTCCTCGTCGTGGTCCGTGCCGTACGTGACCGCGTGGGCCGACCCGTCGTCGAGCAGCCGGCCCACGCACTGGGCGAGCGCGCCGGGGCCCGATCCGCTGTAGCCCCAGGAGAGTCCGGGGGCGTCCATGCTCGGTGCGGGATACAGGACGCCCTTCGTGGTGCGGACCCAGATCGGGTCGTCGAGGACGACTTCCCTCAGGACCGATCCGGCGGGCAGCCGCTTGGGTGCGCTGCCGAGGTAGCTGATCTCGCGATGGCCGCGGGAGAGGAACCGCCCCTTGAACGCCACAACCGGACTGCCGGTGACGGGATCGACGAACGTTCCCACGGGAGCTTCGTGCCGCGTCCACAGACGGTGAATCGCCGTCGGGCTGACGCGGCGCAGGCGGTTGATCCACTCCGCGCCCTCGCGGGTGACATCGGTGCGTGTGATGCTGAAGGCGCCACCGAACGGCAGGTGTTCGCCGCTCCACATGCTGATCTGTTCCAGGCACTCCACCGCGTCGTCGTCGCTGCGCGCGCACAGCTTGGCCAGGCCCAGCGCGACCATGTCGGGGAGGACGGTCTCGGACCGGCCGGGGTCCTCGGTCGCGGGGACCGCCGGGAGGACCATCGCGGCGCGCTCGGCTGTCGCCCGGGGACTCTTGGGGCCGCCGAACTCGCCCCTCTTCTCCAGGATCTCCGTCACCTCGTGCTCGACCCAATCGGCGGCCTGGGTCCGCATCTCGTGGCCGATGGTGAAGCAGGCGCCGCGCACGGGCGAGCCTTCCGGCTCTGAACCCGCCAGCTCGTACAGAGGTTCCCAGGAGGGCCAGGTGATCACGGCCACGGGTGTCGGTTCGTCGCCGGGCCGCCATGCGGTCAGGTGCTCCGGCCTGCGCAACTGGGAGGGCCACCAGGGGACCTGAGTGCCGATGTGGGACGCGATGTCCGACCACATGGGCTCGTACGGCAGATCGGGGTGCGCGCGGTCGATCGCTTCGAGCGCGGGGCCGTAGAGGTCGTAGTCGGACTGGACGACCACGACGGTCGCCGCGCTGTCGTGGAATTCGAGGAGATCACGGGGCGCGCGGATCCGCGAGTGCGGGTAGACGACCGCTACGACGCCGTCGTCCGTCCTCCACAGCCCGGCGAAGTGCTCCCGGTCGTATCCCACTTCGTCGGATGTGGCGTACCGGCCCTCCAGGTAGTGCGGTTTGGTCTCGGGCGCCGGACGCAGGAGGGCGGGAACGGCCTCGGCCAGCTCCGGGTGCCGAAGGGCCAGCCAACGGGCGAACTCCTGTCCCGCCCACTTCGTGACGCCGTCGGTGTACCGCGGGTCGATCGGCTCGACCAGGTCCGGATCCGAACTGATCCGTTCCCACGCGGCGCTCGACAGCTCGAACGTGCCCTGAAGTTCGGCCGCCGTCATGGCTTCCAACGCATCCCCCTCCGAGACCGGACCGTCGTCCGCCTCCCATCATGCGGGGGACCACTGACAATCGGGGCACCGCATGGTCGGCGAGGCGAGCCGAGGCGAGGCGTCAGGAGTCCGTGAGGTTGGGCACCAGTGCGAACAGTGCCTCGCGCTGCTCCGGGCCGACGAACTGGGACAGCGCCTCGCGGACCGTCTCCGCGAGGGCGCCGGAGGCCTCCCGGAGGAGGCGTCGGGCCTTGTCGGTGAGGGCTACCTCGATGCCGCGTTTGTCGCCGCACACGGACTCGCGGGTGACCAGGCCGGCCCGCTGGAGGCAGGCGATCTGGTAGGTGAGCCGGGTCTTGGGGCGGCCGAGGAGGTCGGCGATCCGGGTCATGCGCAGGCCGCCCCGCGGCTGCTCGGCCAGCAGGCACAGGATGAGGAACTCGTCGTGCGAGACGTCGAGGGTCTGCTTCACGACCGACCGCAGCCGCTGCTCCACCGCTCCCGTCGCGGCCAGCAGAAGCATCCAGGCGCGCAGCTCGCCGGGGAGCAGTCCGCCGCCCGCGGCGGAGAAGCAAGGGGGCTGGTCGGCGGGGTGTTCGTCGGGGGCGGCCATGGCTTCGAGTCTACCTGTTGTCCAAATTTGGATATTGGGCTAGCGTGAGGTCATCCAAATTTGAACGACAATATGTCAACGAAAGGGGAGGACGGCCATGACCGTCGCCGTGGAAACAGGCACCTGGCAGCTCGACCCGACCGCGTCCACCGTGGGCCTGCGGCACAAGACCTTCTGGGGCCTGGTCACCGTCAAGGGCACCTTCGCCGCCGTCACCGGCCACGGCGAGGTCCGCCCCGACGGCTCGGCCACCGGCACCGTGACGCTGGACGTGGCCTCCCTGGACACCAAGAACGCCAAGCGGGACGAGCACCTGCGCTCGGCCGACCTCCTGGACGCCGGCAACCACCCGGAGATCACCCTCGCCGTCGGCGGCGCCGACCGCATCGACGGCGACAGCGTCCGGGTGAGCGGTCAGCTGACCGTGCGGGGCGTCAGCAGGCCGCTGAACCTCACCGCACGCCTGACCTCGGCGACGGCCGAGGCGCTCACCCTGGAGACCGAGTTCACCGTGGACCGCGAGCAGTTCGGCGTGACCTGGAACCAGCTCGGCATGATGCGCGGCCTGACCACGGTGACGGCCGCTCTCAGGTTCAGCCGCGCCGCGGCCTGACGCCCAGCTCGGCCGGCCGCAGGTCCCGGGTGGAGAGCGTCTGCGGGTTCCCCGTGAAGGCACGCAGCCGGATGTGGGCGCTCTTCTTGTCCGGCAGCGGGAACCGGCCGGAGGGCGCGCGCAGTTCGACGGTCGCCGTGGTGTGCGCCGGGATCGTGGCCGGGCCGCGCACCAGGGACCAGTACCTGCTCATGCCCTGCCCGGTCGTCAGCATGTAGTGCGGGGTGAGCGGGCCGCCCCCGGTGTTGGTCACCCGCAGGGTCAGCGCGGCCAGCGACTGCCCCGTGGCCTGCCGCGCCGACGCGATGGCCATCCGCAGCGGCGGCCGGCCCGTCACCGCCAGGGTCGCGCTCACCAGCGCGGGCAGCACCAGCAGGACCACCGCGCCCACCAGCGCCGGGCGGCGGCGCGGACCCGTCAGCCACCGGGGGCGCGGCTGCCAGGCCCGAGCGAAGTCCGACAGCGGCACGGTGATCGCCGCCGC
Source organism: Streptomyces sp. NPDC001410 (assembly GCF_042895235.1). NCBI lineage: Bacteria > Bacillati > Actinomycetota > Actinomycetes > Kitasatosporales > Streptomycetaceae > Streptomyces > Streptomyces sp. NPDC001410. The sequence goes on from NZ_JBIAWE010000011.1 coordinate 30,526, forward strand.
GAGCCACAGCGGGGTCATCATCAGGTAGTAGCCGTCCTGGGAGCGCGTCGCCAGGTAGAAGGCACACCAGGGCAGCACGGTCGCCGCCGGGCCCAGCCGCCGCACGAACAGCACGAACAGCGCCAGCAGTGCCGCGGCCAGCAGCACGCTCGCGTGGCCGTACCAGTCGAGCCGGTCGCTGCCGTGCGTGAAGTACAGCGAGATGTCCACCAGGCCCTGACCGTGCAGCACCGCGCCCTGCGTCAGCGGCAGGGCGATCCCGCCGAGCCAGGTGCCCGGCTCGTGCACGACGAAGTACGTGTTGATCAGCAGCCAGGTCGCCGCGGCGACCCCGAGGATCCGCAGCACGACCAGCCAGGCCGCGCGCCCGCCCAGTTCACCCCGGCGTACGGCGTAGATGCCGGCCAGCAGGAACGGCGTCACGAACCAGGGCAGTTGCTGCGCCGCGCACGCCGCCCCGAGGCAGACGGCCCGTGCGACGCCCGCCGCGCCGAGCCTTCCGCCGGCGCCGATCCGCGGCCAGCGCACCACCACCGGCACCAGCAGGGCCAGGGCGACGATCGCCGGGTAGCCCTGGCGGGCGTACGTCGGCAGGAAACTGAAGCCCAGACAGAGCATCGTCGCCGTCGAGCGCCACGGCATCGGCAGCATCCGCCACAGCACCACCGCGGCCGCGATCAGCGCGAGCGTCGCCATCGCCGTCGCCGGAGCGCCGCCGTGGCCCAGCCACAGCAGGGGCGCGGCCAGCAGCGGGGTGAGCGGGGGGTAGCCGTACGTGAAGTCGTAACCGCCGTCTATCGTCGCCGTCAGCGCGACACCCTTGGTGTGGAACAGCCAGGGCCACGGCTGCCCGTAGATCGGGTGTCCGGCCACCATTTCCCGCGCGGCCTGGGTGGTGAGGACCGCCTCGTCGCCGCCTGCGTGGTTCAGCGCCCAGGTGCACAGGGTGAGCGTGATCGCGGTCAGCAGCACCACCAGGTCCAGCCGGGCCAGCGAGCGCGCCCGGCGGACCGTCAGCGTGAGAACGCCGCTGATCAGGATCGAGGCGTAGCAGACGGAGATGACCGCCGCGAGGACCAGCCGGTGGCTGGCCGCCTGGTTCCAGACCGAGCGGGTGCCGATGAAGAGGCTCGCATCGGCGAGCAGTGTCAGGACGCGGTGCCACTGCGCGGGGCTGCCGAGGTCTTCCGTGCGACCCCCCGGGGCGGCGGACACCGCCGACTGCGTCCGCCGGCCGGGTGTCACCCGCTGTGTTTCTGCCAAATGCACGGCACCGGACGCTAGTGGCAGCCGGTGAGCGGGGCGTCGTGGCAGGTGAAGAGTCCGGTGTGAGGGCGGTAAGAAACGGGCGTTTGCGTACATGTGCCTCGTGCCGGGCGGGGGAAGTGGCGGACGGACCTGTCGCGCTTCGTGTCGTTGTTGGGCCGAACGGGTGACTTGGCGTAAGAATTGGCTGGTGCAGGCATGGAGTGCGAGTCAGGTCGGGGGGAGCCGGTGAGCCGTTACGACGTCACCGATGAACAGTGGGAAGGGCTCGCCCAGGTCGTGCCGCTGCGTGGCCGGGACGCCTGGCCGTCGGCGGTGAACCACCGCTCGCTGCCGGACGCGGAGACCGAGACGCGACGCCGTTTCGTCGTCCTGCGGGTCAACGTCTTCGCGGACGCCCGCGAGGTCGCCGAGACACTGATGGCCGGGGTGCCGGTGCTGCTCGACCTCTCCAACGCGGAGGGCGAGGTCGCCAAGCGCGTCCTCGACTTCAGCACCGGCGTCGTCTTCGGCCTCGGCAGCGGAATGCACCGGGTCGACCGGAACGTGTTCCTCCTCACCCCGCCCGGCACGGAGGTCAGCGGGTTGATGGAGGGGGCGGGGATGTCCGGGGGCTGAGGCGCGGGGCTTTCGGGCGAGCCGTCCGGCCGGTTTCACGTCGGCCGGTCCCCCGATCGTAGGAAGGCGCCGTCGGCAAAACGGTTCGCCGTGGCAGTGGAGGCCTACCGTCCGGATATGGCCGTGCCTTCCGCGTCCGCCGAGTCCGCCGAGTCCTTCGCGTCGCCCGGGTCCTTCGCGTCGCCCGGGTCCTCCGCGGCCCCCGACCTCTCGACGTCCACCGAGCCTGTAGTGCCGGCGCAGTCGGCCCGTTGGCCGGAGTCCGTACCGGCGGACCCGGTTTCCCCCGGACCCGCCGTCGTCGACGTACGCGCCCGGATCACCGAGTTGCGGCTGTCCGCCTTCGCCGGGCACCGGCGGGCCGCGTTTCCGCTGGGGGCCGTCACCCTGTTCGCCGGGCCCAGCGGCGCGGGGAAGTCGACCGCGTTCGGGGCGTACGAGGCGCTGGCGCGGCTCGGGGGAGGGGTCCGGCTCGCCGAGGTGTTCCCGGATCCGGTCGCCTGTGTACCGGAGCGGGCGCGGCCCGACGCCGAGGGGCGGCGGGGGTTCCGGATCGGGTGCACGGCCGACGGTGCCGAGGGCCCGGTCCGGCTCGACGTCGCCGTACAGGCCGAGCCGCAGCTGCGGATCGTGGGCGAGCGGCTGACGGCACGGGGCGTGGTCCTGCTGGAGACCGCCCTGCGCGACCCCGGCCGCCGGACCGTACAGGCCGCCTGGCACACCGCCGGCTCCGCCCCGGTGACCCGTGCCCCGCTGCCCGACGACCGCCTCGGCACCGCCCTGCTGCCGCTGCGGGTGGCCGGCAAGACGGACGGGCAGCGGCATGTGCTGGCCGCCGCCGAGCAGATGGTCGTCGCCCTGCGCTCCGTCTTCGTCTGCGACCCGCGCCCCGAGTACATGCGCACCCCAGTGCCGACCGGCACAGGGCGGCTCATGCCCGGCTGCGACAACCTCGCCGACGTCCTGTGGCGCACCCGGTTCGAGTGCGGCCGCCGGCACTCCGCACTGGTCGAGGCGCTGCGCGCGGGCTGCGCGGGGCCGGTGACCGACCTGGTCGCCGAGCCGCTCGCCGACGGCACGGTCCGGGCGCTGCTCGACCGCGGCGACGGCTTCCGCACCGAACTGGCCCGGCTCGGCGACGGCGAACTGCGCTATGTCGCGCTGGCGCTGGTGCTGCTGACCGGACCCGGCGTACTGGACATGGACACACCGGGCGAGGTACCCGACGCCCTGCGGACCCTCACCGTGCTCGCCGACGGCTTCGACCGCGGCCTCGACCCCGGCCAGCGCCGCGCACTGCTGGGCACGGCGGCCCGGATGGGCGAGCGCGGCCACATCCGCTGCGTCGGCGCGGTGAGCGACGCCTCGTGGGCGGCCGGGACCGAGGGCGTCACAGTGGTACACCTGAGTCCGTGACCGAACACCCTGACCTGGCCGGACTCCAGCGCAGGCTCGCCGAGTTCGCCGCCGTGCGCAACTGGCAGCCCTACCACACCCCCAAGAACCTCGTGGCCGCCCTCAGTGTGGAGGCGTCCGAACTGGTCGAGATCTTCCAGTGGTTGACCCCGGAGGAGTCGGCCCGCGTGATGGACGATCCCGACTCCGCGCACCGGGTCACGGACGAGGTCGCCGACGTGCTCGCCTACCTCCTCCAGCTCTGCGAGGTGCTCGGCATCGACCCGCTGTCCGCCCTGTCGGCCAAGATCGACCGCAACGAACAGCGCTTTCCGGCCCCCGGTACGGACGACATCCCCTGACGTCGCCCGCGACCCCGACTCCCGGACTGCAGGGCTCCGTTATTACTCTGCGCAGTCAAATTTCCTGCCGAATCCGAATTGTTGTCCACAGATTTCGGACGACCTCTGGCTTTTCGCCCTACGGGGTTTCACGCTGGGTAGTTAACAAGGGAGTTCAAGCGGACGTGCGAGGACGCACGACAAGTGGGACGGGGGCAACGCATGGATGCGGTGCGGCTCATTGTGACGAGCAGGCGGGCTCTGGCGGGAGGCGCCGACATACCCGAGATCATGGCCGAGGTGTGGCAGGCACAGGCCCTGGCCCAGGCGATCGGCAGTCGCCTCGCGGTGTCCGGCCCCCCGGAGCTGCGAGGCGAGGCACTGGGCTTGACCGAGCTGGCGGGCCGGGGCTGCGGCGTCCTGGACCCTCCCGAACTCGACCCGGGCGACCTGCGCGCCGCCCAGCTCACCGAGCTGGACGACGCCCGGCAGACCCTTCTCTTCCTCGGCGGGCTGCTCGGCGAGGTCGGCATCGCCCTGGTCGGCATGGCCAGTTCCGCGGCCGACGAGACGACCTACTGGCAGTGCATGGAGGCCATCGACGCCGCGGACGAGTCCCGGGACCGGGTTCTGGAGATGCTGCGCAAACTGGCGGCGCGGGAGGAGGTGTTACCCGAGGAGGCGAAGGACAGCCCGTCCGGCGTGTGAGGCGAACGCTGCGCAAGCCGGCTCTGCGGAGCGTCAGGCCGGCTCGCCCTCTTTGGCCGACGCCCGCTGCAGATCCGCGTCCAGGGCCGACAGATCCGCGTTCAACGCCGCCATCAGCTCCTCCATCTGCTCCAGCAACCCCTTCGGCTGACCGGCGGAGCCACCCCCAGAGGGAATGGGCTCTTCTGACATCACGGCCTCCTCGGCCCGACACGCGACGGCGACGACCGTCCGGCGCGGGTGCCGGACGGTCCGGCTCCGACGGCCCAACGATCACCATCGGGGCCGGTCACTGGCCCACGCCTCACCCGGCGCGCACATGGGACGATTTTCACCCGACCGGGGACGGCCGCGCCAGGCGTCACCAGTGAGGTTGACGGGGCAGGTGGCGTGCAGGATGGATGTATGGACCTTCGAATCTTCACCGAGCCCCAGCAGGGGGCGACGTACGACACCTTGCTCACCGTGGCGAAAGCCGCCGAAGACCTAGGATTCGACGCGTTTTTCCGCAGCGACCACTATGTGCGGATGGGCAACGTGGACGGCCTGCCCGGCCCAACGGACGCCTGGATCACCCTGGCCGGCCTGGCCCGCGAGACCCGGCGCATCCGCCTCGGCACCCTGATGACGGCCGCCACCTTCCGACTGCCCGGCGTACTCGCCATCCAGGTGGCCCAGGTCGACCAGATGTCCGGAGGCCGCGTGGAACTCGGCCTGGGCGCGGGCTGGTTCGAGGAGGAGCACAAGGCGTACGGCATCCCGTTCCCGAAGGACAAGTTCGCGCGCCTGGAGGAGCAGCTGGAGATCGTCACCGGGCTGTGGGCGACCAAGCTCGGCGCGACCTTCGACTTCCACGGCCGGTACTACGACCTCACCGACTCGCCCGCGCTGCCCAAGCCGGCCCAGGAGAAGATCCCGGTGCTCATCGGCGGGCACGGCGCGACCCGTACCCCGCGCCTCGCCGCCCGGTACGCCGACGAGTTCAACATCCCCTTCGCCTCCGTCGAGGACAGCGAGCGGCAGTTCGGCCGGGTGCGCGCCGCCGCCGAGGAGGCGGGCCGCAGGGCGGACGACCTGACGTACTCCAACGCGCTCGTGGTGTGCGTCGGCAGGGACGACCAGGAGGTGGCCCGGCGGGCCGCGGCGATCGGCCGCGAGGTGGACGAGCTGAAGGCCCACGGTCTGGCCGGCTCGCCCGCCGAGGTGGTCGACAAGATCGGCCGGTACGCCGAGATCGGCTCCCGGCGGATCTACCTCCAGGTCCTCGACCTGGGCGACCTCGACCACCTGGAGCTGATCTCCGCTCAGGTCCAGTCGCAGCTGTCGTGACACGCCCCGCACCGGCCCCTCTCGGCCCGAGGCCGGAGGGGCCCGGTGACCTGTGACGACCTTGTGACCGGAGCTGTGGCCTCCGTCACAGCCGGATCGGTGCCGCCCTGGTGATCTCGTCCGATGGGTGAATCCGCGCTGGGCTCCTTCTTGTTTCTGCTGAGCATTCCCGCCGTCCTCGCGGTTCCGGTCTGGGTGGTCGTGGTCGCCGTCAAGCTCATCTCCGTGGCGGCGCCCGTCCGGCGCCCGGACTGGCGGCGGGATCTGCTGCGCTGGTCCGCCTGGATGGCGGGCTGGGGCGCGGTGATCCTCTATGTGCTCGGTGCCGGGGCGGTCGGGCTCGCCGTGCACGAGTCCTCGTCCGGCGCGGACTCCACGCCGGCCCACGAGTGCCGCGACGACTACCGGGCCGACCATCTCGTCGGGCAGACGGCCTCCTATCTGCCGCTGCGGTTCGACTGCGTCCTGGACGACGGCGGCACCTACCCGAGCAGCCCCGCGTACTTCTGGATCAACACGGTGGTCGCGGTGCTGGCCCTGGCCTCGATCGCGCTGGTCGTGACGAACGGGTACGCCGCCGAACGCCGGGCCCGGGCGAACGTCGACGGGGGAGCGCGATGAGCTACCCCTTCTACGTGCTGAAGTTCCGCGACGGCGAGCCGGCCCCGATGAAGGAGGAGGTGATCCGTGCGGTGCTGGGTCCGGTCACCGTGGACGGCCTGCCCGCCCGGGGCCTGCCCGAGTGGTGGAACCTGCGGACCCCGGACGGCGGCGAGGCGGAGGTCCACGGCGACGCCACCTGCCTGTCGTTCACCCATGTCTCCGGCCGCCTCGTCCTCGACCGGATGGCCGAACTCGCCCGCCGTACCGGCGCCGTGGTCATGCCGCTGGACTGTCCCGTGCTCCTGCAGCGGGAGCACGACCGGCGGCACCTGCCCGACGGCGACCTGCGGGCCCATGCGATCGTCGTCCCGCCCGCCACCTGGTCGGGCCGGTCGATCGAGCAGGTCGTCCGCCCCTTGCCGGAGCCCCCGAGGCGGCCGGTCCCGCCCCGGTTCGCCTACCACTCGGGGGCCGGGGCGATGGCACCGTCCGACGAGCCGTGCGTGTGCTGCGGACAGGTGCGCGGCTGGGTGTACACGGGCCCGGTGTACGGGGCCGAGGCGCCGAGCAGGGGCATCTGCCCGTACTGCATCGCCTTCTGCAAGGCCGCCGAACGCTACGGCGCCACCTTCAACGACGTCATCGACGGCGAGGTGCCCGACGAGGTGGCCCGCGAGATCCTGGAGCGGACCCCGGGCATCCCGTCCTGGCAGTCCCCGCGCTGGCTGACCCACTGCGGCGACGGCGCCGAGTTCATCGAGCCGGCCGGGGCCGAGGAGCTTCGGCACTTCCCGGACGCCGTGGAGGCGCTGCGGCGGGAGTGCGCGGAGTGGGGCTGGTCCGCCGAGCGGGTCGACGCGTACCTGACGGCGCTCGACGCGGACGACCAGCCGACCGCGTACCTGTTCCGCTGCCGGGTCTGCGGCACCCACCTGGCCTGCTCGGACTTCACCTGAGGGCCGAGGCGCCGACGGGCGCCGGGCGGACCGCTGCCCGCCCGGCCCCGCCGTCCTGCACTCAGCCGTCCCGCACTCAGCCGCGCTGCGCGAAGCCGTAGTCGAGGATCTTCTTCGCGTCGTTGAGCCGCTCGTCCACCGACGTGTCCGCGAGCACCGTGCCCACGACCGTCCTGCCGCCCCGGGTCGCCGCGAAGACCAGGCAGAACTTCGCCTCGGGGCCGGAGCCGGTCTTCACGCCGATCGCGCCCCGGTAGGTGTCCAGCAGCTTGTTCGTGTTCTCCCACGGCGCCATCGCGTGCGTTCCGCCACCGGGCCGGTAGGACTTCATGTCGTCGTACACCTTGGTGCCGACGACCTTCTTGAACGTCTTGTTCTTCAACGCGACCCCGGCCAGCTTGGCCAGGTCACGGGGGGAGGCGTGGTTCTTGCCGTTGGACACCCCGTCGAAGGAGTCGAAGTGGGTGTGCGTCAGGCCCAGTTCACGCGCCTTGCCGTTCATCTTCGCGATGAACGACTTCGTCCGCTGGGCCGTCGTCGACCCCGACCCGTAGGTGTCCGCGAGCGCGTACGCCGCGTCGCACCCGGACGGCAGCATGAGCCCGTACAACAGGTCCCCCACGCTCATCGAGTCGCCCAGGATCAGCTTGGCGCTGGAGTACCGCTGGGCGCCGGTCTTCGGGTCGATGACGTAGTCCGTGTACTCCTTCTTGATCTTCACCTTGCGGCCGAGGTCCACGTTCCGCTGCGACAGCACCACGAGTGCCGTCATGATCTTCGTCGTGGAGCCGGTCCGCAGCTCGGTGTCCGCCGCCTTCCCGAACAGCGCCTTCCCGGTGGCCGCGTTCATCGCGTACGCACCCTGGGCCGACACGGTGGGCGCCGGCGGCGCCGACGGAGCGGCCTGGGCGGGAGCGGCCGCGAGAACCCCCGTGGAGAGCACCACGGCGGCCGTCGCCGCGATCGCGGCTCGTCTGCGCATGGGCACGCCGGTGTCGATGGTCATTGCCATCCCCGTTCTGTCAGTGGTCAGTTGACGGACGATCACTTCACCAGGTCGCGTCCCGGAGAGCCATGGCGAAGATCACAGGAAGAGGTGCGATGTGGTCACGGTGTGGACTCCCTGTGCCGGAACTGTGGGCTCCGTCACGGCGCGCATGATCCGGACCTGATCGGATGACCGGGTGCGTAAAGTCCTCCCTCTCGCAGTCACCGGCCTGCTGGCCCTGTCGGCCTGTCAGTTCGCCGGCCAGGACGACCCCGCAGGCGACGCCCACCACCTCAACACCATGGAGTCGCTCCCGCTGCACGCCTACCTGCCGGACCCGTCGTCGGACGGGGGAAAGGTCATCGGCAAGGCGCAGTGGATCCTCGCGAAGAAGTGCATGGTCCGGCTCGGCTTCTCCGGCTTCGCGGCACTCAACACCAAGGCCGTGGAGTCGACGTATCCGGTCCGGCAGGGAAGCCTCGCGAGCCGCAGCACGGTCGGTGACGACAGCCTCTACGGGGTCGACGACCCCGATCTGGCCACCGAGCACGGCTACCACAACCGCGCTCAGGACCAGGAGGAGTCCGAGCAGCCCCAGGAGTGGCCGGCCGACCAGTACGTCGCCCTCACCGGCACGTTCGACTCCGGCGACAGCCACCGTGCCCAGGGGAACCCCATTCCCGAGGGCGGGTGTCTGGGACAGGCGACGCGGCGGATCTACGGCCCTGCGCCCAAGACGACGAAGGCGGGCGGCCTGAAGCTGACCGGCTACTTCTCGCTGCCCTTCGAACTCTGGTACGAGTCCCACAAGAAGGCAGGGAAGGACCCGGCCTGGAAGAAGGCCGACCGCGCATGGTCGGCCTGCATGAAGGAGAAGGGCTTCCACTACCCCGACCCGGACGAGGCATCGGCCGACACCGCCTGGTACCGGACCGAGAAGCCGTCGGGCAAGGAGAAGAAGACGGCGTCCGCGGACGCCCGGTGCAAGCTCGACACCGACTACATCGACACCGTCCACGGCATCGAGTCCCGCGTCCAGAAGAAGGTCATCGGCGAGCGCAAGAAGGACCTGGACGCCATGCGCGCGGCGAACGAGCGGGCTGTCGGGAACGCCCGGACGATCATCGAGAAGGCGTAGGACGGCGCCCGTCGGCGGCACCGGCGGGCGGCGGCGCCGCTCTAAAACCGATGGTCAGAGCGCGCCGTACGCGGGAGACTCGGACGCGTGTTCCTGACGATATCCACGAGCGGCACCGCCGCCCTCCCCGCCACCGACCTCGGGTTCCTGCTGCACAAGCATCCCGACAAGGCGCAGAAGTTCTCGACCTCCTACGGCACCGCGCACGTCTTCTACCCGGAGGCGGACGCCGAGCGCTGCACGGCCGCGCTGTTGCTCGAGGTCGATACGGTCGCGCTGGTCCGGCGGGGCAAGGGCAAGGGTCGTGGCGGAGCACCCGACGCGGCGCTCGCGCAGTACGTCAACGACCGCCCCTACGCGGCCTCCTCGCTGCTCGCGGTCGCACTGAGCGGCGTGTTCTCCAGCGCCCTGCGGGGCGTGTGCAACGCCCGCCCGGAGCGGGCCGCCGAGCCCCTGCCGCTGCGCATCGAGGTGCCCGCACTGCCCGCCCGAGGCGGCCCCGACCTCGTACGACAGCTCTTCGAACCGCTCGGCTGGGCGGTGACGGCCGAACCCGTCGCCCTCGACACCGAGTTCCCCGAGTGGGGCGATTCACGCTACGTCCGCCTCGTCCTGGAGTCGGAGAAGCTGACCCTCGCCGAGGCGCTGCGCCACCTGTACGTGCTGCTGCCCGTCCTCGACGACGCCAAGCACTACTGGGTCTCCTCCGAGGAGGTCGACAAGCTGCTGCGGGCCGGCGAGGGCTGGCTGCCCACGCACCCGGAGCAGAAGCTGATCACCAGCCGGTACCTGTCCCGTCGCTGGTCGCTGACCCGGCAGGCGATGGAGCGGCTGGAGCTGGTGCGCCTGGCCGAGGCCGACGACAGCGAGGTCGAGTCGATCGACAACGCCGTGGCTCAGGAGTCGGAGGCCGAGGAGAAGCCGACCCCGCTCGCCGTGCAGCGGCGCGAGGCGATCCTCGGCGCCCTGCACGCGTCCGGCGCCGCCCGGGTGCTCGACCTGGGCTGCGGGCAGGGCCAGTTGGTGCAGGCACTGCTCAAGGACGTGCGGTTCAGCGAGGTCGTCGGCGTCGACGTGTCCGTGCGGGCCCTCACCATCGCCTCGCGGCGGCTGAAGCTCGACCGGATGGGGGAGCGGCAGGCGGCCCGCGTCAAGCTCTTCCAGGGCTCGCTCGCCTACACCGACAACCGGCTCAAGGGCTACGACGCAGCCGTGCTCAGCGAGGTGATCGAGCACCTCGACCTGCCCCGGCTGCCCGCCCTGGAGTACGCCGTGTTCGGACACGCGCGCCCGCGCACGGTCCTCGTGACCACCCCGAACGTCGAGTACAACGTCCGCTGGGAGACCCTGCCCGCCGGACACGTCCGGCACGGCGACCACCGCTTCGAGTGGACCCGCGAGGAGTTCCGCACATGGTCGGCGGCCGTGGCCGAACGGTACGGCTACGAGGTCGACTTCGAGCCGGTCGGGCCCGACGACCCCGAGGTGGGGCCGCCCACCCAGATGGCCGTGTTCCACCGCGACGAGATCCTGGGCGACACTCCGAAGGAGGCGAAGGCAGCATGACCGAGACGCAGAACAAGGGACGGGTCCTTCCCGTCACCGACCTCTCCCTCGTCGTCCTCGTCGGTGCCTCCGGCTCGGGCAAGTCCACCTTCGCCCGCCGGCACTTCAAGCCCACCGAGGTGATCTCCTCCGACTTCTGCCGCGGTCTCGTCTCCGACGACGAGAACGACCAGAGTGCGAGCGGGGACGCCTTCGACGTCCTGCACTACATCGCCGGCAAGCGGCTGGCCGCCGGCCGCCGTACCGTCGTCGACGCCACCAGCGTGCAGCAGGACAGCAGGCGCCAGCTCATCGAGCTGGCCAAGAAGTACGACGTGCTGCCCATCGCCATCGTGCTGGACGTGCCCGAGGAGGTGTGCGCGGAGCGCAACGCGGCCCGCACCGACCGCGCCGACATGCCCCGCCGGGTCATCCAGCGGCACATCCGCGAACTCCGCCGCTCCCTCAGGCGCCTGGAGCGCGAGGGCTTCCGCAAGGTGCACGTCCTGCGCGGGGTCGAGGAGGTCGACGGCGCCACCGTCGTCACCGAGAAGCGCTTCAACGACCTGACCCACCTCACCGGCCCCTTCGACATCATCGGCGACATCCACGGCTGTGCCTCCGAACTGGAGTCCCTGCTGGCCAGGTTGGGCTATGCCGACGGCGTGCACCCGGAGGGCCGTACCGCCGTCTTCGTCGGCGACCTGGTCGACCGCGGCCCGGACAGCCCCGGCGTGCTGCGCCGGGTGATGTCGATGGTCGGGTCCGGGAACGCGCTGTGCGTGCCCGGCAACCACGAGAACAAGTACGGCCGTTACCTCAAGGGCCGCAAGGTCCAGCACACCCACGGGCTCGCCGAGACCATCGCGCAGATGGAGGGCGAGAGCGAGGAGTTCAGGGCGGAGGTGCGCCGCTTCCTGGAGGGGCTGGTCAGCCACTACGTGCTCGACGGCGGGAGGCTGGTCGTCTGCCACGCCGGTCTGCCCGAGAAGTACCACGGCCGCACCTCCGGCCGGGTGCGCTCGCACGCGCTGTACGGCGACACCACCGGAGAGACCGACGAGTTCGGGCTGCCCGTGCGCTACCCGTGGGCGGAGGACTACCGGGGCCGCGCGGCCGTGGTCTACGGGCACACCCCGGTCCCGGAGGCCACCTGGCTGAACAACACCATCTGCCTGGACACCGGCGCCGTCTTCGGCGGCAAGCTGACCGCGCTGCGCTGGCCGGAGCGCGAGCTGGTGGACGTAGCGGCGGAGCAGGTCTGGTACGAGCCGACGAAGCCGCTGCGCAGCGAGGCGCCCGGCGGGCACGACGGGCGGCCGCTGGACCTGGCGGACGTGTACGGCCGCAGGGCCGTGGAGACCCGGCACGCGGGCCGGGTCGCGATCCGCGAGGAGAACGCGGCCGCGGCCCTGGAGGTCATGAGCCGCTTCGCGGTCGACCCGCGCCTGCTGCCGTACCTGCCGCCGACGATGGCACCGACGGCGACCTCGCAGGTCGACGGCCACTTGGAGCACCCGCAGGAGGCCTTCGCGCAGTACGCGGCGGACGGGGTCGCGCGGGTCGTGTGCGAGGAGAAGCACATGGGCTCGCGGGCGGTGGCCCTGGTGTGCCGGGACGCGGACGCGGCACGGGAGCGGTTCGGTGTGGACGGCCCCACGGGGTCCCTGTACACCCGTACCGGGCGGCCGTTCTTCGACGACGAGCAGGTGACCGAGGAGATCCTCGGCCGGCTGCGGTCGGCCGTCGCGGACGCGGGCCTGTGGGAGGAGCTGGACACGGACTGGCTGCTGCTGGACGCCGAGCTGATGCCATGGTCGCTGAAGGCCTCGGGTCTGCTGCGCAGCCAGTACGCGGCCGTGGGCGCCGCCTCCGGTGCCGTGTTCCCCGGTGCGCTCGCCGCACTGGAGGCCGCGGCGGACCGTGGCACCGACCTGGGCGGGCTGCTGGACCGGCAGCGGGACCGCGCCGCGGACGCGGCCGCGTTCACCGACGCCTACCGCCGTTACTGCTGGACGACCGACGGCCTGGACGGGGTCCGCCTGGCCCCCTTCCAGATCCTGGCCGTCCGCGGGCGCAGCCTGGCCGCGCTGCCGCACGACGAGCAGCTGGCCCTGCTCGACCGGCTGGTCGAGCACGACGGCACCGGCCTGCTGCAGACCACCCGGCGGCTGTACGTCGACACGGGCGACCCCGAGTCGGTCCGCGCCGGCGTCGACTGGTGGCTGGAGATGACCGGCCGGGGCGGCGAGGGCATGGTCGTCAAGCCGGTCGGGGCGGTGGTCCGCAGCCCGGAGGGCCGGCTGGTCCAGCCCGGCATCAAGTGCCGGGGCCGGGAGTACCTGCGGATCATCTACGGTCCCGAGTACACCCGGCCGGACAACCTCGCCAAGCTGCGGCAGCGGTTCCTGAACCACAAGCGGTCGCTGGCGATCCGCGAGTACGCCCTCGGCCTGGAGGCCCTGGACCGGCTCGCGGACGGGGAGCCGCTGTGGCGGGTGCACGAGGCGGTGTTCGGGGTGCTGGCCCTGGAGTCAGAGCCGGTCGACCCGCGCCTGTGAGCCGGGGCCTAGCCCGCCAGCCTGAGCCGCTGCCCGCACACCCCCACCCGGACCGTCTGCCCCCAGGTGAGCTGGAGCGCGTCGGTCTCGATGCCGTCGCCGAAGGCGATGAGCCGGTCGGACTCCACGGTGACCGTCAGGGACGCCGAGGCCGCGAGTTCACCCGCCACCAGGGTCGTACCGGTGGCGGGTGACGGCCAGGCCTCCCGGACGAACCACACCAGCCGGTCCTCGGTGGGGGAGGGGAGCGGGAGCCGGCTGCCCCGCTCCTGCCACACCGAGCGCAGCCAGCCGGTCGCGCCGGTGCCGGTCCCGACCAGCACCCCGGAGGAGGCCTGGGCCTCGACGGCACCCCCGTCGTCGTCGAGGCCCAGGCGGTAGCGGGCGGTCTGGTGGCCCGGTGTGCCGAGGTAGATCTCGTTGAGCGCCACCAGCCGCTGGGTGTCGTCGGCGACGGCCTCGACCATGGTGAGTTCGTCCACCGTGGTCGCCGCCGCCGACAGGAGCTTCGCCGCGTCCTGCGGGCGGTGCCGTACCAGCACCCCCGGGTTGCGGCCCGGGTCGGTGTCGATGCCGATCACCGGCTGGCCCGTCAGGTACTTGGCGGCGTTGGCCACCAGCCCGTCCTGGCCGACCACCACGACCACGTCCTCCGGCGCGAACAGGAACCGGTCCAGGTCGGCCCGCTCCACCTGTGCCTGACGCCAGGTCAGCGGCACGGCCGAGGTCACCTCGGCCAGGGCGCCGCGGGCCCGGCGGTGGCGTTCGGCGACCTCCTCGATGTCCCGGCCCCGGGAGGCGAGGAAGAAGGCGGCCTGGCCGTGTGTGCCGTGCCGGGCCACCAACTCCTCGTACTCCGTGGTGCGATGGACCAGCACGGCGCGCGGCGCGAGGCTCACCGCGCCGCCTCGGACGGGCCGCCGCCCAGCTTCGCGAGCAGTCCGGTCAGCACGTCCGGGGAGACCGTCACGCTGTCGATGCGCGGCAGGTTCTCGGCCAGCCGGGTCGCGGTGAGCGCCTGCAGCGTCGCCGTCCCGTCGATCCCGGCCTCCGCGTGCACCCGCAGCCAGGCGGCCTGGGCCTGCGCCCGCGCCTCGCCGACCTCGCGCGCGCCCTCGGCCTCCGCGCGGGCGACCCGCTCGGCCCGCGCGGCCTCGGCCTCGGCGAGCCGCAGGGTCCGCGCCGCCTCCGCCTCGGTGAGCTTCAGGGTCCGGGCCGCCTCGGCCTCCGCGAGCTTGACCGACCGCGCCGCCTCGGCCTCCGCGAGCTTGACCGACCGCGCGGCCTCCGCCTGGGCGCGCACCGCGTCCGCGGCCGCCTGCTCCTCGGCCTCGCGGCGCGCGTTGGTGCCCCGCTGCTCGACCAACTGCTCCTCGCGGCGGGCGAGTTCGATCCGGCTGGCCAGTTCGTTCTCGGCGATGGTCCGCTCCCGCTCGACCGCGACGGCCCGCCGCTCGTAGGTCGCCCGGTCGGCCTCCTGCTGGATCTGTTCCCGGGCCGGGGTGCGCAGCGCCCGCTCCACCTCTGGTTCCGGACGCAGCGCCATCACGCGTACGGCGACCACCTCGATGCCGGTGGCGGGCAGCCGCGGCTCGGCGCCGAGGCCCGCGGCAACCCGCTCGCGCACCGCCGCGACGCCGTCGGCCAGCGCCGCCGAGAGCGGCGTACGGGCGAGGACGTCCAGCGCGTGCTGCTGGGCCGTCTCGGTGAGCAGGGTGCCCAGCTGTTCCAGCGGGGTGCCGCGCCAGGCGCCGGTGTCGGGGTCGATCGAGAAGTCCAGGCGGGCGGCGGCGACGGCCGGGTCGGCGATCCGGTAGGTGACCGTCGCCTGCACCGCCACGTCCTGGAAGTCGGAGGTGCGGGCGTGGAAGGTCATCGCCAGCTCCCGGTCGTCCACCGGCACCTCGGACAGCGCGGCGGTCAGCGGGCGGAACCAGAAGCTGAGCCCGGGACCGTCGTGGACCAGCGTGCCGGAGCGGTGGTGGCGGATGTGCGCCGTGGGCGCGCCGCGCAGATGGCGCCAGCCCAGGCGCCGGGTGATGTCGGCCATGAGTCCCCCTCACTTTTCGTCATGGCGACGATAATCATGCAGTCCGCTTCTCGTCAAGAGGACGAAAACAGGAAGGGACGGAAACGGCCAAGAAGGGCGTGAAGATGAGCAGCAATGGCCAGGATGGTGGCATGGCATATCACGTCGACTCCGAGGCCGGGCGGCTGCGCAGCGTGATCCTGCACCGGCCCGACCTGGAGCTCAAAAGGCTCACCCCCAGCAACAAGGACGCCCTGTTGTTCGACGACGTGCTGTGGGTGCGCCGGGCGCGCGCCGAGCACGACGGGTTCGCCGACGTCCTGCGCGACCGCGGGGTCGCCGTCCACCTCTTCGGTGACCTGCTCGCGGAGGCGCTGGAGATCCCGGCGGCGCGGGCGCTCGTCCTGGACCGGGTCTTCGACGAGAAGGAGTACGGCCCGCTCGCCACCGACCACCTGCGAGCCGCCTTCGAGACCCTGCCCGCGCGCGAGCTGACCGAGGCCCTCGTCGGCGGGATGACCAAGCGGGAGTTCCTGGCGGCGCACGAGGAGCCGACCTCCGTGCGGTTCCACGTCATGGACCTCGACGACTTCCTGCTCAGACCCCTGCCCAACCACCTCTTCACCCGTGACACCTCCGCCTGGATCTACGACGGCGTCTCCATCAACGCCATGCGCTGGCCGGCGCGGCAGCGCGAGACCGTGCACTTCGAGGCGATCTACCGGCACCACCCGCTCTTCCGCGACGAGCTGTTCCACATCTGGTCCGAGGGGCAGGCCGACTACCCGTCCACCATCGAGGGCGGCGACGTCCTGGTCATCGGCAACGGCGCGGTCCTCATCGGCATGAGCGAGCGCACCACCCCGCAGGCCGTCGAGATGCTCGCGCACAAGCTGTTCGCCGCGGGGTCCGCGCAGACGATCGTCGCGCTGGACATGCCCAAGAAGCGCGCCCTGATGCACCTCGACACCGTGATGACCATGGTCGACGGCGATGTCTTCACCCAGTACGCGGGCCTCGGCATGCTCCGCTCGTACACCATCGAGCCGGGCGCCGCCGACAAGGAGCTGAAGGTCACCGACCACCCGCCGGAGCACATGCACCGCGCGATCGCCGCCGCCCTCGGGCTCAGCGAGATCCGCGTCCTGACCGCCACCCAGGACGTCCACGCGGCCGAGCGTGAGCAGTGGGACGACGGCTGCAACGTGCTCGCCGTCGAGCCCGGTGTCGTCGTCGCCTACGAGCGCAACGTCACCACCAACACCCATCTGCGCAAGCAGGGCATCGAGGTGATCGAGATCCCGGGCAGCGAGCTGGGGCGGGGCAGGGGCGGCCCGCGCTGTATGAGCTGTCCCATCGAACGCGAGGCGGTGTGAGTGAGTCGGTGTGACCGAGTTGGTGTGATGACTGAGCCGGTGTGACGAAACGGGCTGTATATAAATGCTGACCGTCGTATAGAATTCCAAAGTCCGTGCACCCGTATCCCTGGAGCGCCCCCATGGCGACAGTCCCGACCGCCCTCACCGGCCGCCACTTCCTCAAGGAACTGGACTTCACCGAGGAGGAGTTCCGTGGTCTGGTCGAGCTGGCCGCCGAGCTGAAGGCCGCCAAGAAGGCGGGGGTCGAGACGCAGTACCTGCGCGGCAAGAACATCGCACTGATCTTCGAGAAGACCTCGACGCGCACCCGCTGCGCGTTCGAGGTCGCCGCCGCCGACCAGGGCGCCCACACCACCTACCTCGACCCGTCCGGCTCGCAGATCGGGCACAAGGAGTCCGTGAAGGACACCGCCCGCGTCCTCGGCCGGATGTTCGACGCCATCGAGTACCGCGGACACGGCCAGGGCGTGCTCGAGGAGCTGGCCACCTACGCCGCGGTCCCCGTCTACAACGGCCTCACCGACGAGTGGCACCCCACCCAGATGCTCGCCGACGTGCTCACCATGACCGAGCACAGCGACAAGCCGCTGACCGAGATCGCCTTCGCCTACCTCGGCGACGCACGGTACAACATGGGCAACTCCTACCTGGTCACCGGCGCCCTGCTCGGCATGGACGTCCGTATCGTCGCCCCCAAGCTGCTGTGGCCGGACGAGACGATCATCGAGGTGGCCCGGCAGCTCGCCACCGCCTCCGGCGCCCGGATCACCCTCACCGACGACGTGAAGGACGGCGTACGCGGCACCGACTTCATCGCCACCGACGTCTGGGTGTCGATGGGCGAGCCCAAGGAGGTCTGGGACGAGCGCATCGCGCTGCTCGGCCCGTACGCCGTGACCATGGACGTGCTCCGCGCCACCGGCAACGACCAGGTGAAGTTCCTGCACTGCCTGCCGGCCTTCCACGACCTCGGCACCGCCGTCGGCCGCGAGATCCACGAGCGGCACGGGCTGACCGAGCTGGAGGTCACCGACGAGGTGTTCGAGTCCGAGCACTCCGTCGTCTTCGACGAGGCCGAGAACCGGATGCACACGATCAAGGCGGTCCTGGTGGCCACCCTGGCGGGTGCGTCACACAGCGTTTCCTGACCCCCGTCACCAGGCCTTATCCTGACCGGCGGCCCGGCACCACCCCAGCCACGGCCGCCGCAGCGATCGACCACTGATCGCGCCCGCACCACCAGAAACGAGCACCACCCGCATGCCCGCTCCCCGCATCAAGTCCCCTGGCGCGCTCATAGCCGAGTCCGGCGCCGACCGTGAAGGCCACGGCCTCAAGCGCACGATGGGTCTCTTCCAGCTCATCTGCTTCGGCGTCGGCGCCATCGTCGGCACCGGCATCTTCGTCGGCCTCTCCGACTCCGTCGCCCAGGCCGGCCCCGCCGTGGTCGTCTCCTTCGTCCTCGCCGCGATCACCTGTGTCTTCACGGCCCTCTCCTTCGCCGAGCTGGGCGGCGCCATCCCGGTCTCCGGCTCCTCGTACTCCTTCGCCTACGCGGGCCTCGGCGAGTCCACCGCCTTCCTGGTCGGCTGGTGCCTGCTGCTGGAGTACGGCATCTCCATCTCGGCGGTCGCCGTCGGCTGGAGCCAGTACGTCAACGAACTGCTGCACAGCCTCACCGGCTGGCAGCTGCCCGCCGCCCTCTCGGCCGGTCCGGGCGACGGCGGCGTCGTGAACCTCCCCGCCGTGATCGTCATCGCGATGGCCTCCGTGCTCCTGGTCCGCGGGGTGCGCGAGAGCGCCCGGGCCACCGCCGCCATGGCGGCGGTGAAGCTCGTCATCCTGCTGGCCTTCTGCGCCATCGGCTACAGCGCCTTCAAGGACGGCAACCTCACCCCGTTCTCCCCGGCCGGCCTCGGCGGCATCGGCGCGGGCACCACCGCCGCCTTCTTCTCCTACATCGGCTTCGACGCGATCACCACGGCCGGCGAGGAGGCGAAGAACCCCCGCCGGGACATCCCCGTAGCGATCCTGGTCTGCATGGGTCTGGTCACCCTCCTCTACTGCGCGGTCGCGCTCGCCGCGATCGGCGCCATCGGCGCCGACCAGGTCGCCGGCCGCCCCGCCGCGCTGTCCTACGTCGTCAACGAGGTCACCGGCTCCACCGTCGGCGGCGGGGTCGTCGCCTTCGGCGCGGTCGTCGCCATCGCCTCCGTCGTCCTCGCCGTGATGTACGGCCAGACCCGCATCCTGATGTCGATGTCCCGGGACGGCCTGATCCCGCGCGTCTTCGAGAAGGTGTCGCCGCGCACCTCCACCCCGGTGGCCGGCACCCTCATCGTCGCGGTCGTCTTCGCGGTCCCGGCGGCCTTCGCCTCCCTCGACGCCGTGATGAACCTGTGCACCATCGGCACGCTCGCCATCATGGCCGTCGTCAACATCGCCGTGATCGCCCTGCGCCGCCGCGAGCCGGGCCTCGCCCGCAGCTTCCGGGTGCCGCTCTACCCCGTCGGCCCGCTGCTCGGCGTCGGCTTCTGCCTCTACCTGATGTACGAGACCGGCTGGCGGACCTGGATCCAGTTCGCCGTGTTCCTCGCGGTCGGAGCGCTCGTCTACGTCGCCTACGGGCGCCGGCACTCCACGATGGCCCAGCCGGCCGCAGAGGTCACGCCGGACGCCGCTGACCGGGAACCACAGGCAGTCTGAACCACACCGCCTTGCCCGACGGGGTCGGGCGGTGACCGCAGGACGAACTGAGGGCGCGGATCAGCAGCAGACCGCGCCCTCCCTCCTGCCAGGGGTCGGGCTCCTCGATCACCGGACGGGTGAGATGGCCGGGCGGTGCCGGATCCGGGTCGTGCACCTCGACCTGGCAGCCGCTCGGCAGCAGCTCGACGACCAGCTCGATCGGGCCACGCCCGTCGGTGTGCTCCACCGCGTTGGCGACCAGCTCGGCCGTGAGCAGCTCGGCGGTGTCGGGATCGGCTGCGTGCTCCACCTCGGCGAGGGCCGTACGGACCAGGGCACGCGCCACGGGCACCGCCGCTGCGGTGTGCGGCAGCGCGATGCGCCAGGAGGCCGGTTCGGTGGGGCGTTCGTACAAGGCGAGTCCGTTCATGGAGCAGGCTGTCCTGCTTTCAACCGTAGGAATGGTACGGGCCCGGCCACAGAGACCGTCGTCGGGCACCGCTCGGGACCTTCGGCCCCGGTACCGGGCGGCTTACCCGGCCGAACGCCCTGCCTCGCGCGGCTGTGCCCACTGTTACGACGCTGTGGACGATCGGTGACGCGCGTGACGGGACCCGGCCATCCCAGGACAGCGCTGTCGCGCCCTCATGACGACAGTCACAAAGACGTGTTAACTTCGTCGGGTAGCGCTGCGTGAGGCACCGCCCCCCTAGGAGGCCGCACGTCATGAGTCCTTTCACCGGCTCCGCCGCCCGCACCTCCGACTGGGAGCACCTGCGGGTCCAGCTCGCCGACGGGGTCGCCACCGTCACCCTCGCCCGCCCCGACAAGCTCAACGCGCTCACCTTCGGCGCCTACGCCGACCTGCGTGATCTGCTCGCCGAGCTGAGCCGCGAGCGGTCGGTCCGCGCCCTCGTCCTGGCCGGCGAGGGCCGCGGCTTCTGCTCAGGCGGCGACGTGGACGAGATCATCGGCGCCACCCTCTCCATGGACACCGCCCAGCTGCTCGACTTCAACCGGATGACCGGGCAGGTGGTACGGGCGATCCGCGAATGCCCGTTCCCGGTGATCGCCGCCCTGCACGGCGTGGCCGCCGGCGCGGGCGCGGTCCTGGCCCTCGCCGCCGACTTCCGCATCGCGGACCCCTCGGCCCGCTTCGCCTTCCTCTTCACCCGCGTCGGCCTCTCCGGCGGCGACATGGGCGCGGCCTACCTGCTGCCCCGGGTCGTCGGCCTCGGCCACGCCACCCGCCTCCTCATGCTGGGCGAGCCCGTACGCGCCCCCGAGGCAGAACGCATCGGCCTGATCAGCGAACTGACCGAGGAGGGTGCCGCGGACGAGACGGCTCTCACCCTGGCCCGCCGCCTGGCCGACGGCCCCGCCCTGGCGTACGCCCAGACGAAGGCCCTGCTCACAGCCGAGTTGGACATGCCCTTGGCGGCATCGATCGAACTGGACGCCTCGACCCAGGCCCTCCTGATGAACGGCGAGGACTACGCGGAATTCCACGCAGCGTTCACAGAGAAGCGCCCGCCGAAGTGGCAGGGACGGTAACCATGGAAGCTGACGTGAGGAACGAAGGGGCGCGGGGCTCTGTCGATTTGCGGCTCCGCCGCGGGGCGCGACCAGCCACAGACAACCCGCAGCCGCCCACGACGACCAGCCACCCCCAACGCATCGCGATCATCGGCGGAGGGCCCGGCGGCCTGTACGCGGCAGCGCTCCTGAAACGACTCGACCCAACCCGAGAAATCACGGTCTGGGAACGCAACGCCCCCGACGAAACCTTCGGCTTCGGAGTGGTCCTCTCCGACGAAACCCTGGGCGGCATCGAACACGCCGACCCCGAGGTCTACGAGGCCCTACAACGCGACTTCACCCGCTGGGACGACATCGACATCGTCCACCGAGCCACCCGCCAAACCTCCGGAGGACACGGCTTCGCGGCACTCGGCAGGAAACGCCTCCTGGAAATCCTGCACGACCGCTGCCGCACCCTCGGCGTGGACATCCGCTTCCGCACCGAAGCCCCCGACCCCAACCACCTCTCATCGACCCACGACCTCCTCGTCGCAGCCGACGGAGTCCACAGCGCCACCCGCCAGACCTACGCCCAGGTGTTCCGCCCCCAGGTGACCGAACACCGCTGCCGCTACATCTGGCTCGCCGCGGACTTCCCCTTCGACGCCTTCCGCTTCGAGATCGCCGAGACCGAGCACGGCGTGATGCAGCTGCACGGCTACCCGTATGCGGCCGACGCCTCCACCGTGATCGTCGAGATGCGCGAGGAGGTCTGGCAGGCGGCGGGATTCGACGAGGTCACCCCGCAGGAGTCCATCGAGCGCTGCGCCAAGATCTTCGCCGACGCGCTCGGCGGCAGGCCGCTGCGCTCCAACAACTCTGCCTGGACCACCTTCCGTACGGTGGTCAACGACCGCTGGTCGCACGGCAACGTCGTCCTCCTCGGGGACGCGGCCCACACCGCCCACTTCTCCATCGGCTCCGGCACCAAGCTCGCCGTGGAGGACGCACTGGCCCTGGCGGCCTGCCTGGAGGAACAGCCCGACGTGCCACGGGCGCTCGCGGCGTACGAGGAGGAGCGCAAGCCCGTCGTCGCCTCCACCCAGCGGGCCGCCCGGGCGAGCCTGGAGTGGTTCGAGAACGTGCGGCTGTACCTCGACCAGCCGCCCCGCCAGTTCGCCTTCAACCTCCTCACCCGCAGCCGCCGCGTCACCCACGACAACCTGCGGCTGCGCGACGCCCGCTTCACCGAGGCCGTCGAGCGCGAGTTCGGCTGCCCGTCCGGCACACCGCCGATGTTCACCCCGTTCCGGCTGCGCGGCCTGACCCTGCGCAACCGGGTCGTCGTGTCCCCGATGGACATGTACTCCGCGGTCGACGGCGTCCCCGGCGACTTCCACCTGGTCCACCTCGGCGCCCGTGCCCTCGGCGGGGCCGGTCTGGTGATGACCGAGATGGTGTGCGTCAGCGAGGAGGGCCGGATCACCCCCGGCTGCACCGGCCTCTACACCGGCCGCCAGGCGGAGGCCTGGAAGCGGATCACCGACTTCGTGCACGCCCAGGCACCGGGTACGGCGATCGGGGTGCAGCTCGGGCACTCCGGCCGCAAGGGTTCGACGAAGCTGATGTGGGAGGGCATGGACGAGCCGCTGACCGACGGCAACTGGCCGCTGACGGCCGCCTCCCCGCTGCCGTACAAGCCGGGCAGCCAGACCCCGCGCGAACTGACCCGGGCCCAGCTCACCGACATCCGCGAGCAGTTCGCCGCGTCCGCCTGGCGGGCCGCCCGCGCCGGCTTCGACCTGCTCGAACTGCACTGCGCCCACGGCTATCTGCTCTCCGGCTTCCTCTCCCCGCTCACCAACCGGCGCACCGACGCCTACGGCGGCTCGCTGGAGAAGCGGCTGAGGTTCCCGCTGGAGGTGTTCGACGCCGTACGCGCGGTGTGGCCGGAAGAGAAGCCCCTGACCGTGCGCATCTCGGCCACGGACTGGGCCGAGGGCGGCACCACCGCCGAGCACGCGGTCGAGACCGCCCGGGCCTTCGCGGCGCACGGTGCCGACGCCATCGACGTGTCGACGGGACAGGTGGTGGCCGAGGAGCGTCCGGAGTACGGGCGGTCGTACCAGACGCCGTTCGCCGACCGCATCCGGCACGAGGCCGGTGTCCCCGTGATCGCGGTCGGTGCGATCTCCTCCTGGGACGACGTGAACTCCCTGATCCTGGCCGGGCGCACGGACCTGTGCGCGCTGGCCCGGCCGCACCTGTACGACCCGCACTGGACCCTGCACGCGGCCGCCGAGCAGGGCTACGACGGTCCGGGCGTCGCCTGGCCCGCGCCCTACCGGGCGGGCAGCCGCCGTCCCCAGACCGGCCGGACCGATGCCCCGAAACCCCGCCTGACGCTCAGCCGCTGAGGCCCGTCTGCTGTACTCGCGTGCGAAGCGGCGAGACGACGGAGAGACCATGAGCGTGGTGTACGACTACTTCTGGGCGGCCGACCGGGCGACGGCGGTCGACTGGGCGATCGGCCCGGACGGGGACTGGCTGCGCGGAGGGTCGCTGGACGCGATGTGCGCGGACCGGCTGGAGGTGAAGGGCCTGGACCCGAATGTCGTGCTGGGCAAGTTGGTCTCCTTCGCCGCCGGCATACCGTTCGACAGCGTCGTGGACCCGGAACTGGTCTGGCCCGACCCGGTGGAGTGGCCGTACGGCCGACAGGCGCCGCCCGGCACGGCGTCGCCCTGGGATAGCGGCCTCATCCTCCAGGGCCTTCCCAACAGTTGGCGGGACATGCTCGCCGGGGTCGTCGAGGACGCCGTGTCCCTGCTCGCCCTCCAGTGGTTCGACATCGAGGAGATCCGCTTCGCCGACTACCTGGACGCGCAGGAGA
Source organism: Streptomyces sp. NPDC001410 (assembly GCF_042895235.1). NCBI lineage: Bacteria > Bacillati > Actinomycetota > Actinomycetes > Kitasatosporales > Streptomycetaceae > Streptomyces > Streptomyces sp. NPDC001410. The sequence continues at coordinate 54,484 of NZ_JBIAWE010000011.1, forward strand.
GCGTCCGTATGTTCGTCGGGATGGCCCGCCGGGCCAGGGCGGCGGGTGCGCGGATGTACTGCTCCTGCATCGTGTGACCCGTCCAGCCGTTCGTCACTCACCCACTGAGCCACCGGCCGCCTTCAGCCCACCCCCACGAACTCCGCCCCGGCGTCCCGCAGCCGCTCGTGCAACCCCCGGAACACCTCCGCCGAGCGGACGCCCGGCCAGTCGGTGGGGAGGAGGTGGGTGGGGAGGCCGGGATCGGTGTAGGGGAGGTGGCGCCAGGAGTCGAGGGTCAGGAGGTAGTCGCGGTAGGCCTCCTCGGGCGGGGTGTCCGTGCGGTGCTCCCAGGCGCGCAGGACGGGGCCGTGGGCATCCAGGAAGCGCTCGTGCTCCTTGGCGATCGCCGCGAGGTCCCACCAGCGGGTGACGGCCTCGGGGGTGGGTGCGAAGCCGAGGTGCTCGCCGCGGAAGAAGTCGACGTACGGGTCGAGGCGGAGCCGGCGCAGGGTGTGCCGCGTCTCCTCGTACAGGCGGGCGGGGGCGATCCACACCCCGGGGGCCGCCGTGCCGAAGCCCAGGCCGGCCAGCCGGGAGCGCAGGACGTGCCGCTTCTGCCGCTCCGACTCGGGGACGGAGAAGACCGCCAGGACCCAGCCCTCGTCCTCGGGGGGCACCGTCGCGTAGATGCGGCGGTCGCCGTCCTCCAGCAACTGGCGCGCCTCCGGGGACAGCGCGTACCCGGCCGCGCCGCCCTCCGTGCGGGCCGGCAGCAGCAGGCCGCGGCGTTTGAGCCGGGACACCGAGGAGCGCACGGAGGGGGCGTCCACCCCGACCGCGGCCAGGAGCCGGATCAGCTCGGCGACGGGCAGGGGGCCGGGCATGAAGCGGCCGTACGCGCCGTAGAGCGTGACGATGAGGGACCTGGGGGCGTGCTGCTCGGACACGTTGATCATTTTAAGTCTTCGGCATCACTGCTGGTCACCTCCGGTGCGCAACCGGAACCGCTGCAGCTTGCCGGTGGCCGTGCGGGGCAGTGCGTCGAGGAAGACGAACTCGCGCGGGCATTTGTAGGGCGCCAGTTCGGACTTGAGGAAGGTGCGCAGGGACTCCGGGTCCGGCCGCGCTCCGTCCCGCAGCACCGTGTAGGCGACCACCACCTGGCCGCGCGCCTCGTCGGGGCGGCCGACGACCGCCGTCTCGACCACGTCGGGGTGGCGCAGCAGCGCGTCCTCCACCTCCGGTCCGGCGATGTTGTACCCCGCGGAGATGATCATCTCGTCGGCGCGGGCCACATAGCGGAAGTAGCCGTCGCTCTCGCGGACGTAGGTGTCGCCGGTGATGTTCCAGCCGCCGCGCACGTATTCCCGCTGCCGCGGGTCGGCGAGATAGCGGCAGCCGACCGGGCCGCGGACCGCGAGCAGGCCCGGCTCGCCGTCGGGCACCGGGTCCCCGTCGGCGTCCTGGACGCGCGCCTGCCAGCCCGGCACCGGGACGCCCGTCGTGCCGGGTCTGATCCGCTCGTCGGCCGCGGAGATGAAGATGTGCAGCAGCTCGGTGGCGCCGATGCCGTTGATGATGCGCAGCCCGGTGCGCTCCTGCCAGGCCCGCCAGGTGGCCACGGGCAGGTTCTCGCCGGCCGACACACAGCGCCGCAGGGACGAGGTGTCGTACCTGGCCAGGTGGTCGAGCATCGCCCGGTAGGCGGTCGGCGCGGTGAACAGGACCGAGACCCGGTGCTCGGCGATCGCGGGCAGCAGCTGGCGGGGGCCGGCCTGTTCGAGGAGCAGGGAGCTGGCGCCGGCCCGCATCGGGAAGATCACCAGTCCGCCCAGGCCGAAGGTGAAGCCGAGCGGGGGACTGCCGGTGAAGACGTCGTCCGCGTGGGGTCGCAGCACATGTCTGGAGAAGGTGTCCGCTATGGCCAGCACATCCCGGTGGAAGTGCATGCACCCTTTCGGGCGACCCGTGGTGCCTGAGGTGAACGCGATCAGGGCCACGTCGTCGGAGGCGGTGTCGACCGCCGGGTAGGGGGTGCCGGGCGCCGGGCGGTGCAGCAGGTCGTCGGCCGCGTCACCGCCGTACGCGGTGATGCGCAGGCCCGGTACCTCGGCCTTCGCCAGGTCGTCCAGGGCCCGGATGTCGCACAGCGCGTGCCGGACCTCGGCGATCTCGCACACCGTGGCCAGCTCGTGCGCGCGCTGCTGGGCCAGCACGGTGACCGCGACCGCGCCCGCCTTCAGCACGGCCAGCCAGCAGGCGGCCAGCCAGGGGGTGGTGGGGCCGCGCAGCAGGACCCGGTTGCCGGGTACGACGCCGAGTTCGCCGGTGAGGACATGGGCGATGCGGTCGACGCGGGCGCGCAGGTCGCCGTAGGTCCAGCTGGGGCCGTCCGGGGTGTGGAAGACCGGGCGGCCGGGGTCGGCGTGTTCGAGCAGCTCGACGGCGCAGTTCAGCCGTTCGGGGTAGCTCAGCTCCGGCAGCTCGAAACACAGGTCGGGCCACTCGTCCGGCGGCGGGAGGTGGTCGCGGGCGAAGGTGTCGACGTGGGCCGAGAGATGCATGGCGCCCCCTTGCCTGATGGGCTCGTGGTGGCCTCGCACAAGGAGCGTATCGTGTTGGTGACGACAGTCAATGGAGCGCGATACGGTCGGGTGACAGCACGGGAGAGGGGACCGGCGATGCCTGCATTCTCACTCGGACCGGAACAAGTCGCCTGGTGTGCCGAGCTGCGCACCCTGGCCGCCGAACGGCTGCGCCCGCTCGCCGAGAAGGCCGAGCCGGGCCGGGTCGATCGGCCACTGGTCGCGGAACTCGGCCGGCTGGGCCTGCCGGCCCGGCTCTTCGCCTCCGGTGCCCTCGACCTCTGCCTGATGCGCGAGTCCCTGGCCTACGCCTGCACGGAGGCCGAGACCGCCCTCGCCCTGCAGGGCCTGGGCGCCCACCCCGTCCACGCCCACGGCACCCCCGCCCAGCGGGAGCGCTGGCTGCCCCGCGTGACCGACGGCACCGCGGTGGCCGCGTTCGCGCTCAGCGAGCCGGGGGCGGGGTCGGACGCGGCGGCGCTGGCACTGCGGGCGGATCCGGACGGGGCGGGGCGCTGGCGGCTCACCGGGCAGAAGTGCTGGATCTCCAACGCACCCGAGGCCGACTTCTACACGGTCTTCGCACGGACCACCCCCGATGCCGGCGCCCGTGGCGTGACGGCCTTCCTCGTGCCCGCCGGCCGGCCCGGCCTCACCGGCTCCGCCCTGGAGATGCTCTCCCCGCACCCCATCGGCAGCCTCGACTTCGACGCCGTCCCGGTGACCGAGTTCGACGTGCTCGGGGAGGTCGACCGCGGTTTCCGGGTCGCGATGGGCACGCTCAACCTGTTCCGGCCGAGCGTCGGCGCCTTCGCCGTCGGCATGGCCCAGGCGGCGCTCGATGCGACGCTTGCCCACACCGCCCGACGGGACGCCTTCGGCGGCAAGCTGATGGACCTTCAGTCCGTCGCCCACCAGGTCGCCGAGATGGCCCTGCGCACGGACGCGGCCCGCCTGATGGTGTACGCGGCGGCGACGGCGTACGACGAGAACGCCCCGGACGTGCCCAAGCGGGCCGCGATGGCGAAGCTGCTGGCCACCGAGACCGCGCAGTACGTCGTCGACGCGGCCGTCCAACTGCACGGAGCACGGGCGCTGGAGCGGGGCCATCTGCTCGAACACCTCTACCGCGAGGTGCGCGCCCCGCGGATCTACGAGGGCGCGAGCGAGGTCCAACGGGGCATCATCGCCAAGGAGTTGTATGCCACCGCCACCCGGGAGGAGCACCCGTGACGACCGAGCGCGTCAACCCGCCCGAGCTGTCCCCGCCCACGGGCTTCTCCCACGCCGTCGTCGCCGGCGGCTCCCGCGTGGTGTTCCTGGCCGGCCAGACCGCCCTCGACACCGCCGGCAAGGTCACCGGAGCCACACTCCCCGAGCAGTTCGAGAAGGCACTCACCAACCTCCTCACCGCCCTCGACGCGGCCGGCGGCACCCCCGCCGACCTCGCCCGCGTCACCGTCTACGCCACGGACGTCGCCGCCTACCGTGCCCACGCCCGTCAACTGGGCCGCATCTGGCAGCAGTTGGCGGGCCGGGAGTATCCGGCGATGGCGGTCGTGGAGGTCGTACGGCTGTGGGACGAGCAGGCGCTCGTGGAGCTGGACGGGTTCGCGGTGCTGTCGTAGGGGGTGTCTTCTGGATCAGGCCGCCACGGCGAGCCGGTCGGCGGGGACCCGGTGGGGCGGGACCACGCTGCCGTCCGGGAGCAGCTCCCCGCTGTCGTCGAAGCGGATCGAGCCGTCGCAGAGCAGGGCCCAGCCCTGTTCCGGATGGGCGGACACGGTGTGCGGGGTGCCGGTGCCGGACGCGGCGCACGAGATTTCACAGGAGCACATGGCGCACCTCCACATCGGATGTGAGGGGCGGGCCGGTTCGGCCTTCGCCCGCCATGCATAGACCATGCTCCCGCCGTGAACGCACCGGAACCGGCCGCAGTGAAGCGTGACAACATGCGGACAACTCCCGGACGCTTCCATGACGCGCCACCGAGACGCGCCACCGATGGGGTGACGATCACGCCCGGCGGCACGGCCACCCGGTACCAGTGGAAGCCCCCACCCCCATGGAACCGGGAGGTATCCCATGCCCGTACGCCCCGCCCTGGCCGCCGTCCTCGGCGCAGCCGCGCTGCTGTGCTCCGCCGTCGGCCCGGCCACCGCCGACGCGGGAGAGAGTGTCACCGTCGCCCTCACCGGCCGGATCGCCGCCGACGGCACCGTCACCCTCTCCGGCACCTACCGCTGCACCGGCAACACCGGACCGGTCTTCGTCAGCTCCTCGGTCAGCCAGGGCGACTTGCGGCTCAAGCACGGCATCGGCGGCAGCAGCGCCCAGTGCGACGGCGCCGAGCACCCCTGGCAGAACTACGGCAAGGTCTCGGCCGGCTCGCTCGTCCCCGGCACGGCCCATGTGGAGGCCACCGTCATGGAGCTGCGGCCCTCGGGCATTGTGCCGCTGCCCCACTTCCACGCGGTCCAGGAGCAGGACGTCACCCTCGTCCAGGACTGATGCCCACGCCGAGCGGCCCGGCACACGTACCTGGCGTGTGCCGGGCCGCTCGGCGTGGCGGCGCTCGTCAGGAGCGCTGCCAGCTGTGGGGGGCGTGGAAGGCGTGCGGGCGCCAGGACGTGGTGCCCGGGGAGGAGGGCTCGGCGCCGGACCCGGCCAGCGCGGTGCGGCTGAGCAGCAGCACCGCGAGGGCGGCCAGCTCCTCCTGCGTGGCCTCGCCCTTCTCGACGCGGATGGGGGCTGTGGGGGATACGGACATGGGGACCTCCGTCACTGAGGGGGGTTGCCGTGCTTGCGGGCGGGGCGCTCGGCGTGCTTGGTGCGCAGCATCGCCAGCGCGCCGATGAGGACGCGGCGGGTGTCGGCCGGGTCGATGACGTCGTCCACCAGGCCGCGCTCGGCCGCGTAGTACGGGTGCATCAGCTCGGCCTTGTACTCCTTGACCAGCTCGGCACGCTTGGCCTCGGGGTCGTCGGCCTCGGCGATCTGGCGGCGGAAGATGACGTTCGCGGCACCCTCCGCGCCCATCACCGCGATCTCGTTGGTGGGCCAGGCGTAGGTGAGGTCGGCGCCGATCGACTGGGAGTCCATGACGATGTAGGCACCTCCGTACGCCTTGCGCAGGATGAGCGAAATCCTCGGCACGGTCGCGTCGCAGTAGGCGTAGAGCAGCTTGGCGCCGTGGCGGATGATGCCGCCGTGCTCCTGGCCGACGCCCGGCAGGAAGCCGGGCACGTCGAGCAGGGTGACGATCGGGATGCTGAACGCGTCGCAGAGCTGCACGAAGCGCGCCGCCTTCTCGGACGCCTCGATGTCCAGGACGCCGGCCAGGCTCTGCGGCTGGTTGGCGACGATCCCGACGACCTGGCCGTCCAGCCGGGCCAGCGCGCAGATGATGTTCCGCGCCCAGCGCTGGTGGACCTCCAGGTACTCGCCGTCGTCGACGATCTCCTCGATGACCCTGGCCATGTCGTACGGCCGGTTGCCGTCGACCGGCACCAGGTCGGTGAGTGTCTCGCAGCGCCGTTCGGCCGGGTCGTCGCAGGGCACGGCGGGCGGGTTCTCGCGGTTGTTGCGGGGGAGGAGGGTCAGCAGATAGCGGACCTCCTCCAGGCAGCTCTCCTCGTCGTCGTAGGCGAAGTGGCACACCCCGCTGGTCTCCGCGTGGACGTCGGCGCCGCCGAGGCCGTTCTGGGTGATCTCCTCGCCGGTGACCGCCTTGACGACGTCCGGTCCGGTGATGAACATCTGGGACGTCTCGCGGACCATGAACACGAAGTCGGTGAGCGCGGGACTGTAGGCGGCACCTCCGGCGCACGGGCCGAGCATCACGCTGATCTGCGGGATGACACCGGACGCCGCCGTGTTGCGCCGGAAGATGCCGCCGTAGCCCGCGAGGGCGGTGACGCCCTCCTGGATGCGGGCGCCCGCGCCGTCGTTCAGGGAGACCAGGGGCGCGCCCGCCGCGATGGCCATGTCCATGATCTTGTGGATCTTGGCGGCGTGGGCCTCGCCCAGCGCACCGCCGAAGATCCGGAAGTCATGGGCGTAGACGAAGACGGTCCGGCCCTCGACCGTGCCCCAGCCGGTGACGACACCGTCGGTGTACGGCTTCTTCGCCTCCAGGCCGAACCCGGTCGCCCGGTGCCGGCGCAGCGGTTCGACCTCCTGGAAGGAGCCCTCGTCGAGGAGCAGGCCGATCCGTTCGCGCACGGTGAGCTTGCCCTTGGCCTTCTGGGCGGCGGTCGCCTTCTCACCGGGGCCGGCGAGGACGCTCTCGCGTATGCCGGCCAGTTCCTCGACGTGGGACCTCATGTCTCCCCCTGCTTCACTGAAGTGACGGAACGTCAGTTGCCGAGCCGGCGCAGCCCGCTCGACTGGAGCGCGGCGAACGCCCCCACGACCGCTGCCTGCAGCACGGTCCACACCGTGCCGACGGTGTTCGGGCCGAACCATCCGAACAGCGCGGTGGCGACGGACGCGACCGCCCACAGCGCGTTGGCCTCGATGACCGCCTTGGTGGCGGCCGTGCTCGGCACCGGACGGCTCGCCAGCAGCGCCACGAGGCCGCCGTACACCGTGAGGAACACGCCGATGCCCCGCAGGAACCCGGCGTCGAGGCCGAGCAGATCGCCCACCGGGCCCGCGGCGAGCAGGTAGATCAGGCCGTTGGCGGCGGTCACGGCGGCGTCCAGCGCGAGGAAGGTCCGTAACGGGCGCGCCGCGGCGGCACGGGTCGGCGTATGCGTCGCCGCGTGTGCCGGGGTCTGGCTCGTGGTCATGGGGCCTCCAAAGGTAGGGGGTCTGATTCCACTTGCCCGTCGAGCGTGCCAAGGCGGACTGACCGGTGACTGACGGACCGCTTACGCGGTCCGGCTCGCGCCTCCCTCAAGTCCACCGATCCTCAGGCCGGTTGCAGGCGCAGGTCGCCGGTCAGCGCGGGGTCGTGGGAGAGGATCGCGCTCTCCACCCGGCGCAGGGCGGGGGAGGGCTGGATGCCCAGCTCGTCGTCGAGGTGGCGGCGCATCCGGCGGTAGACGTCGAGGGCGTCGGCCTGCCGTCCCGAGCCGTAGAGGGCGATCATCAGCTGCTCGCAGAAGCGTTCCCGCAAGGGGTGGTTGGTGTGCGCCTCGGTCAGCTCGGCGAGGACCGCCGCGTGCCGGCCGAGCCGCAGCTCGGCGTCGAAGCGCAGCTCCATGGCCCGCATCCGGTACTCCTCGTAGCGGGCACCGGCCAGCTGGCACAGCGTCCCGCCGGTGAACCCGCCGAAGACGGGGCCGCGCCACATCCCGAGCGCGTCGCCCAGCAGCCGTGCGGTGCGGGCCGCGTCGTCCGGCGCCGCGGACTCGGCCAGCCGCACCGCCCGGATGAACTCGGCCGCGTCCAGTTCGCCCTCCCCGATGCCGAGCCGGTAGCCGGAGGGGTGCATGGTCACCCGGGAGGCCGGCCGGTCCGGTTCCAGATCGCGGAGCCTGCGGCGTAACCGGCTGACATGGGCCTGGAGGGCGTTGGCCTGGTTGTCGGGGACGGCGTCGCCCCACATCTCCTCGGCCAGGCTCTCCCCGGACACCGGCTGGCCCTCGCTGACCAGCAGCGTCTGCACGAGGGTGCGCTGCAGATCGCCGGAGATGTCCGCCGGTCCGAATGCGGTGAGTATCTGCAGTGCGCCGAGAATGGAGAACCTCAGCATGTCTTCCCCCCTTGGTGAAAATTCCTGGCGAAGGTGTTTCTGTACGGGGTCGTGCTGCGGTGAAAGACAGGGTGGCCGAACGCGCCACGCCCCGGCGGGCGTCTGCTTCCTGGACGGCCCGCCGGGGCGGTTGCTCCGCCGGGACGGGGGGCGGCCGGCGGTCCTGGGGGACCGGTGCCGAGCCGCCATTGGCGCAGCACCGGGTGGGAAAAGTTCGTTCCGCGCGTCGACTGGTGAATTCGTGGTCACCGCGTACGGAATTCCGGTCTGGAGCCACAGTGGCACCGCTCGCTGACGGAATGCTGACACGCTTCTGACACCGGTAATGAATTCCTTGTGGCCCTTTTCCCCGGCATCCTCTCGGTGCTGTACTCCCTTCGATGGAAAACGCTCCCGAAAGGGGTACGGGAATGACCGCGACCACCACCGAAACCAGCACGGACAACCCGATTCTCGAGGCGATACGCGCCCACACGGCAAGCGAGAACCCGAGTTCGTTCCTGGCGCTCAACAGCGGAAACAGTGTCTTCACCGTCCCGGACGCGGACGGTGTCGTCGTCTACCGCCGCACCGGCCGCCACGCCGTGCAGTTCGGCGGCCCCTTCGCCGCCGAGCAGGACTACGGCACCCTCCTGGAGGCCTTCCGGAAGTACGTCCGCGACGAGGGCCTCACCCTCGTCGGCGTCCAGCTCCAGCGCACCGACGCCGAGCGCTACGCCGCGCTCGGCTTCACCGTCAACCAGGTCGGCGCCTCCTGGGCGGTGAGCCTGGCCGAGTTCACCCTGCGCGGCACCAAGTTCATGCAGCTGCGCAACAAGATCTCCCGCGCCCACCGCAACGGCCTGCAGATCCAGGAGGTCGACGCGGCCGACGTGCAGGACGCCATCGCCGCGATCGACCAGGCCTGGCTCGGCTCCAAGGGCGGCGCCCAGCAACTGGAGTTCCTCGTCGGCCAGATCGGCGGCGCGGCCCAGGCGCACCGCCGGCTCTTCACCGGCACCATCGACGGCGCCCCGGTCGCCTACATCTCGTACTCGCCGGTCTACGGCAGCCGGGCCGGCTGGATGCACGACCTCAGCCGCCGTGTCCCCGAGGGCTCCCCGGGCCTGATGGAGGCCATCAACGCGCACGCCATCGAGGTGTTCCGGGCCGAGGGCGTCGAGTGGCTGCACTTCGGGTTCACGCCGTTCACCGGCCTGGACGCGGGCCACGAACTCGACGGCCACAGCCCCGCGTTCCAGTGGCTGATGCACGCCCTGTGGGCCGAGGGCGCGGCGCTGTACCCGGCGCAGACGCAGCTGTCGTACAAGCAGAAGTGGGCCCCGGACGTGCTGATTCCCGAGTACGTCGCCTTCGACGGGCCGCAGGCCTCGCTGCCCGGATTCGCGCACATCTTCCGTGCCTGCAAAGCCTTCTGACCCACCCTCACCCGAAGGAGACGACGACATGAGCCAGTCCACCGAAGAACTCCAGCACGCCATGGTCGAGCAGCTGATGGCCGTCATCGGGGCCCCCGACGACCAGGCGGTGGCCGAGGCCGCCGACGCGGTCGTCCGCGCCCTGGACGAGCGGATGAGCACCGGGGCGGCTGCCTGAACCGGCACGGCACGTCCGATCAGAGGGACATCAGTGCCACATCAGCGCTCCACGGAACGCTGGACACACGTTCGCCCGGCGGTCCGGGCCCGGGAGCACCGCACTGTGCCCCCGTCTCCTCGGTCCGCCGGGCGGATCTCAGGTCCTGTCGTCGGACTCCCGCCTGTCGTGCGACGCCTGGCACGCACGCTCGCCGCGTTGCCGGACCGCCCACGTGGCTCCGCCACGAGGACGCCCCGGCGCCTTGCGATCGCCCGCACCAGGCGCCGCACGACCCGCCCTCCGGGCGGACGACGGGAGTCCGACGACAGGACCTGACCCGCGACGGTGACCGCACGCGGGAGCCTTGTCGACTCGCGGCGCCCGCAGGTCCGCGGGGCAGCGGCGCCGCCGCCCGATCCGGGCACTTCTCCCAAGGAGAGCTACGCATGCAGCGTCCGCACATACAAGAAGCCGGGGCACTCGCCACCGGTGGAGGCGCCGGCGCCGGGCAGCGCACCGGCGCCTCGGCGACCTTCGCCGAGCTGCTCAAACGGGTCAAGGCCGAGGGCCTCCTCGACCTCGACCCCCGGTACTACGTGGGCAAGCTGGCCCTCAACACCACTCTGCTGCTGATCGGGTTCGCCGCCTTCTTCGAGCTGGGCGACTCCTGGTGGCAGCTGGTCACGGCCCTGTGGATGGGCCTGTGCGGCGGCCAGTCGGCGTTCATGTGGCACGACGCCGGCCACAAGGCGATGTTCCGCAGCAAGAAGGCCGCCTCCGCGGTCGGCTACGTCCACGCCAACCTGGTCAACGGGGTCAGCTACGGCTGGTGGGTCAACCACCACAACCGGCACCACAGCAACCCCAACCACCTGGACATGGACCCGGACATCGGCCGGCGCACCGCCATCTTCGACATCAAGCAGTACCCGAGCCGCAAGGGCACGCAGAAGTTCGTCGTGCGCTACCAGAGCGTGCTGTTCTTCGTGCTGCTGGTGCTAGAAGGCTTCAAGATGCTGAAGACCGCGGTCCTGTCGATCGTCCAGGGCAAGACCAAGCGGCCCGCCCTGGAGACCTTCCTGATCCTGCTGCGCGCCGCCGTCTACCTCGGTCTCGTCTTCACCGTCCTGTCCCCGGGCCTCGCGGTCGCCTTCATCGTGGTCCAGCACGCAGCGCTCGGCGTCTACTTCGGGATGATCTTCGCCCCGAACCACAAGGGCATGGACGTCCGCGACGGCGCGGAGGAGACCCTCGACTGGCTGGAGCGCCAGGTCCTCACCTCCCGCAACATCCGCCCCAACCGGCTGGTCGACTTCCTCTACGGCGGCCTCAACTACCAGGTCGAGCACCACCTGTTCCCGGCCATGCCGCAGAAGAACCTCGGCCGCGCCCGGGAACTGACCATGGAGTACTGCGCCGAGCGCGGGGTGCCGTACCACGAGGTCGGGTTCTGGGCCTCGTACCGCGAGGTCGCCTCCTATCTGCACGAGGTCAGCGCGCCCGTGCGGCGCGGCGACGTGGAGGAGCAGCTCCGGCGCCGCGCCATGGAAGAAGCGGCCTGACATCCCCGTCTCCCTTACTCACACCGCCACTTCCTCCACACCCCACACCCCCCACACCCCGGCCCCCGGGCCGCACGCCCGGGCCCGCCGGTGGCCCGGGCGGTTCCTTCCCAGGAGCGACGGGGGCGTTCGCAAGGAGTCCCCAAAGGAGCCAGTCCCATGTCCCAGACCACCGCCGCGGCGGGCGGTGTCACCGCTCCCGCCCCGATCGGGGTCCGCCTGGACCGCATGCCGATCACTCCCCTGCACCGCAGACTCACCGCGGTCATCGGCGTCGGCCTGTTCTTCGACACCTTCGAGAACAACCTGTCGGGCACCATCGGCAAGGTGCTGCAGAGCGACTTCGCCTTCGGCGCCACCTCGCTCAAGCTCGTCCTGGCCTCCGTGTTCGTCGGCCAGTTCATCGGCTCGCTGACGCTCGGCCGGATCGCCGACCGGTTCGGCCGGCGCCGGGCCTTCCTCGTCAACCTCGCCATCTACTCGGTGTTCTCGCTGCTCGGCGCCTTCTCCCCGAACGCCACATGGCTGATCGTCACCCGCTTCCTCGCGGGGATCGGCATCGGCGCCGAACAGGCCCTGTCCGACTGCTACCTGGCCGACGTGCTGCCCGCGAAGAAACGCGGCCGGTTCATCGCCGGGGCCTACACCCTCGCCTTCTGCGGAGTGCCCGCGGTGGGCTTCGCCGCGCTGTGGCTGGTGCCGCTGACCCCGCTGGGCGTGGCCGGCTGGCGCTGGCTGTTCGTGCTCGGCGCGCTGGGCTCGGCCGTGGTGTGGGTGCTGCGCCGGCAGCTGATCGAGTCCCCGCGCTGGCTGGCCGCGACCGGCCGGACCGCGGAGGCCGAGCGGCTGGTGGCCCGCATGGAGGCGGAGGCGGCGGGCCGCGGTCTGCCGCTGGAGACGCCCGGGCCGCAGACCGAGGAGGCTGTGGACCACTCCCGGCTGCGGGACGTCCTGCGCCCCGGCATGCTGCGCCGCACCCTCGTCCTCTGGCTGTTCTGTGTGCTGTCGGTCGTCGGTTACTACGGCTTCGGCACGCTCGCCCCGCAGATCGTCGCCGCCAAGGGCTACGGCGTCGTCGCCGGCCTCGGCTTCACGGCGCTGTCCTTCCTCGGCTACCCGGTGGGCTCCGCGCTCGCCCTGCCCGTCGTGGACCGCGTCGAGCGGCGCACCCTGATCGCGCTGTCGGCGGCCGCGATGGTCCTGGCCGGACTCGGGTTCGCCTACGCCGACTCGGCCGCACTGATCGTCACCTGCGGCTTCGCCTACACCCTGTGCAGCAACGTCTTCTCCAGCGTCTCGCACGTATACCTGTCCGAGCAGTACCCCACCGCGATCCGGGCCACCGCCTCCGGAGCCGCCTACTCGCTGTCCAAACTCAGCGCCGCCGCACTGCCGTTCGCGCTGCTGCCGGTCCTGGAGGCGCACGGCCCGGGTGCCCTGTTCGGCGTCATCGCCGCCGCCATGGCCGTGCTCGCCGGCACCGTACTGACCCTCGGCGAGCGCACCACCGGCCGCCCCGTCCGGTGAACTCATCGACCCTCGGAAGGAGTTGAGCATGGCCTACGTCATCGGACTGCCCTGCGTCGACGTCAAGGACCGCTCCTGCATCGACGAATGCCCCGTGGACTGCATCTACGAGGGGCAGCGCGCCCTGTACATCCATCCGGACGAATGCGTGGACTGCGGCGCCTGCGAACCGGTGTGCCCGGTCGACGCCATCTACTTCCAGGACGACCTTCCCGAGGAGTGGGGCGACGACCACGCGGCCTCCAACGCCGCGTTCTTCGACGGCCTCGGTGAACCCGGCGGCGGCAGCGCCCTCGGCCCCCAGGACCATGACTCCCCGCTGGTCAGCGCCCTGCCGAAGGGGGTGTCGGTGGCATGAGCGGCATCCTCGCCGGCAAGCGGATCCTGGTGACCGGGGTGGTCACGGACGCCTCCATCGCCTTCCACGTGGCCCGGATCGCCCAGGAGGAGGGCGCCGAGGTCCTGCTGACCGGCTTCGGCCGGCTGACCCTCATCGAGCGCTTCGCCTCGCGCCTGCCCAAGCCCGCCCCCGTCATCGAGCTGGACGTCACCGACCAGGGCCACCTGGACACCCTCGCCGACCGCGTCGGCGAGCACGTCGACTCCCTCGACGGCATCGTCCACTCCATCGCCTACGGCCCCCAGGGCGCCTTCTCCTTCCTGGACGGCACCTGGGACGACGTGTCGACGGCCGTGCACGTGTCGGCGTACTCCCTGAAGTCCCTCACCACGGCCTGCCTGCCGCTCCTGGAACGGCGCGGCGGCTCGGTCGTGGGTCTCACCTTCGACGCGACGGTCGCCTGGCCGCACTACGACTGGATGGGCGTGGCCAAGGCCGCCCTGGAGTCCACCAGCCGCTACCTCGCCCGCGACCTCGGCCCCCGCGGCATCCGCAGCAACCTCGTCGCGGCCGGTCCGCTGCGCTCCATGGCCGCCAAGTCCATCCCCGGCTTCTCGCAGCTGGCCGACGTCTGGGAGACCGAGCGGGCCCCGGCCGGCTGGAACCTCACCGACCCGGACCCGGCCGCCCGCGCGGTCGTGGCCCTGCTGTCGGACTTCTTCCCGCGCACCACGGGCGAGGTCGTCCATGTGGACGGCGGGGTGCACATGATGGGCGCGTGAACGACGGACCGGTGTGGACCGGCAGATGACCGGACGCCCCGGGACCCGGGGCGTCCGGTTCCGCAACCGGTCTCGGGGATGCTGCGTCTCCTGAGTGCGAGGACACCCAGGGTGTCGTGGTCGGCCACACGCGGGACGACTCTTCCGACGGCTTCAACCCGGTGCCGGTCATCGCCTTTACCGACCAGCAGGGACACCGCGTGGAGTTCTCGCCCGAGATGCGCGGGACCGGGATGAACCTGGCGGCCGGGCTCGAGGTTTCAGGTGGTGTACGAGCGCGGGAACCCCCGGACGGCACGGGTGGTCAGGTGGAAGCACATGAGGGGACCGGCGGTGTACATGCTGCTGAGCGCAGTGGCCTTCGCCGGGGCCGGCGTACTGATCGCCCTGAAGAACTGAGTTTCCGGGGACGTCTTGAGCTAGCGCGCCACGCGATAGCGGAGGTAGACGAATTTCGAGCTGAAGGTGCGGGTCTCGACGAGTTCGAGATCCACCCGGCGCTCGCGCCGGGGAAAGAACGGAATGCCACCGCCGACCAGCACCGGGTGGACCACGGTCCGGTACTCGTCGATCAGACCCGACGCGGCCGCCTCGGCGGCGAGAGTCGCGCCGCCGATCGCGATGTCGCCCTCCCCCGGCTCGGCCCGCAACCGCTCGATCTCCTCCGCCAGGCCGCCGGAGGCCAGGCGGGCATTGCCCTGCACCGCCGACAGCGTGGTGGAGAACACCACCTTCGGGAGCGGCTTCCAGAGCGCGGCCCACTCCCGCTCTGAGTCGTCGAGCGATGGATCCTGGTCGGCGGTCTCCCAGTACAGCATCGTCTCGTACAGCCGTCGTCCCAACAGGTGAACGCCGACCTCGCGGATCTCGTCGATCCAGAAGCGAAAGACCTCCTCGTCGGGTGCCGTCCAGTCGAAGTTGCCGTCCGGCCCGACGATGTAGCCGTCAAGCGAGACGTTCATGGAATAGGTCACGCTGCGCATCAGAAGTCCTCCTCGGTAGCGGCTTCGACAGTACGACCGCCGGACGCCGCAGGACTCATCGCGGCTCGCGGGTCAGGATCGCAACCCAGAACGCCCCTCCCGTCCCGGCCCGGAAGCCGCGATGGGAGGGGCCCAGACTGCTGTTCCGGCCTTCCCAACCCTGGACAGGGTTACTCGGTGACCCCGTCCGGCAGGATGCGCCGGAAGCCCGTGTACGGGACCAGCGCCTCGGGCAGGGCCACCGACCCGTCCTCCTGGACGCCCTGCTCCAGCAGCGCGGCGACCGTGCGGCCGATCGGGAGGGCCGAGCCGTTCAGGGTGGCCGCCGGGGTCTTGCGGCCGTCGGCGCGCTTGACCCGGATGTCGGCGCGGCGGGCCTGGAAGGTGCCGCAGTCGGAGACCGAGGAGATCTCCCGGTAGGAGCCGCCGCCCGGCAGCCAGACCTCGATGTCGTACGTCATCCGGGCGGAGAAGCCCATGTCGCCCGCGGGCAACAGGACCGTACGGAAGGAGAGTTCGAGGCGGCGCAGGCACTCCTCGGCCTGCGAGACCATCAGCTCCAGCTGCTCCTGGGCCTCCTCCGGGGCACAGACGCGCACCAGCTCCACCTTCTCGAACTGGTGCAGACGCAGGACGCCCCGGGTGTCACGGCCGTACGCGCCCGCCTCGGCGCGGAAGCAGGGGGTGCGGGCGGTGAACGCGTACGGCAGCGTCCGGGCGTCCAGGAGCTGTCCGGCCACCAGGTTGGTCAGCGGGACCTCGGCGGTCGGGATCAGGAACAGTTCGCGGTCGCCGACCTGGGTGCGGAACAGGTCCTCCTCGAACTTGGGCAGTTGCCCGGTGCCGGTCATCGTGTCGCGGCTGACCAGGAACGGCACCGACTGCTCGGTGTAGCCGTGCTCGCGGGTGTGCAGGTCGAGGAAGAAGTCGCCGAGGGCCCGCTCCAGCCGGGCTCCGGCGCCGTGCGAGACGCTGAAGCGGGCACCGGAGAGCTTGGCAGCCGCGGGGGAGTCGAGGATGCCGAGGGCCTCGCCGATCTCCGCGTGGTGGCGGGCACCGGCCGAGGGACGCGGGTCCGGACCCCCGCGCCGTATCTCCACGGCCTCCTTCTCCGAGTCGCCGTCCGGGACCGTGTCCAGCGGGAGGTTGGGGATGCCCAGCAGCAGCTCCGTCAGTTCGCCGGCGGCCGCGCGGGCGGCGCCCTCGGCCTGCTGCACCTCGGTGCGCAGCGCCCGCGCGGCCTCCTTCTCCGCCTCGGTGGGCGGGCCGGAGCGGCGGGCCTTGGCGGTGCGGTTCAGCTCCGTGCGCAGCCGGGTCACCTCGGCCTGCGTGGCCGAGCGGGCGTGCAGCGCGGTGCCCAGGGCGTCCAGGTCGAGCTCGTAGCGGCGGCGGGCCAGGCGCCGTACGGCGTCCGGACCGGCCTCGATCAGCTCGTGGGGATCATGCATGGCGGTCTCCTGACAGGGCGGGGGAGGACGCGGGGGACTGCTCCGCAGCGGCGGTCGCGGTGTGCCGGGTGCCGAGGAGGCGATAGCGGAGCGGGTGGGCCGAGCGCAGGCGGGCCGCGTACAGCAGGCCGCCCAGGGCGACCAGCGGCAGCAGCCAGGGCAGCGCGGCGATGACCTTGGACGGGGAGCCGGTGAGCATGTCGAAGTTGCCGACCACCAGCCACACCGAGGCGGCGAGGCCGGCGAAGCCCAGCAGCGGGGCGAGCAGCTCCCGCCACCAGTGCCCGCCGCCGCCCCGCAGCCGCAGCCCCAGCACGGACAGCGCGGCCAGCGCTTGGAGGGCGACGATGCCCAGGGTGCCGAGGCCCAGCATGCTGGTGGTCAGGTCTGCGTACGGGTCGAGGCCGGCGACGGCGAAGCCGGCCACGACCAGCGTGGTCAGCGCGCTCTGGGCGAGGCTGGCCCGGTGCGGGGAGCGGTGCCGCGGGTGCTCGGCGGCCAGGCCTCGCGGCAGCAGACCGTCCTCGGCGAGCACCTGGGCGTAGCGATTGGCGGCGCTGTGCAGAGCCAGCGTCGCCGCGAACAGGCTGGTGCAGAGCAGGACCTGGAGCCCGGTGCTGCCCGCCTTGCCGAGGAAGTCGTCGCCGAGGACGAAGAACAGGTCGCCCATCTGCTTGCCCGCGACCTCGCGCACCTTGTCGCTGCCGACCGCGCCCACCGCCAGCCAGCTGGTGAGGGCGTAGAAGCCGGCGATCAGGACGACGGCCGCGTAGGTGGCCCGGGGCACGCTGCGCCGCGGGTCCTTCGCCTCCTTGCCGTACAGGGCGGCCGACTCGAAGCCGATGAAGGAGACGAACGCGAACATCAGGGAGACACCGACGCCGTGCCCGGCCGCGACGTGCGGGGAGAACGAGGCGGTGGGCAGCGCGTGCAGTCCGTGCCGGGCCAGGATCGCCACGTCCAGGGCGGCCAGCACACCGATCTCGCCGAGCATCAGCAGGGCCAGCACCCGGGCGCTGAGCGCGATCTCCCGGTAGCCGAGCACGGCCGTCAGCACCAGCCCGACGGCCGCGCACCACTCCCAGGACACCGTCATCCCGTGGGCGGCGAACACCAGGTGGGTGAAGTAGCCGAGCGCGCCGGCGAGGCCGATGGTCGCGCAGTTGTAGGAGAGCAGGGCGACATAGCCCGCGGCGACCGCGGGCGGCCGGCCGAGCCCGTCGGCCACGGAGGCGTAGAAGCCACCGGAGCCTCCGGTGCGGCGGGCGCTCACCGCGTAGCCGACCGAGAAGCACAGCAGGGTGACCCCGGCGAAGAGGAACGCCGCGGGCACACCGGCTCCGTCACCGAAGGCGAACGCGAGCGGAACGGTGCCGACCATGGCGGAGAGCGGGGCCGCGGCGGCGACGATGAGGAAGAGGATGTGACCGGTACCGAGCCGACCGGCCTGGGGTGGGGAACCGCTGGTGGACATGGAGAACTCCTGGGCTGCTCAAAGAGGTTGGGGAGGAGGACGTGCAACAGCCGCCCGCGGAGGACCGACGGACGGCTGTCTGGCGCTGGCGTCGTACCGCGTCAGGCGGGAGCGATCGCCAGTGCCGTGTTCTGCCCACCGAATCCGAGCGAGTTGCTCAGTGCCAGGTCGATCGGCATCTCGGTAGCGGTCTGGGCCAACTTGACCTCGATCCGGGGATCGGGCATGACCAGGTTGGCGGTCGGTGGAATCAACTCGTGCTCCACGCTGAGCACGGCGAACGCGGCCTCGACCGCGCCGGCGGCACCCAGCAGATGACCGGTGACTCCCTTCGTGGAGGTGACCAACGGATCCCCACGCAGGGTCCGCCGGATCATCCGGGCCTCGGACAGATCGTTGAGCGGCGTCGACGTACCGTGCGCGTTGACGTGCTGAACCTCGTCCGGATCGGCACCCGCATCGGCGAGAGCCGCCCGCACCGCGGCCTCGATCCCCGCACCGTCAGGATGCGGCGACGTCATGTGGTGCGCGTCGGCCGTCGCGCCGTACCCGACGATCCGGCCGTGGATGTGCGCACCGCGGGCGCGGGCGTCCGCGACACGCTCCATCACGAGGATCCCCGCGCCCTCACCGGCGACGAAGCCGTCGCGGTCCACGTCGAACGGGCGGGACGCGGCCGCCGGATCGTCGTGCCGCTTGGACAGCGCGCCCATCTGGGCGAACCCGGCCATGACCAGTGGGGTGATCATGGCCTCGCTGCCGCCCGCCAGCACGATGTCGCACCGGCCGAGCGCCAGCAGGTCCCGGGCGGTCCCGATGGCGGTCGCGCCCGAGGCGCAGGCGGTGGCCACCACCAGATTGGGTCCGGTCGCCCCGAACTCGATGGCCGTCTGACCGGCCAGCATGTTCGGCAGCTGCATGGGCAGCAGGAGCGGTGACACCCGGTCGGCGCCGTGCTCGCGCAGCACATGGTGCTGTTCCTCGACCGTGCCCGGCCCGCCGTCGGCGCAGCCCAGCACGACGCCCACGCGTGCGCCGTCCCAGGTCTGCGGGTCGAGGCCCGCGTCGGCCACCGCCTCGTGCGCGGCGACCAGCGCGAACTGCACGAACCGGTCCAGGCGGTGGGCCCGCCGGGCGCTCAGCAGGGTCTCGGGGTCGAAGTCGGGTACTCGGCAGGAAATCTGTACGGGGTTGTCCGCCAGCACC
Source organism: Streptomyces sp. NPDC001410 (assembly GCF_042895235.1). Taxonomy (NCBI): domain Bacteria; kingdom Bacillati; phylum Actinomycetota; class Actinomycetes; order Kitasatosporales; family Streptomycetaceae; genus Streptomyces; species Streptomyces sp. NPDC001410. The sequence continues at coordinate 73,652 of NZ_JBIAWE010000011.1, forward strand.
GGATCGAGGGCGGCGGCCGGCCTGCCGTCGCAGACCGCCGCCCAGCTCGGCCCGACCCCGATACCGCCCGGGGTGACCAGGCCGAGCCCGGTGACGGCGATGTCCATCCCGGCCATCAGACCTTCGCGCTCCGCTCCTCCATGAGCCGGACCATGTCGCCCACGGTCTCGGCCTCCAGGAGGTCGTCGTCGCTGATGTCCAGGTCCAGCTCGGACTTCAGCAGCAGCGACAGCTCCACCACGGCCAGCGAGTCCAGCTCGATGTCCTCCCGGGTGGCCTCCGGAGTGATCGACTCGGGCGACACCTTGAGCTTGTTGGACAGGATTTCCTTGAGCTGCTCCAGCATGTCGGTTCCTTTCGAAGGTGTACGCACCCCGCGTACCGCTGAATCGATATGAATGACTGACGATCGGTCAGATGGTTTGCAGCTCCGGCCAGATGACGGTGCCGGCACCCCAGGACAGGCCCCCGCCGAACGCGGTGAGCAGCACCCGGTGGCCCGCGGCGAGCCGGCCCTCGGCGGTGGCCTCGGCGAGCAGCAGCGGAATCGAGGCGGCGCCGGTGTTGCCGACCCGCGCGATGTTGCTCAGCTGCCGCTCGGCGGGGATGCCGAGCCGGTCCGAAACCGCCTCCAGGATCCGGGCGTTGGCCTGGTGCGCCACGAACCGGTCGACGTCGTCCAGCCGCCAGCCGGCCCGCTCGGCCGCCTCCGTGGACGCGGCGGTCATGTGCTCCACCGCGTGCCGGTAGGTGTCCCGGCCGAGCATCTGGAAGTAGTGGTCCTCCGGGGCGACCGGCCGGTCGGTGGACCGCTGCCGGGAACCCCCCGCCGGGACCTCGATCAGATGGCTCAGCTCGCCGTCGCTGCCGAGCACCAGCGGGCCGATCGCACCGGGTTCACCGGCCGAGCCCGCGCGCAGCACCACCGCGCCCGCGCCGTCCGCGAAGATCACCGCGGTGGTGCGGTCCTCGGGGTTGATGATCGTGGTGAAGGCGTCCGCCGCGATCATGAGCACCCGGTCCGCGATCCCGGCCGCGATGAGCCCCGCGGCCGAGGCCAGGCCGTACAGGAACCCGGAGCAGACGGCCGCCACGTCGAAGGCTGGCACCTGCCCGAGCCCCAGCCGCGCGGCCACCTGCGGTGCGGTGGCCGGGCAGGGCTGGTCCGGGGTGGTGGTGGCCAGCACCACCGCCCCCACCTCCTCGTCACCCGCCGACTTCAGCGCCCTCAGACCGGCCTCCACCGCCAGATCGCCGGTGGAGGTGCCAGGGGAGATGAAGTTCCGCTCGGCGATCCCGGTGCGCGACCGGATCCAGGCGTCGGAGGTGTCGAGGCGGGCGGCCAGGTCGTCGTTGGTCACCACGTTGGGCGGGACGTACGCCCCGATGCCGGTGACGACCGCGGCCCGCCCGGTGCTCATGCGCCGGCCTCCGAGGCGAGGACGCCGACGGGCAGGCCCATGTAGGCCATACGGACCTCGGCCATCTCGTCGGTCCACTGCTCGGCCATGTCGTAGCGCTGTTCGGCGGTGGTGTCGAGCAGCCGGACGCCCGGCCAGATCTCGTAGTCCCCGATCTTGTCGGCGTGCTGGAACATGCCCTCCTGGAACAGTTCCTCGCGGTGGATGACGAACTCCCGGTCCGGGATCTCGTCCCACAGCTTCACGCCCGCGCGCAGGATCTCCAGCAGCCGCGGCTTGTACTCCGGGTGCTCGATCACATGGTCGCGCAGGATGGTGCTGGCCACGGTGAGGTGGCGGATCTCGTCGATGGCGGTGCCGCGCGAGATCTCGCCGGTCGCCGGGGACAGCGGGGTCCACTTGCGCTCGCTCAGCTCGGCCGCCGGGGCGAGCACACCCTCGATGATGATGGCGAACACGGCGACCCCGCCGGGGAAGTCGGCCTGGTCGCGGACGATGTCCAGGGTGAAGTCCACCACCGGGTCCAGGACCCGCCCCCGGTAGTCCCGGGCCATCTCGTCGATGTCCTTGAGCAGCGTGGTCGCCGGGATGCCCAGCTCCACCAGGTGCTGGCGGAAGACCCGGGCGTGCCGGGCCTCGTCGATCAGCTGGGTGGCGTAGAACTCCATCTGCGGGATGCCGGGCGCGACGCAGACGTAGTGGCCGAGCAGCCGGGTGGCCAGCTCCTCCGCCAGTGCCCGGAAGCCGAACTCCAGGATCAGCGCCTCGCGTAACGGGCCGGGCGCCTTGAGGAAGTCCGGGGTGATCGCGTTCTCGTGGTGGCCGGTCACCCCGCGCTCGCGCAGCGTGCCCTGGGCCACCGAGGTGATCCAGTAGGCGAGGTCGCACTCCTCGGGGCCGAGGGTGAGTTCCTTCGCGCCGTCCAGCAGACCGGGTGCCTTCTCCCAGTCGGCTTCGGGGGCTACGAGTACCGGATATTCAGTCATGATGCGGCGGCCTCCTTCGCCGGGCGCAGGGAGCCGGCGAACAGCCCGCCGGCGTAACTGAACAGGGGGAGCCGCCCGTTGTCGGCGGTGGCGCGGACGACGTACCCGAGCAGCAGCTCGCTGTCGCCCGCCTCGTGGGCGGAGTGGAACCGGCAGACGTAGTGGGCGAGCGCGCCCGCGATCAGCGGGGCGTGCGCGTACCGGTCCGCCGTCCAGGCCAGGCCCGCGAAGGCCGCGTCGCCGTCGGGCCGGCCGCTGTCGGCGAACCGCCGGGCCACGTCGGCCTGGTCGCCGCCGAGCACGTTGACCGCGAACCGGCCCTCGGCGGCGGCCAGCCGGGCGAAGGACGAGCCCGCCCGCAGCACCACACCGACCAGCAGGGGGGAGCGCGAGACCAGGGTGACCGTGCTCGCGGTGGTGCCGTGCATCCGGTCCTCGGGCCCGGTGGTCAGCACCGACACCGGGGACGCCAGGTGGTACAGGGCCCGGCGACGCTCGGCCGGGTCCTGCCGGACCGTGCGCCGGACGCCGGTCGCGGTGGTCATCGCACGGCCTCCGTCTCCCGTACGACCGGCCGCGCCGGGACGTGCCCGACCGGTACCGGGTCCATGGCGTGCCCGACCGGCTTCGGGTGGGGCAGGCCCAGGTCGTCCAGCAGCCGCAGATAGCCCTCCTGGCGCACCGGCTCGAAGGGCAGCGCGAAGGACTTCATGAAGTTGCCGAACAGACCGCGGTCGCCGAACAGATGGAACGGCAGCACCAGCAGCGCCCACTCGGGCTTGACCAGCCAGCACCACAGCGCGGCCACCGCGCCCTGCGTGATGAGGCTGTGCATGACGTTGTACAGGACGTAGTACGCCTTGTGGATCGGCCGGCCGCCGCTCTTCTTGAACGCGATGGCGCCGGGGATGTAGCCGATCAGGTCGATGTAGAGGAACAGTCCGAGCGCCGGCAGCCAGCGGATGTCGCCGAAGTGGTAGACGATCAGGCCGGTGGTGACGGCGAGGCCCACCAGGTACTCGGCGCGGTGCAGCGAGTACGTGCGTGGTGTCTCGAAGGGGTTCGCCTGGTCCATGTCAGCTCCTCGGCACTTCCTAGGCGCCGACCGCGGCGGGCTCGGTGAGTTGGATGCCGCCCTGGATCCGCACGGCCGGGTACAGCCCGGTCAGCGCCCAGGCGACGGTCTCCTTGATGACCCGCTCGGCGATCGGGTCGAGGATGCCCTCCAGGCTCGGGATGCCGAAGTCGAAGTCGGCGTCGAAGCGCACGGTGACGTCGGCGCCGTCCTGCTGCACCGACCAGGTCCCGGAGAAGGAGTCGAAGTCGCCGTCGGACTGCTCGAAGCGGATCTCGCCGCACTCCGGCAGCACGGTGTCGTCCTCGGTCCAGCGCAGCAGGCCGCTGCGGAAGTGCAGCTCCCAGCTGGAGGAGGCCTTCGGGTCGGGGTAGGAGGCGTGCACGGTGGTCGCGTTGACGTGGGGCGCGAGATCCGGGTACTTCTCCCAGCGCCGTACGGCGTGCAGGACCGTTTCGGCCTGCTCCGCGGGTATCAGGGCATCGAGTTCGACGTGCCGCACGATCAGTTACCGCCTTCCGGCATCTTGGCCGCGCCCCGGATGAGGTCGCGGGTGGCCAGGTCGAAGGAGTTGACGAGGAAGTCCACGTCGGTGTCGTCCAGCACGGCGGGCGGCGTGAACCGCACCACCGAGCTGCCGTTCATGGAGTGGTTGGCGACCACGCCGTGGTTGAACAGCTCGATCAGCAGCTCGCCGGCCAGACCGGCCTCCACGAGCTCCACGCCGATGAGCAGACCCCGGCCGCGCACGTCCACCACCAGCTCGGGGATGTTGCGGTGGGCGACCTCCGCGATCCGCGGCAGCAGCCGGGCACCGAGGTCCATGGCCCGGGTGACCAGGCGCTCCTCCTTGACGGCCCGGATCGCGCCCTGCACCGCGGCCATCAGCACCGGCTGGCCGGAGAAGGTGGCGGTGTGGACGTAGGGGTCCTTGTCGAAGGGGCGGAACGCCTTGCGGGTGGCGACGGCCGCCGACACCGGCATCACCCCGCCGCCGAGCGCCTTGCCGGTGAGCAGGACATCCGGGACGACGCCCTCGATGTCGGCGCCCCACCACTCGCCGAGCCGCCCGAAGCCGGACTGCACCTCGTCGAGGATGAGGAAGCCCTCGTACTCGCGGACCAGCTCCTCGACCCGCTTGAGGTAGCCCTTCGGCGGGATGATGACCCCGCCCTCGCCCTGCACCGGCTCCAGGATCACGCACACCTCGCCCGGGTGCGCCCGCAGTTCCGCCTCCAGGGCGTCGGCGTCACCGAACGGCAGGTGCTGGAAGTCGGGCACGAGCGGGCGGAACGGCGCCTGGTAGACGTCCTTCGCGGTCGCCGACAGGGCGCCCAGCGTCTTGCCGTGGTAGCCGCCGCGCATCGAGATGGTGCGCTTGAAGCCGTTCGCGCGGGCCAGCTTCAGACCGGTCTCCACCGCCTCCGCGCCGGACAGCGCGAAGTGCACGCGGTCGAGTCCGGGCGGCAGCACCGAGACCAGGGCCTCGGCGGCGCGGGCCACCGTCGGCTCCAGCAGGATGCGGGTCGCGGTGGGGTGGGTGCGCAGCTGGCGCTCCACCTCCTCCATGACGATCGGGTGCCGGGCGCCCATGATGAACACGCCGTAGCCGCCCGCGTTCAGGAAGCGCTCACCGTCGCTGGTGGTGAGCCAGGCGCCCTCCGACGCCACCTCCATGTGACTGCCGAACAACTCGGCAAGCGTGGCCCGGCCCTTGCTGAGGTGGGCCCGGTACAGATTGAGGATCTCCGCCTCGTCGACGGCGGTCGCCGGCGCCGGTGATTCCTGGATGACGGTCACGTGTCGCTCACTCCAAAAGGTTGGGTGGGGGGAGCGCCCCAAAGGGGCGCGGGGCCGTATCGATATGCGGCTCCGCCGCGCGGGCGCGACCAGCCACATACGGCCCGCAGTCGCCCACGAAGCTCTGCCTGCCGAGCTCTACGCCAGGACCAGCGGCCCCCCGCCGAAGTACGCGAGCAACGGCTCCGACGCGGCGATACGGGACGGCGGATGAAACGCCAGCGCCCGAGTAGCGGCAGCGACCTGCGCACTGGCAGCGCTGCTGATGAAGTCCAGCCCCCCGAGCAGCTCCAGCGCACGGGCCACGACGCCCGGCAGCGCGTTCTGCACGGCGTAACGGGCAACAAGCACCCGCGCCACCGACTCCTCGTCACCGGGCTCGGGACCGGTCCCGCGGGCCACGCCCTCCAACAGAGCGAGGGCGGCCTCCATGTCGACGGCGAGAGCCGCTCGCTCCTCGGCGCTGCCCCGCTGCCGCTCCAGCACCTGCTCCACCAGCGCGGCGGCGGAGCCTGCGTACCCGGCGGAGATCAGCATCTCGAACCAGACGAATCCGGCCGACTGCAGGTCGTCGAGGCGGGTGGGGTCGTCGGCGCCGGCCCGGACGACCATCTCGGCCGGGACGAACACGTCCTCCAGGCGCACCTCGTCGCTCTCCGCGCCGGCCAGCAGGTCGTTGCCCCAGAACGGGTGCACGGACATGCCGGGCGCGTCGGCCGGCACCAGCGCGAGCGCCAGCTCCGGCTCGCCGCCCTCCTCGCCGTGGATGGCGGTGGACGCGGTGAGCAGGCTCATCGAACGGGACAGGCTGCACGGCTTCTTCGAACCGGACAGCAGGAACCCGCCCTCGACCGGGCGCGCGGTCACGGCCGGCTTCAGGATGTTCTGCGCGGTACGGCCCTCGGACCAGCCGGAGGCCAGCACCTGCTGGTCCGGCACGATCCGGTGCAGCAGCTCGGTCTGCGCGGCGGTGAGCCGGCCCGACTTGACCGCCAGCGAGTACAGCATGGCGGCGGTGAAGTGGTGCATGGACACGGCCGCGACCAGCGACGGGGAGACCGCGCCGAGGGCGAGCTGGACCCGCAGCGCCTCCAGCGGGGCGGCGCCGTGGCCGCCGTAGGCCTCGGGTATCAGCAGACCGACCCCGCCGTGGATGCGGAACAGGTCGATCACCGGGCTGCCGGGCCGCTCCCGCTCGGCATACGGAATCTGCTCCAGCTCCTTGAGCAGACCGGGGTGGAACCGCTCGCAGACGGTCCGGGCAGCATCGAGGGAACGCACGGGAAACCTCCGCAGGACTGGGTGTGGTCAGGCGCCGAAGACCGCGTCGTACGGGCTCACGTCGCGGGCGATGCTGACTCCCTGGACGTGGGAGGTCTTGAGCATCGGGTAGTTGGCCTCGCCGAAGGCGCCGCCGGTGCGGCCGGTGCCGCCGTGGCTCGGCAGGTACGGCAGGAAGCCGATGTGGGAGTCGTTGACCTTGAGCAGGCCGCCGTTGACCACGCGGCGCACGAAGGTCTCGATGACGTGGTCCGAGCGCGACCACAGGGAGTTGCGCAGCCCGTAGGCGTTGCTGTTGACGAACTGCAGGAAAGCCTCGAGCAGGGCGTCGTCGTTGTCGCGTTCGGCGACCACGATCGGGATCAGCGGGAAGAACGTCTCCTCGCGGACCACGTCGTAGGTCCGGGCCCGGTCCAGGCCGTCCACCCGCACCACCGTCGGCTGCAGGAAGACACCCGTGTCGGAGACCGTGCCGTCGACCTCGGTGCGGTGGCCGCCGGTGACCAGCTCGGCGCCGTTGTCCATCGCCTGCCGCAGCAGCCGGAAGAAGCGCTCGCTGCGCCGCACCGGCGACAGCAGCACGTCCTCCTCCTCGGGCAGGCCCGGCCTGATGCCCTTGACCTGCTCCTTGACCTCCGCGATCAGCGCCTCGGCGATCTCGGGGTGGACCAGCACGTAGTTGGGCACCATGCAGATCTGCCCGGAGCCGTAGAACGACTCGGTGATGGCCTCGGCCGCCCACTTCACGTCGGCGTCCTTCCACACCACGATGCCGTCGTTGCCGGCGAGTTCGAGGATCGGCTTCTTGCCGTGGGCCACGCAACTCTGCTCGAAGCGCAGGCCCTCCTGGCTGCCGCCGATGTAGAAGATGTCGTTGATCAGCGGGTCGGCGATCCAGCGGTCCATGGTCTGCTTCGGGTTGGAGCACACCGCGTTGAGCACACCGGCCGGCGCGTCGATCTCCTCCAGCAGCGGGGCGACGATGTCGCGCAGCAGCCACATGGTGGACAGCGCGATGCTGCGGGGCGCCCGCACCACCACGGCGTTGCCGGCCATGAGCGCCAGTACGCACAGGGCGGTGCTCGGCAGCGGGGCGTTCTGCGGCGGGTTGAAGGCGACCACGCCGTCCGGCTGGCGGTGCAGGATCAGCTTGCGGCCGTTGTACTCCTTCTCGACCCGCATCTGCTTCAGGTACCAGCGCAGGGAGCCCGGGGCGTAGATCTGCAGCAGGCAGCTCAGCTCCCAGCGGGCCAGCTTCACGGGGTGGGACTCGGCGACCAGCATGCGCAGGAACTCGTCCTGGTGCTTGATCAGTTCCTCGCGGAAGCGGGTGCCCAGCTGCATCCGCCGCTCCAGTGGTACGGCCGCCCAGTCGGGGGCGGCCGCGGCGGCCGCCTGGGTGGCCAGGTCGATGGCGGAGTCGTCCGCGATCGCGCAGCGCCCGACGACATAGGGGTGCTTGGCCGCGTCGGATTCGGGGTCCTGTTCGAGCGAGCGCTTCAGGCTGACGCTCGTGAAAACGTCTTCCAGCAGGGAGCGCCCGCTGACGGTGTAGACCCACCCGTCCCCGGCGACGTCCTTGCCCGCGATGTAGAGGTCGTAACTCTTCAATCCGGAAGGTGCCTCAGCACTCTCCTCCTGCGCGGCTTCGCGAAGCATCTTCAGCCTTTCGGATATGGCGTGTGGATTTCTTGAAGCAATGCGAGCCTGACAGCGGAATCTGACCCCGCGCTGACACGTGACTGACCGCGCCGATCAAGCCACGGGGAGCGCTCTCCGGGCTGTCAGCGGGGCGTCAGCCGGCCTTGCTTGCATGGCCGCATGCCACCTGTCGACAGCACGATCCAGCGGTTGCGCGATCTGCCGCGCAGTGAACTCGCCGAAGAAATCGAGTCAATCGTCCTGGTGAAATTCAAGGCAGTACTTCTCATGGACGATTCCGAGGATCTCCCCCTCGACGTCAGCTATTTCGATCTCGGCCTCACCTCGCTGCGGCTGACCGAGATACGACAGAGCCTGGAGCAGCTCCTGGACCTGTCGATCAACGTCAACGTGCTCTTCAACGAGCCGACGATCGCCCACCTCGTGGACCACCTGACCCAGGCCATCCAGGAAGCTTGAGGAGTCGCTCCATGCCGCGTACGGAATCAGAGCAGGCGCCCGAGCCGGTCGCGATCGTCGGAATCGGTCTGCGGTTCCCCGGCGGCAGCGGCTCGCCCGACGAGTTCGACGCCTTCCTGCGGGAGGGCCGCAGCGGAATCGGCCCGATCCCCCGGGACCGCTGGGACGTCGACGCGTTCACGCCCGAGGGCCCCGACGACAAGGGCAAGATCCGCGCCTCGGCCGGCGGGTTCCTGGACCGCATCGACCTGTTCGACGCCGGCTTCTTCAACATCTCCCCGAAGGAGGCCCGGTACATGGACCCCCAGCAGCGGCTGCTGCTGGAGACCGCCTGGCAGGCCCTGGAGCACGCGGGCATCGACCCGGCGCCGCTGCGCCGCGGCAACGGCGGCGTGTACATCGGGGCCAGCTCCATCGACTACGCACTCGAACTGGACTCGCTGCCCTACGAGGAGCTGGACGGCCATCTGGCGTCCGGCATCACCATGTTCCCGCTGTCCGGCCGCCTCTCCTACTTCCTCGGCTGGCGCGGCCCGAGCATGAGCGTCGACACCGCCTGCTCGTCCTCCCTGGTCGCGCTGCACCTCGCGGTGCAGGCACTGCGCGCCGGCGAGAGCGACATCGCGCTGTGCGGCGGCGTCAACGCCCTGCACCACCCGCGCATCCCGGTGATGTTCTCCAACGCGCAGATGCTCTCCCCGGACGGGCAGTGCAAGACTTTCGACGAGGCCGCCGACGGCTACGCGCGCGCCGAGGGCTGCGGCATCGTCGTCCTCAAGCGGCTGGCCGACGCCGAGCGTGACGGCGACCGGATCCTCGCCCTGGTGCGCGGCACCGCCGTCGGCCAGGACGGCGACAGCGCCGGTCTGACCGTGCCCAACGGCCCCGCCCAGGAGAAGGTCATCCGCAGCGCGCTGGCCGCCGCCCACCTCGCGCCCGAGGACATCCAGTACGTCGAGGCGCACGGCACCGGCACCCCGCTCGGCGACCCCATCGAGTTCGGCGCCATCGGCGACGTGTTCGTCGACTCCCACACCAAGGACCGGCCGGTGCTGGTCGGTTCGGTGAAGACCAACTTCGGTCACATGGAGCCCGCCTCCGGCATCGTCGGCGTCATCAAGACCGTCCTGCAGCTGCGCGCGGGCACGATCTACCCGCACATCAACCTCAACACCCCCTCGGGACGCATCCCCTGGGACCTCTACCCGGTCCGCGTCCCGACGGCCTGCGAGCCCTGGGAAGCCGAGGTCCGGCGCGCGGTCGTCAACAGCTTCGGCTTCGCCGGGACCATCGGCGCGGTCGTGCTGGAGCAGGCCCCCGAGCCGACCGAGCAGCTGTGCGAGGGCGGGGCCGCACCGGTGTTCACCCTGTCCGCGAAGAACGCCGGCGCCCTGCGCGAACTCGCCGCTGAATACCGGAAGTTGGTCGAGGAGCAGCCCCTGTCGGCGCTCTGCCACAGCGCCAACACCACCCGTACCCACCACCCCTACCGCGTCGCCGCCCCCGTCGCCGACCGCGCCGCGCTCGCCCGGCTCCTGGACGAGGCCGCCGAGGCCGAGCACGAGGGGCCCTCCGGCATCCGCAAGACCGCGTTCATGTTCACCGGCCAGGGCTCCCAGTACGCCGGCATGGGCGCCGCCCTCTACGCGGCCCTCCCCGTCTTCCGCGCCCAGGTCGACGCGTGCGACCGGCTGTTCGCCGAGCACCTCGGCCGCTCGGTGCGCGAGCTGCTGCTCGGCACCGCCGCCGACCCCGAGGCGATCGACCGCACCGAGTACACCCAGCCCGCCCTGTTCACCCTGGAGTACGCCCTCGCCCAGCAGTGGATGGCCTGGGGCGTGCGCCCGAACGTACTCATCGGGCACAGTATCGGCGAGGTCGTCGCCGCCGCCGTGGCCGGCCTGTTCAGCCTGGCCGACGCGGTCACGCTGGTCGCCGCCCGGGCCCGGCTGATGCAGGCCGTGCGCACCGAGGGCGGCATGGCCGCCGTCGCCGCCCCCGTCGAGGAGGTCGCCCCCCTGCTGGAGGGCCGCGCCGACCTGGCCCTGGCCGGGGTCAACGCCCCCGACCAGACGGTGATCTCCGGTGCCACCGCCGCGCTGGACGAGGTCGTGGGCATCCTGAAGGACAGGGGCGTCCGCGTCGACCGCCTCAAGGTCTCGCACGCCTTCCACTCCCCGCTGATGGCCGAGGTCTACGACGACTTCCGCGCCGCCCTCGACGGCATCACCTTCCACGAGCCGAAGATCAGCCTCATCTCCAACGTCACCGGACGCCTCGCCCGGTTCCGCGAGATCGGCGACCCCGACTACTGGGTGCGGCACATCGGCGAACCCGTTCGCTTCCTCGACGGCATCCGGGCCGTCGCCAAGCGCGGCCGGCACGCCCTGATCGAGGTCGGCCCGCAGGCCGGGCTCACCGCGCTCGCCCGGCGCGGGATCACCGTCGAGGACCACCTGTGGCTGGCCAGCCTGCGCCGCCGCGACACCACCACCACGACCACCCTCACCGCACTCGCCGACTACTACGCGGCAGGCCTCGGCGTCTCCTGGACCGACTACCACGCCGGTCACCCCGCGCCCGCACGCGTGGACCTGCCGACGTACGCCTTCCAGCGCAAGCGCTACTGGCTGCCCACCGCCACGCCCCGCAGGGCGGCCGCGAACGGCACCGCCCGGCACCTGCTGCTCGGCGTCGAGGAGCGGTTCGCCAGCGGAGTGCGGGAGTTCAACGCGGAGTTCACCACCGAGGAACTCGGCGCACTCGCCGACCTCGCCGACGGCGGCCGTACCGTTCTGCCCGCCGGCGCCTACGTCGACCTGCTGCTCGCCGTGCAGGACGCGGTCCAGGGCCACGCCCGCTCCGCCGTCCGCGACCTGAGGCTGCTCGCGCCGCTGGAGCTGCCCGCCGAGACCGTGACCGCGCTGACCACCCGCTGGCGGCCGCGCCCGGACGGCGGCGCCGAGGTCGAGGTGTTCACGGTCGTCGGCGGCGAGGAGAACCTGCACGCCACCGCCGTCGTCGCCGCCGAACGCGAACCCCTGGTCCCCGTCTCCGAGCTGGCCGAGCTGGACGCCACGCTGGCCCCGGCCGGACAGCAGATCGACGACGAGGACATCTACACCGACCTCGCCTCCGTCGGCCGCCCGCAGGGCCCGAGGATGCGCCTGCTGCTGCGCGCCGCCCGGCACGGCGACGGCCTGGTCACCGGCGAGCTCACGGGCCGCGACGCCACCGCCGTCGAGCACGTCCCGGCGGAACTGCTGGAGGCCGCCGTACAGGCCCTGGTCGTCCTCGACCCCGAGGGCCCGGTGTTCGTGCCGCGCGAGATCGCCTCCGTACGGCACTTCCGCAAGCCGCGCGGCGAGAACCTGCGCGTCCTCGCCCGGGTCCGCGGTGAGCAGGACCGGCGCCTGGCCGACGTGCTGCTGCTGGAGAACGGCGATCCGGTCGCCGAACTGCTCGGCGTCCGCATGGCCCGGCCCGAGGGCCGCGGTGGCCGCCGTCAGTTCCTGCACCGCCCCGACTGGGTGCGCCGGGCGCTGCCCGCCAAGGAGCACGCACCGGCCCGGCACGTCGTCCTGCTCGACCCGTCCGCGGTCCGCGCCGCCGAACTCGCCGCCGAGCCCGGTCTGAAGGTCACCTGGCTGCCCGACCTCACCGACCTCAAGGCTGCCCTGGAGGACCCCACCGTCACCGACGTCTGCCGGCTCTGGCGGCAGCGCCCGGCGCCGATGTCCGACGGCCGGCTGCGCGTGGAGTGCGAGGACAACTACCGCGAACTCCTCACCCTCGTCGGCGCGTTGGACGCCTCCGGCGCCGCGCGGCCGCCCCGGCTGTGGCTGGTCACCGAGGGCGCCCAGTGGCTGCCCGGAGACCCGGCCGGCGACGGCGGGCACCTCGGCGCCGCAACTCTGTGGGGCTTCGGCCGGGTGCTGCTGACCGAATACCCGCAGTACCGGACGACCCTGGTGGACCTCGCACCGGGCAGCGGCCTCGCCCCCCTCGCGGACGAGTGGCGCAGCGAGCCGCCCGGCGAGTACCAGATCGCCCACCGCCCCGGCCGCCGCTATGTGCGCCGGCTGCTCGCCGGTGACTCGACCCTCACCTGGACCGGAGGCTTCGAACTGCGCGCCCCCGACTCCGGTGACCTGTCCGACCTGGCCCTGGCCTCGGTCACCGAGCGGGCGCCCGAGGCCGAGGAGGTCCAGGTCCGCGTGCACGCCGTCGGCCTGACCGCCGAGGACGCCCGCACCGCCCTGGACACCGGACGCGCCGAACGCGCGGAGGAAGACGCAGGCGTGGAGGAACCGCCGCCGCTGCTCGGCCAGTTGGCCCGCGGCACGGTCCTCGCCGCCGCCGACGGCACCGGCTTCGCGGCCGGCGACGAGGTCCTCGTGCGGCACGACGGCACCTTCCGCTCCACGCTCACCGTGCCCGCGTCGGCCGTCGTCCACGCCACCGGCTCCGACGACAGCGCGCCCCGCTTCCGGCTGGACGAGACCGGCGAGGCCCTGCGCACCGCCCTGTCCGACCCTGCCGGACGCGCCTGGGTGACGCTCCCCGAGGACCCGGCCGAGGAGCAGACCGACCAGGTCGACGAGGGCCCGGCCGGACTCCGCGCCGACCGCACCTACCTGGTCACCGGCGGCCTCGGCGGCCTCGGCCTGGTCACCGCCCGCAAGCTGGTCGCGCTCGGCGCCCGGCACCTGACCCTGGTCAGCCGCAGCGGCCGGGCCACCGAGGAGGCCTCACCGGTCCTCGCGGACCTGGCCGCCGACGCCGAGATCGATGTCGTACGCGCCGACATCTCCCGCTCGGAGGACGTCCAGCGCCTGGTGCGGCACCTCGCGGCGGGCCCGTACCCGCTCGGCGGGATCGTGCACGCGGCCGGCTCCTACGACAAGAAGCTGATCTCCGAGCTGACCTGGGAGTCGATCGACGCCCAGCTGGCGGCGAAGGCGTACGGCGGCTGGCTGCTGCACGAGGCGGCCGAGGAGTCCTTCCCCGAGCTGGAGTTCTTCGTCACCTACTCCTCCATCGCCTCCGTCCTCGGAGGCGCGACCCAGGGCCACTACGCCGCCGCCAGCGCCGGGCTCGACGCACTCGCCGAGTGGCGCAGCCGGCGCGGGGTGCCGGGGCTCTCGGTCAACTGGGGCGCCTGGGCCCGGGTCGGCATGTCGGCCCGCCTGGAGGAGCACCTCAGCCAGGAGATCGAACGCAGCGGCGTCCGCTTCTTCTCCCCGACCCGGGCCCTGGACACCCTGGCCCGGCTGTGGGGGCGGCCGCGCACCCAGCGGATCGTCGGCGAGTTCGACTGGGACCGCTATGTGGCGGGCAGCGTCACCGGCGACCTGTTCTACGACCGGCTCGCCCGGCAGACCTCCGACGACGACGGCACCGGCCTCGACCTCACGGCACTGACCGCGCTGCCCGGGGCCGAACGCCTGGCCGCCGTCACCGGCGTGGTCCGCGAGAAGGTCGGCGCCGCCTTGCACCTGGAGGAGGGCGACGAGCTGGACGTGTCCACCGAGTTCGTGTCGCTGGGCCTGGACTCCCTGATGGCCCAGCAGGTCAAGGCCGCACTGGAGCAGACGTTCCGGCTGCCCCTGCCGGCCTCCCTCACCCACGACCACCCCACGGTCCGTGCGCTGGCCCAGTTCGTCGACGGTCAGCTCGCTCCGGTACCGGCAGCGTGACAGAGCTGGGGGGCGTCCTCGACAGGGACGCCCCCCAGGGACGGGAACCCACCATGACTGACATACCGAGGGAGCGCTGGACGCTCCACCACTCCTCCCGGGCCCACGCCGGAAGCCGCCCGGACCACCCGGCCATCATCTGCGAGGGCCGCGTCACCACCTACGACAAGCTCCACCGCGACAGCAACCGCGCCGCGCACGCCCTGCACACCAGCGGGGTCAGGCGCGGCGACCGGGTCGCCTACCTGGGGCGCGAGTCGGCCAACTACTACCTGGTGATGATCGCCTGCGCCAAGGCCGGCGCGGTCCTGGTGCCGGTCAACTGGCGGCTCACCCCGCACGAGGTCGACCACATCCTGCGTGACTCCGGCGCGGCCCTGATCTTCGTCGACGACGAGTTCTGGGACACCGTCGCCACCGTCCGCCACCAGCTGCGCGGACTGCGCAGGGTGATCCGGGTCGACGGCACCGACGCCGACGGCGAACCCGCCCGCGGCGCGGGCCTGCCGGCCTGGGCCGCCGACCAGCCCGACACCGACCTCGCGCCCGGCACCGGCCCGGACGACGCGGTCATCCAGATCTACACCAGCGGCACCACCGGCCTGCCCAAGGGCGCGGTCCTCGCCCACCGCAGCTTCTTCACGCTGCCGCACGCGAGCCGCGAGCGGGGCGTGGACTGGATCGACTGGCTGCCCGAGGACGTCGCCCTGATCTCCCTGCCGGGCTTCGGTGTGGCCGGCATCGGCTGGTTCCTGCACACGTTCAACGCCGGCGGCACGAACGTGATCATGCCGCAGTTCGACCCGCAGGAAGCGGTACGGCTCATCCGCGCGCACGGGGTCACCACCACCTTCGCCGCCCCGGCCATGCTCCAGGCGATGGCGGCCGAACGCGGCGCGGACCCCGAGGCGTTCGCCTCCCTGCGCAAGATCGCCTACGGTGCCGCCCCCATGTCCGAGACACTGCTCAAGCAGTGCCTGGAGACCTACCGCTGCGAGTTCGCGCAGATCTACGCCAGCACCGAGACCGGCAGCGTCGCGGTCTGTCTCCCGCCCGAGGCGCACCACCCCGGCAGCACGGTCCTCACCTCGGTCGGCAGGCCCTGCCCCGGCAACGAGGTCAAGGTGATCGGCCCCGACGGCGAGACCCTCCCCGTCGGCGCCATCGGCCAGATCTGCGTCCGCGCACCCTCCCGGATGCTCGGCTACTGGAACCTGCCCGAGGCCACCGCCCGCACCCTGGTGGGGGAGTGGCTGCACATGGGCGACGCCGGCTACCTCGACGCGGACGGCTATCTCCACCTGTGCGACCGCATCAACGACACGATCATCGTCGCCGGGCAGAACATCTACCCGGCCGAGGTCGAGAAGGCGCTCGCCGCGCACCCGGCCGTCGCCGACGCGGCCGTCGTCGGCCTCCCCGACGACCGCTGGGGCGAGAGCGTGCACGCGGTGGTCGTACTCCGCCCCGGCTCGACAGCCACCCCACGCGAACTCCTGCTGTCCCTACGGGGCCGCATAGCCGACTACAAGATCCCGGGCACGTACCACTTCGCCGAGTCCCTCCCGCGTAACCCGTCGGGCAAGATCCTGCGCCGCGCGGTGAGGGAGAAGCTGACAGCGTCGGCCAGGGACGCACTGAAGGCAACGGTCGTCTGACAACACCCACAGCGGAGAAAGGAAATCGACGTATGCCTTCCAACGCCGGAGAGAGCAACTCCCAAGGGGCGCGGGGCTCTGCTGATTTGCGGCTCCGCCGCGGGGCGCGACCAGCCCCCACCGGCCCGCAGACCGCAGACGACGGCCGGCCCCCTCTCCAGATCGGCATCCTGCTCCCCACCCGTGAGCAAGCCATCAACGGCACCTACGCAGCAGCCCCGTTGCTCGACTTCGCCAAAACCGCGGAAGCGCTCGGCTTCGACTCCCTGTGGGCCGGAGACTCCCTCACCGCGCGCCCCCGCCTGGACCCCCTCGTCGTACTCTCGGCCGCAGCGGCAGCGACTACGCGCATCGCGGTCGGCACCGCGGCCCTCACCCCGGCCCTGCGCCACCCCCTCATCGGCGCCAACATGATCGCGAGCCTCAGCCATGTCGCCGCCGACCGGCTGATCCTCGGCCTCGGTTCGGGCTTCCCCATGCCGGAGACCGAGGAGGAGTTCGCCTCGGTCGGCGCCTCCTTCCAGGGCCGCGTCGGCCGCCTGGACGAGATCACCGCCCTGTGGCGGACGGCGTGGCGGTCGGGCGAGGAGGGCGAACCGGCCGAGTTCCAGGGGAAGTTCTGGCAGGCGGAGAACCTGGACCGGCTCCCCTCGCCCGCGGTCCCGGGCGGCCCGCCGCTCTGGCTGGCCGGCAGCGACACCCCCAAGGTCCTGGCCCGCGTGGCGACCCGCTACGACGGCTGGCTGCCCTTCCTCCCGGACGTCGACGCCTACGCACGCGCCCGCCGTCGTATCGCCGAACTCGCCGAGGAGGCGGGCCGGGGAGCCGACGCGGTCGTCCCCGCGCTGTACGCCACCGTCACGGTCAACGCCAGCGAGAGCGCGGCCAAGGCCGAACTGGAGCACTACATCAGCCACTACTACGGCCGCTCCCTGGAGCAGATGAGCAGCATCCAGGCCTACGCCTGGGGCAGCGCCGAGAAGTGCGCCGAGTGGCTCGGCGGCTACGTCCGCGCCGGTGCCCGGCACCTGGTCGTACGGATCGGATCCCTGGACCCCGAGCCGCAGTTGAAGGAGATCGCCGAGGTGCTGCTGCCCGCAGTACGCGCCCTCGGCCCGTCCACCACCGTTGGGAGTACGCAGTCGTGACCACCGCCATCGGCACCGTCGGCAGCCAGATGTCCACCGAGGGGCACTGGTTCCACCCCGTGGAGCCCTCGCCCGACGCCTCCATCCGGCTGTTCCTGCTGCCCCACGCGGGCAGCGGCGCCATCATCTACCGCGACTGGGAGAGCCTGCTGCCCCCGGACATCGCGCCGCAGGCGGTGACCCTGCCCGGCCGCCACAACCGCCGGGAGGAGACGACCTACGAGAACTTCTGGCCGCTGCTCGACGCCCTGCACGAGGCGGTCCTGAACGACCTGGACGAGCGGCCGTTCGCCTTCTTCGGCCACTGCCTCGGCGCGCAGCTGGCGTTCCGGCTGGCGATCAAGATGGAGGCGGAGGGCGGGCCGGCTCCGGTGATGGTCGGCATGTCCGGCTGGTCGCCCGTCGGCTTCTTCCAGCCGACTCAGGAGCAGAGCCGGATGCCGGAGCCCGAACTGGTCGAGTGGATCAAGAAGTTGGGCTCGTTCCCGGCCGAGATCTACGACAACCCCGAGATGCTCGCGCTCGTCGTGCCCGCCCTCCGCGCCGACCTCAGGGTCGCCGGGGACTACGAGGACGACGGCGCCGGCGTCACCTGCCCGCTCGCCTCCTACGGCGGCCGCAGCGACCCGCTGCAGGAGGCCCCGGACGCCATGACCCACTGGGCCGGACGCACCCCCGCCTACCTCGGCCACAACGAGTACGAGGGCGGCCACTTCTACATCGACACGCACGCCCAGGCCGTCACCGCGCACTTCGCGCACCGACTGCAGCGGACCGTGGCCAAGGCCGCGGGCTAGTACCGGCCCTGAGCCCGGACACCGCGTCAGCGCCGTGTCAGCGGGGCGCGGGACAGTGACCCGATGACTGTGTTCCGGGTGCTGTCCCGCGCCCCGCAGTGCGTCGCGGACCTGCGCGGCCCGCAATCGACCAGCACTAAACGACCTAGGGAGGGTCGTCCATGACCACCGAAGCGGAACTGACCGGCAGCGCGGCCTCGGCCGCACCGCCACCGGACATCGAGGAGGCCGCCGGAGCACCCGCCTGGGGCGCGCTTCTGGTCGTGCTGGCCGGCCTGTTCATCACCAACCTCGACTTCTTCATCGTCAACGTGGCCATCCCCTCGCTGCAACAGGGGATGCACGCCACCTCGGCCGAGATCCAGCTGGTCGCCGCCACGTTCAACATCGGTCTGTCGGCCATGCTGATCACCGGCGGCCGGCTCGGCGACCTCTACGGCCGCCGGCGGATCTTCTCCATCGGCCTGGCCCTGTTCACGCTGGCCTCACTGGCCTGCGGCATCGCGCCGAACATGGGCGAGCTGATCGCGGCGCGCGCGGTGCAGGGCGCCGCGGCGGCGCTGGTGATCCCGCAGGTCCTCGGCATCCTGACCACGACGTACACGGGCAAGGCCCGGGTCGCCGCGTTCAACGCCTACGGCCTCACCCTCGGCGCCTCGGCCGTCTTCGGGCAGCTGATCGGCGGCCTGCTGATCAAGGCGGACGTGTTCGGCTGGGACTGGCGGACCATCTTCCTGATCAACGTGCCGATCGGCGCCGTCGTCCTGCTGCTGACCCCGAAGCTGGTGCCCGAGTCCCGCGCCGACGGCCACACGGGCCTCGACCTGACCGGTGTGGTCCTGGTGACCGCCGGGCTCACCGCCGTCGTGCTGCCGCTGGTCGAGGGCCGCGAGCAGGGCTGGCCCACCTGGACCTGGGAGTGCCTGGTGGCCGCCGTACCGCTGCTGGCCGCCTTCTGGTACACCCAGCGCCGCAAGGCGGCCCGTGGCAGGTCGCCGCTGGTCAACCCGAGCCTCTTCGAGGACCGCGCGTTCGGTGTGGGCGTGGTCTCCCTGCTGGTGTTCTTCGCCGCGATGGCCTCCTTCTTCCTGGTCCTCGCGCTGTATCTGCAGGAGGGCCGCGGCCAGTCCGCGCTGCGGTCCGGGCTGCTGTTCATCCCGCTCGGCCTCGGCTTCTTCGTCGGCTCGGTGCAGGCGCCGAAGGCCGCGGCCAAGCTGGGCAAGCAGGTGCTGGCCCTGGGCGCCCTGCTGCTGGCGGCGGGTGACCTGGCGCTGGCCGAGACGGTGTGGCACCTGGACAGCAGCGGTTCCGTGGCCTGGTGCATCCCGGCCATGGTGCTCGGCGGGTTCGGCATGGGCTTCGTCGTCGCCCCGCTCACCTCGCTGGTCCTGGAAGGGGTGGCCCCGCACCACGCGGCCGCCGCGTCGGGTGTCTTCTCCACCGCCCAGGAGATGGGCAACGCCATCGGCATCGCGGTGATCGGCGTGGTCTTCTTCAGCGCGGCCGGGCACCGGATCGACGCCCACTCCTACGCCCACGCCTTCGGCACCAGCCTGCTGGTCCAGGCCGGGTTCTGCGTCCTGGTGGCGGCACTGGTGCAGCTGCTGCCGCGGGCGCGGCAGGCGGGTGCCGCCAGCGCCCCCGAGGCCGCCTGACCGACGGCTCAATACAGTCCCCCGACGGGGGCCGGCGAGTTCTCGCCGGCCCCCGTTTCCGTGTTCCCGGAAGGCTCTCAGCTGCGAATGTTCAGAACGCAACCTTCCCTTTTTGCCAATAGAAAACCAGTCATTTACTGGCTGAAAACACGTCAGTAATCCATCAGATCCCTGTCAGGGCCGCTCATCAGGATGTCTCCAACGCTGGACACCTAATGGAAACCAGCCAACGGAGGGAACCCCCATGTCCGAATGCGAGCAGCAGCTCCCCGAGTGGCCGATGGCCCGTTCCTGCCCCTACGCGCCACCGGACGCCTACGCGGGCCTGCGCAAGGAGCCACCTGTGCGCGTGCGCATACGCGGCGGCGAGGCCTGGCTGGTCACCCGGCACGCGGACGTCCGCCAGGTGCTCAACGACAACCGCTTCAGCGCCGACGACCAGCAGCCCGGCTTTCCGATCCGGATCCAGCTGCCGCCGGAGCCCGGTGTGATGTCGTTCAACCGCATGGACGACCCCGAGCACGGCCGGCTGCGCCGGATGGCGATGACCGAGTTCACCGCCCGCCGCACCCGCGCCCTGCGCCCCGAGGTCGAACTCCTCGTCGGGCAGCTGCTGGACGAGCTGGAGCAGGGTCCGAACCCGGTCGACCTGGTGGAGAACTTCGCCGTCCGGCTGCCGTCGCTGGTGATCGCCCGCATGCTCGGCGTCCCGGAGGAGGACGAGGCGACGTTCACCGAGCAGAGCCGGGTCATCCTCTCCCAGGACGCGACGCCCGAGGAGACGTACGGCGCGTTCGTGGAGATGACCCGGTTCCTGGACCGGCTGGCCGTCCAGCGCACCACGGAGCCGCAGGACGACCTGATCAGCCGGCTGGCCACCCGCTATGTGGCGACCGGCGAGCTGAGCCACCAGGAACTCGTCGCCATGGCCCGGTTCTTCCTGGTCGCCGGGCACGAGACCTCGGCCCACCAGATCAGCCTGAGCATCCTCAGCCTGCTGCGCGACCCGGGCCAGCTGGCCGAACTCCGCGCCGATCCCGTCCTGTTCAAGCCGGCGGTCGAGGAACTCCTGCGCTACTGGTCCATCTCGCAGGACAACCAGGTGCGGGCCGCGGTGGCCGACGTCGAGCTGGGCGGGGCGCGGATCCACAAGGGCGAGGGCGTGATCGTGGCGATCCCCGGCGCCAACCACGACGAATCGGTCTACCCCGACCCGGGCCGCCTCGACATCCACCGCAACGCCGCCGGCCACCTCGCCTTCGGCTTCGGCGCGCACCTGTGCCCCGGCGCCTCGCTGGCCCGCATGGAGCTGGAGGTCTGCCTGAGCCTCCTCTTCGCCCGCTTCCCCGGGCTCCGCCTGGCCGTCCCC
This sequence comes from Streptomyces sp. NPDC001410, assembly GCF_042895235.1. Taxonomy (NCBI): domain Bacteria; kingdom Bacillati; phylum Actinomycetota; class Actinomycetes; order Kitasatosporales; family Streptomycetaceae; genus Streptomyces; species Streptomyces sp. NPDC001410. The sequence continues at coordinate 94,662 of NZ_JBIAWE010000011.1, forward strand.
GTCGACGACGTGCGCTTCCGCGAGAACACCCTCGTGTACGGCCTGGAGGAACTCCCCGTCACCTGGTGACGGCCGCTCACCCCCCGGGTGACAGGAGGGCCGTGCCCCACCACGGCCCCGCCCCCCACGCTGCCGGCCGCTCGCCCGCGGCCCACCCCCGTCAGCTCCTGATCAGCTTCGGGTCAGTCCTCCTTGGCAAAGTCATTACTCACCACCGACTCACACGGGCCCTTGCGGGGACCCGTGTCAGCGCTGTGTCAGCGCCGCGTCAGGGCACTGCGCGAAGGTGGCGTTCGGCGTCCGCGCACAACTCGGAGGTAAAGATTCCTCTTCCGTGCGCCGCCCGGGCCCCCTTCACCGTGCCCCCGCGCAGAAAGAGAGTCGGTGCCGAGGATCACCTTTGCCCCCCGATCACGGAGGACGAACATGTCACTCGCGGACCACACCGACATCCTGGACTGGCCCTTCGCCCGCACCGAGGACGGCAACCCGCCACCCGTGCTGGCCGAGTTGCGCCAGGCACCCCCTTGCGTGGTGCGCATCCCGGCGGGAGCAGCTCAGTCACGACTGGCCTGGCTGGTGACCAGGTACCACGATGTGCGCCAGGCCCTGTCCGACCCGCGGCTGAGCGCCGACGAGACGTTACCCGGCGCCCCTGTGCGCATCCAGGTGCCGCCCGGGGGCAATCCCAGCTCGTTCCTTCGCCTGGACGACCCCGAGCACGCGCGGCTGCGCGGCATGATCCAGACCGAGTTCACCTACCGCCGCGTCAAGCGGCTGCGCGAGCCGGTCCAGCGGCTGGTGGACGAGCTGCTGGACGAACTGGCCGCCCAGCCCCAGCCGGCCGATCTGCACGCCGTCTTCTCCCGGGCGCTGCCGACCCTCGTCATCGCGCGATTACTGGGCGTCCCGGAGGAGGACTCCCCGTTCTTCATCGAGAAGACCCGCGAAGTCATCTCCCAGGAGGACCCGGCCGTCTCCGAGGCCGCGTTCGTCGAGATGTCCGAGTACCTCGCCAAGCTGGCGCTGCGCAAGCTCACCGACCCCGGGGACGACCTGATCAGCAGGCTCGCCGTCAACCACCACGCGACCGGCGCCCTCACCCTGGACGAACTCGTCGGCATCGCCCGCCTCGTACTGGTCGCGGGCCACGAGACCACCACCAACCAGATCGCCCTGAACGTCCTCGCCCTGCTGCGCGACGACGAGCTGCGGGCTCAGGTCGCCGCCGACGACGGCGCGCTGATCGGCAATTTCATCGAGGAATCTCTTCGCTACTGGTCGATCTCCCAGGACGCCATGGTCCGCCTGGCGATCGAGGACATGGAGCTGGGCGGCGTGGCGGTCGAGAAGGGCGACGCCGTCGTCATCTCGGTGCCCGCCGGCAACCACGACGAGTCCGTCTTCGCCTGCCCGCACCGTATCGACCCGCACCGCGACACCAGCGGCCATCTGCAGTGGGGCTTCGGACCGCACTACTGCCAGGGCGCCCCGCTGGCCCGGCTGGAGATGGAGCTGGCCCTGCGCTCCCTGCTGCGCCGCTTCCCGAACCTCCGCCTCGCGGCCGACCCGCGCACGCTGTTCCGCCGCGGCACCGTCTTCCACGGGGTGACCCATCTGCCCGTGACCTGGTGACCGGAGACATCCCCCGGTGCACCGCAGAACCCACAACGCACGATCAAGGAAACGGAGTCGTCATGACTTCTGATTTAACCCCCGACATCGCGGTGGAGGGGCGCGAGCGCACGACCCCCGTGGGCGCACCGGCCGCCGCCCCCTCCGCCGGAGCCCTCCTGGTGGTCCTCGTCGGCACGTTCATCACCGTGCTGGACTTCTTCATCGCCAACGTGGCCGTCCCCGCCATCAAGGCCGACCTCGACGCCACCGCCGCACAGGCCCAGATGATCGTCGTCGGCTACGGCGTGGCCTTCACCTCGGGCCTGATCACCGGCGGCCGGCTCGGCGACCTCTACGGCCGCCGGCGGATGTTCGCCCTCGGCATGGTGCTGTTCATGGTGGCCTCGGCCGCGTGCAGCTTCGCGCCCTCGGTGACCGTGCTCGTGGTGGCCCGGATCGCCCAGGGCGCGTCCGCCGCGCTGATGGTGCCGCAGGTGCTGGGGATCATCGGCACGGTGTACACGGGCGAGGCCCGCGACCGCGCCTTCAACGTCTACGGCCTGGTCATCGGACTCGCCGGAGTCTTCGGCCAGTTCATCGGCGGCGCGCTGATCTCGGTCGACGTGGCCGGTCTGAGCTGGCGCACGATCTTCCTGATCAACGTCCCGCTGTGCCTGCTCTCCCTCGCCTTCGTCCGCCGTACGATCCCCGAGTCCCGCGGCCAGGGCGGCACCCGGCTCGACCTGGCCGGCGCCCTGCTGGTCACGGTCACCCTGGGCCTGCTGGTGTTCGCGCTGCTCGAAGGGCAGGAGCGGGACTGGCCGGTGTGGGTGTGGGAGTCGCTCGCCGGGGCGGCCGTGCTGCTGGCCGTGACCGTCTGGCACCTGCGCCGCAGGTCCGCCGCCGGGCGCGGTCCGCTGATCGAGCCGGGGATGTTCCGCTCCCGGCTGTTCTCGGTCGGCCTGGTCGCGACGGTCGTCTACTTCCTTGCCATGGGCTCCTTCTTCTTCACCCTCGCCCTCTACCTGCAACTGGGCCGCGGCCTGACCCCGTTGCAGTCCGGGCTGATGTTCCTGGCACTGGGCGCGGGCTACTTCGGCGCCTCCATCGTCTCGGCCCGGTTCGCCGCCTCGGTGACCGCCCGCCGGGTCGCCGTCGGCCCGCTCGTACTGGCCGTCGGCTACACCGCGATCGCGCTGACGGCACGCGGCCTGGACCTGAGCGGCCATGTGCTGTGGCTGCTGCCCGTCCTGCTGGTCGCCGGCCTCGGCATGGGCCTGACCACCGGCCCGCTGACCAACCTGGTGCTGGGCGGCGCGGTTCCCGAGCACGCGGCCGCCGCCTCGGGGCTGCTCAACACCGCTCAGGAGGGCGGGGCCGCCGTCGGCGTGGCGATCGCCGGCACGGTCTTCTTCCCCGCGCTCGCGGACGCCGGCGGCAAGGCCGACGCCTACCCGCACGCGTTCGCCGTCACCCTGATCCCGCTCGTCTGCCTGGGCGTCCTCGCCTCCCTGCTGGTGCTCGCGGCCCCGGGCCGCGCCGCCCGGAAGTGATCGCCCGGCACCGCGACCGTACGAAGGAAGGAGGCAAGAAGGGATGCCGTACCTCACCACCCGGGACGGGACCCGGCTGCACTACAGCGACTGGGGCGACGGACGGCCCGTCGTCCTGCTCGGCGCGGCCATGGCGGACTCGCGCATGTGGGAGTTCCAGGCGCCGTTCCTGGCCGGGAACGGACTGCGCTGCATCACCTACGACCGGCGCGGCAGCGGCCGTTCGGACATCCCCTGGACCGGATACGACTACGACACCCTGGCCGGCGACCTCGCCGACCTGCTCGACCACCTCGACCTGAAGGACGCCGTGCTGGTCGGCTACGCGGTGGGCGGCGGGGAATGCGTGCGCTACCTGTCCCGGTACGGCACCGCCCGGGTGGCCGGGCTCGCTCTGGTCGCCTCGACGACGCCGTTCCTGCTGCGCGCCCCGGACAACCCCGACGGACTGGAACCCGCTCTCTTCGACCAGGTGGAACAGGCCATCCGGACCGACCGGGCCGCCTGGCTGGACGCGCTCACCTGGCCGTTCTTCGCGGGCCCGGAGCCGGACCCGGACAACCTGCCGCTCTCCGGGCAGCTCGCCCGCTGGCTGATCGGCATGTGTCTGAACACCTCGCCGAGAGCCGGGATCGAGATCTACCGCACGCTGTTCACCACCGACCAGCGCGCGGAGACGGCCGCGGTCCCGGTGCCCACCCTGGTGATCCACGGAACCGCCGACCTGGCGGCGCCGTACCCGCTGTGCGGCCCGCGGACCGCCGAGCTGATACCCGGCAGCAGGCTGATCACCTACGAGGGCGCGGCGCACGGCATGTTCGCGACCCACGCGGACCGGCTCAACGCCGACCTGCTGGCGTTCGTCAAGGAGTGACACCCGTCGCGCCCACCACGTCCGGCCCCTGTGACCGACAGGACCCAGGGGCCGGACGTTCGCGTTCCCGCCGCTGCGTGCCGTGTCAGCGTCGTGTCAGCCCCGTGACAGCGCCCCTCGGCAGAGTGGAGATCGCCGCGACGCCGGGCGCACAGTCGGCCCGGTCCGCGGGTGCCGTCCGACGAAGGAGTACGCCCCTCATGGCAGACACCGCAGCCCCGGCTCCCACCCGGGCCCTCGTCCTGGGCAACCCCGCTTCCGGCAGCCACTCGCCCGAACTGGTCGAGGAGGTACGCCAGTTGTGTGCGTCCTGCCTGGAGCGCGCCGAGGTGCACCTCACCACCGGACCGGGCGACGCCACCGTCGCCGTGCGCCGGGCACTGCAGCGGCCCACCGGGGCGCCCGACCTGATCGTCGTCATCGGCGGCGACGGCACCGTCCGAGAGGCCGTACAGGGCCTTGTGCCCGTCACCGGCAACGCCACCCTCGCGGTGGTGCCCGGCGGCACCGGCAACTCCGGCTACAAGATGCTCTGGGGCGAGCGGCCCTGGAGCGAGTCCCTGAAGGCGGTCCTGACCGACAACGGCATCGGCGGCAGCGCCCGGCTTCGCCGGCTGGACCTGGCCCGCCTCGCCCAGACCCGCAACTACGTCTATCTGGGCGCCTGTTCGGGCGTGATCGCCGATGCGCTGATCACCGCCCGGGAGCTGCCCCTGACCGGACGGGAGCGCTACGCCCGCGCCTTCGCGGACACGGCCGACGGCTACCCGCCGTACCCGGGCCGGGTCACTGTCGACGGCCGGGTCGTGCACGAGGGCCCCACGGTCCTCGCCAACGTCGGCGGCGGCCGGTACCGCGGCGGCCGGTTCCAGGTGCTGCCGGGCTCGCTGCTCGACGACGGACTGCTCGACGTCTGTGTCATCGGCGGCGGGATCGCCGCGGCCGACGTGCCCGAACTGACCCTGAACGCCGCGCACATGGACCACCCGGCGACCGTGTACGCGCGCGGCCGCAGGATCACCGTCGAGCGCACCGACGGCCTCCGGCTGCCGCTGGAGCACGACGGCGAGTACCAGCACGGCATCGGCGCCTCGGCCACCTTCGAGGTGCTCCCGGGAGCCCTCCCGGTCTGGGCGCCGGCCACCCCCTGAAGCCCGTACGAAGCCACCTGTCAGAAGAACAAGTCAAGCAAGTCACAGAGGAGAACGCCCGCATGAGCGACCTGACCACCACCGTCTCCCGTTACCTCGACATCTGGAACGAGGCGGACGCCGACAAGCGCGCCGCGGCCATCGCCGAGCTGTTCACCACCGACGCCCCGTACATCGACCCGCTCGCGGCGGTCGAGGGCCACGAGGGCTTCGGGGCCGTGGTGGCCGGTGCCCGCGACCAGTTCAAGGGCCTCGCCTTCGAGCTGCACGGCGCCGTCGACGCCCACCACGGCCAGGCCCGCTTCCAGTGGGGCCTGGTGACCGAGCCGGGTGCCGAGCCGATCGCGATCGGCTTCGACGTGATCGTCACCGACGCCGAGGGCAAGATCAAGGCGGTCTACGGCTTCCTCGACAAGGTCCCGGCCGCCTGAGCCACACCCCCAACACCGCGGGAGCACCGGGGCGACGGTGCTCCCCTTAGGCCCTGTCGTCGAATTCCCGCCTGCCCCGCGGCGTCTGGCACGCACGCTCGCCGCGTTGCCGGAGCGCCCACGTGGCTCCGCCACGAGGGCGCTCCGGCGCCTTGCGATCGCACGCACCAGACGCCGCGGGGCCCGCCCTCCGGGCGGACGACGGGAATTTGACGACAGGGCCTAGTCGCGTTCCCACCCGTGACGCACGCACGTCTTGGAAGGTAGCCGCCTCATGACCGCTGTCCTCGGGGAGAGCGTCGCCCGGGCACTGTGCGCCGACTGGGCCGAGCAGGCACACACCCTGCCCCGGGCCGGCCGCCGCGCGCCCGCCGACACCCCGTTGCGCGAACTCTCGCACTGGGCCGCGACCCTGCGCCCGCAGCACATCCCGTGCCGGGTGCTGAAGCTCGCCGCGAGCCAGGTGCTGTCGCAGATCGCCTCCATCCGGGCCGGTCTCCAGCACCCCCTCGGCAGAAAGCTGGTGGCCGCCTTCGGGCACCCCATGCAGCGCGACCCGCGGCAGGCCGCCGGCGTCTTCGCCGCGCTCGGCTCCTGGCTGAACCTGGACGACACCGCGTACGCCGGGCACCTGTCCAACTCCACGGTCGCCGTCCCGCTCGCCTTCGCCTACGCCCGCCGGCTGGACGGGCTCTCGCTGCTCACCGCGGTGGTCGTGGCCAACGAGTGCGCGGCCCGCATCACCGCCTCCGCGACCCTCGGCCCGCTGCGCGGCCAGAGCGCCGTGCACACCCATCTGGCCGGCGCGGTCGCGGGCCGCCTGCACTGCGACCGGGCTTCCGCCTCCCTCTTCGAGAACTCCTTCGGGCTGGCCTTCGCGATGCCCAACTGGCCGCTGATGCGCGCCTTCCTCGCCAGTGACGCCCGGCTGTTCAACACCTTCACGCCGGTGCGCACCGCGATGGACGCCTGCGACGCGGCGTACGCGGGGCTGCGCGGGGCGCCCGACATCATGGAGCACAGCGACGGCTTCCTGGCCCGGTTCGCGACCGTGCCGCTGCCGCAGGCCGTGGCGAAGGGGCTGGGCCGCCGCTGGCACACCGACACGCTGTCGTTCAAGATGCACCCCGGCGGGCCCGGCATCGACGCCGCGGTGGACTGCGCCGCCGAGATCCACCGGGAACTCGGCCCGGTCAGGCCGCAGGACGTGGCCGAAGTGGTCGTCGAGGCCTCCCTGTACACGCTGTTCGCGGGGGAGCGGGCCGCCCAGTACGTCACCGGGCCCGGCTCACCGCTGGGCGCGCTGGTCCTTGACGTGCCCTACCCCGTGGCCACCACCCTGCTCACCGGCGAGTTCTCGGTGGACGACTTCTCCGCGCCGTATCTGGACGACCCCGACCGGTGGGCGCTGGCGAAGCGGATCCGGCTGGAGCACGACACGGAGATGACCCGCGAACTGTTCCTGTCCGACGCGCCGTTCGGCGAGGCCGTGCGGGAGGCGGGGGAGCTGGCCGTGCCGTGGCTGCGCGGCTTCGGCGGCGACGAACTCGTCGACCTGATCGGCGCGTTGCAGGCCGACGACCGGGACTTCTCCCGGTCCACCAAGGCCACCGGCGCGCGGGTCACCGTACGGCTGACGGACGGCCGTACGGTCTCCCGCACCCGGCTGATCCCGGTGGGCGCCGCCGGTCCGGAGACCCGGGCGGGCCATGCCGACCTGGTGCGGGAGAAGTTCCTGTCGCTCGGCGGCTCCCAGCAGGTGGCCGACACGGTCGACCGCCTGCACCGGATGCGCCCGCGGGCGGTACGCCGCTGGATCGAGACGGCGTTCCTGGACTGACAGCGCCGCCGCACGGTGCGTCAGGCGCCGTGCGACATCGTCTCGTCGGTGCACACGAGGTGGATCGTCAGGTCGGCCGGGCCGGCCTCCTGCCCCAGCACGCCGTAGGCGAGGTACCGCCGCGTCGTCTTGCGCACGGCGAGGATCCAGCCGGTGGCGTGGTCGTTCGGCCGGTTCTCGATGACGTCGGCCGGTACCTCGGAGAGCTTGGTGCCGGACTTGGCGGTGAGGACGTACCCACCGCTCTCGACGTGCTGCATCCCGGGGCAGAACACCTCGTGACGGCTGCCGTCGGCACCGCCGTGGATGACGGGCGCGGCCGTGTGCTGCGGGGGCTGCGGTTCTGCGGCGGTCGGTGCGGCGGCACAGCAGAGCAGGGTCAGGGCGCCAGCGGTCACGGCGAGGGGCGTGCGTGTTCCCGGCATGGTGAGACTCCTCGGAAGAGCGAAGGGGATGGGTTCGGCTCATTGGAGCCCGCTGCCTTTCACCGGGCCGTGCTAAACACGCAGCGTTACGGCCCAACGGGGTAAAACGGTCAATCTTTCGAGCAGACGGCACCAAATCGCTACGGTGTGTGATTGGGTAAGCGCATTCCGTCACTCTACGTGGTCGCCCCATGCTGCCTCATGCCGCCCGCGGCGCCGCGTGTTCCCACGAGGAGTCCCATGTTCCGCAGAGGGATCCCCCGCAAGGGGAGGTGGACGTTCGCGGTCGGCTGTGCCGCGCTCGTTCTGTCCGTCACCGCGCCCGCAGCGCTCGGCTCCACCCCGTCCGCCACGCACGACTTCGACCACGGGCCGGGGCCCGTGCGCATCTCCCGCGAACAGATCGCGAAGGAAGTCCGCCCCGAGGAGGTCAAGGCCCTCGGCCGGGCCCGCGCCGAGAACCTGGCCCGGGACCGCATCGGCCTGCGCGCCGTCGACCGCGGCTACCCGCAGCCGATGCGCAACCGCAGCCTGAAGGAGCACACCGACTCGCAGACGGCGACCAACGCGGCGTTCGACGCGTCGACGTCCGGGAAGTTCGCCCAGTACATCGACAGCCCGGACTACGGCGACCACGTCGCACTGCTCCCCACCGGCAAGGTCCTGCTGTTCTCCTTCGAGGCAGTCGAGGACAGCCCTAACAAGGAGACAGCGCCCACCGAGGTCATCGGCCGTGACAACGCAGGCCGCGCCTACGTCTGGACCCCACCCGAGAACGGGGAGGGCACCGGCACCTTCAAGGCCGTACCACCGCCGGTCCTGAACATGGACGACGGCACGGACGAACCGCGCCCCGCCCCGATCTTCTGCGCCGGACACTCCTACCTGCCCAACGGCATGGTCGGCATCTTCGGCGGCAACCTCGGCGGCAACCACGGCACCGGCGCCCACCTCGCCCTGGTCTTCGACCCCTGGACCGAGACCTGGCACCAGCAGAAGGACATGGCCGAGGGCCGCTGGTACCCGTCGGTCGTCACCGGCGCCGACGGCCGGCAGTTCATCACCTCCGGCCACGGCGACATCGGCTGGGGCAAGCTCTCCCAGACGATCGAGCGCTTCCCGGCCAAGAACACCGCGGTGTCGTACGACCCGTCGACCACCCCGAACGACCAGGCACTCGACAAGTGGCCGGTCAAGGCCGAGTACTCGACCGACTACCCGCACCTGTTCTCGCTGCGGGACGGCAAGATCTACGGCTTCGGGCGCACCTACAACGAGCAGTACGCCTTCGACCCGCAGACCGAGACCGAGCAGCCGCTGCGCGCCCGCCCCGGCGGCGGCATGCGCAACTACGGCTCCGCGGTGGCCCTGCCGAGCGACACCCCCGGCAACGGGCCGGACTCCGTCCTGATCCTCGGCGGTGACCGCAACGACCCGATGACGTACAAGTTCTCCGGCGGCCGCTGGACCGAGGACAGCGCCCGCGCCTTCGGCCGCACCCAGGACGACACGCTGATCTTCCCCGACGGCCGGCTGTTCACCGTCAACGGCGGCTACGACATCCGCAACTACGGCAACGGCGACTACAACCCCAACGCCGACGACAAGTGGCGGCAGACCGAGATCCGCGGCTTCGACGGCAAGTGGCGGGTCGGCCCCAGCCAGCGACTGCCGCGCGGCTACCACTCCAACGCCGTCATCCTGCCCGACGGCCGCATCATGATCACCGGCGACGAGCTGCAGGAGATCGCCAACAACAAGGACATCAAGTCCGGGATGAACGGCACCATCGAGATCTACGAGCCGCCGTATCTCCACCAGGGCGGCCAACGGCCGACCCTGACGGACGTGACGAACCCCACCGTGGACTACGGCAGCAGCCTGCGGATCAGCACCGGCACGCCCGAACTGGCCGAGAAGGCCGTCCTGATGGCGCCCATCACCTCCACCCACTCGGTGGACACCAGCCAGCGCCGCATCGAACTGCCCATCACCAGCAGTGCCGGCAACAAGCTCGTGCTGAAGACCCCGCCGTCGGTCAAGGATGCGCCGCCCGGCTACTACCTGCTGTTCCTGCTCGACGAGCGCGGGGTGCCCAGCATCGCCAAGTGGGTGCAGCTGCGGCCCGGCGCCTGACGCCCCCGTACCCCCTGTCACGTTCCCTGCCTCCGCAGGCCCGGGCGGCGCCGTCCACGCACCGCCCGGGAACCCGGACCGTCCCCACCGTCCCCATCCAGCAAGGGAGTTCCATGACCACCCCGCTACCGCTGCGCGACAGCACCGAGATCCAGGGCGACATCCTCGCCGGGTTCAAGAAGGACTACATGACCCTGCTCTTCCTCCAGTTCGGCGACATGACCGCCGCCCGGAACTGGCTGGCAGAGCTGATCCCCTCCATCGCCACCACCGAGCAGGTCGCCCAGTTCAACCAGAAGTTCCACGACGCCCGCGTCAACTCCCAGGGCGACGACCCGAAGAATCTCAAGGCCACCTGGGTGGGCCTCAGCCTCACCTATCCGGGCATCCAGTTCCTCACCGGCAACGACAAGGTGTTCGACAAGGTGTCCACGGGCACCACCGTCCAGGCGTTCGTCCAGGGGTCCGCCGTCCGTGCCGAGGCGCTCGGCGACACGGGGTGCAACGATCCGAAGAGATGGATCTTCGGCTCCGAACAGAAGCCCCCCATCCACGCCGTGCTGACCATCGCGGCCGACCTCAAGGACGACCACGACACCGAGGTCACCCGCCAGACGGAGGCCGCCTCTCGCGCCGGAGTCCTGATCGTCCACCCGCAGTCCGGCGCCACGCTGCCCGGCAAGCGCAAGGGCAAGGAGCACTTCGGCTTCAAGGACGGCGTCAGCGAACCGTTCGTGGTGGGCTTCGACAGCCCGGAGGAGGCCGAGGGCGCCCGGATGATCCCGGCCGGCCAGTTCGTCCTCGGCGCCGACCAGGACACACCCCTGCCCAAGGGCGTGCCCGACTGGATGAAGTACGGCTCCTTCCAGGTCGTACGGCGGCTCGGCCAGGACGTCCCCGGCTGGTGGGCGCAGGTCAACTCCGAGCTGGCGAAGCTGCGGGAAGCCAAGGTGGTGGACGAGAACACCAAGAGCGAGTGGCTCGCCGCCCGCCTGGTGGGCCGCTGGCGCTGCGGAGCCTCGATCGCGAAGTACCCCGACGCCGCGCCCCCGCCGGGCACCAAACCCGACAACGACCTCAGCTTCAAGGACGACCCCCACGGCATCACCACCCCGCTCTTCTCCCACCTGCGCAAGACCGCTCCGCGCGACGGTCTGGTCGACGAGGGCGAGCTGGTCGAAGAGAAGTTCATGGACCTTCGGCGCATCATCCGGCGCGGCATCCCCTACGGTGCGCCCTTCGACCCGGCCAACGAGGACGGCGGCGGCCCGGACGAGTCCCGCGGCCTGCTCTTCGTCTGCTACCAGTCCGACCTGCGCCAGCAGTTCGAGTTCATCCAGACCGACTGGATCAACGACCCGAACTTCCCGCACGAGCGCGACCCCAAGCCCGGCCCGGACCCGATGGTCAGCGGCACGCTCCCCGGAGTCACCACCGGCGAGATCGCCTTCGAGAGCCACTCGAACATCAACGGCGACCGGAAGACCACCATCCTGAGCTTCAAGCCGTTCGTGACCACGGAGGGCTCGGTCTACGCCTTCAGCCCCTCCCTCACCACCCTGCGCGGACTCAGCCGGGGCCGCCTGGAGGGCGCGACCTCCGCCGGCGGCAACCAGACGAAGCCCGGCCCCGGCGGACAGCCCGGTCCGATGGACGAGATCCTGCCCTGGCCGGACGTCGAGGGCCGCTACTGGACCTTCTCCGGACGCACCGTCCGTGTCGCCGGCACCGGCGGCCCCGAGGTGGAACAGCTGACCACGGGAAAGGACGACCGTACCGGGACGGTCATGGACTCGGGCATCGACCTGTCCTCCTGGCCCGCCCTGGCCGGCGTGGACCGGGTCGACGCGATCCTGCCCGTCCCGGACGAGCAGGGCCTCAACGGCGAGAGCAGCTACTGGCTGTTCCACACCAAGGACGGCACCCAGGTCTACCGCCGCATCAACATCGCCCACGACGCCCGTCACACCAACCGCAGGATCGGCGACGACCAGCGACTGTCCCTCTGGAACTCCTTCGGCGGGGTCACCCGGGTCGACGCGGTGCTGCCGGTGCCCGACCAGCGCCGGACCGACGGGACCGACGGCAAGTCCTGGTACTGGCTCTTCCACACCACCCCGCAGGGCCAGCGCTACCGGCTGATCTCCATCGCCGACGGCGGCAGGCACACCGACGTCATGGAGCGCACCGACCGCGAGCTGACCAAGTGGGTCTCGCTGCAGGGCGTCGGGAAGGCCGAGGGATTCCTGTTCGTCCCGGGCAGGTTCCGGGTGGGCGGCCAGACGTGGTGCTGGGTCTTCCACGAGCAGCAGTACCGGACGATCTCCATCTCGGACGGTGCCGGCCACCCCGACACAGTGGTCCGCGAGTCCCGCCCGAACACCCCGTGGTTCCGTAGAGGCTGAGCCGCTACAGGCAGTGCAGGTGCCGTTCCCGCGGCAGTACGGCGCCGCGCGCCACATACAGGCGTACGGCGTCGTACACGCGGTAGCGGATCTGCCCGTTCCGGTCCGGCTCGCCGGCCTGGACCAGTTGGCGGTGCAGCAGCTCCTCCAGCAGGTCCACGGCGAGCCGCCGGGACGGTGTCACCCGGGTTGTCATCTCCTGAGTGTCGAAGTCCCCCTGGATGTCGGCCAGTTGGCGAAGGGCGGTGCGTAACGGGGGTGGCAGCGACCGGTAGTACGCGGTCACGCTCGTGTGCAGGGACAGGTCCCCGACATGCAGCCGGTGCAGCCGTTCGCGCTCGTCCGCCAGCCGGTCCGCGAGGTCGCCGAGGGAGCGGTGCGGGCGCGCCGTGAGCCACAGGCCGGCGATGTGCAGGGCCAGCGGCAGCCCCGCGCAGGACTCCACGATGCTCCGCGCCGCCGGCCGCTCGGCGCGGATGCGGGCAGTGCCCACCAGGTCCGCCAGCATCCGGTGGGCGCCTTGCCGGTCCAGGGCGCCGATCCGGCGGTGGAACCCGTCGGACAGCGCGGACAGTTCGCGCCGCGCGGCCACCAGGACCGCGCTCCTGCCCCCGTCCACGAGCAGCGGCCGTACCTGCGCCTCGCTGTCGACGTTGTCGAGGACCACGAGCACCCGCCGTCTGCTGAGCGCGTCCCGCAGCCGGGCGCGCGCCTCCTCCGGGTTCTCGGGGGCGGGGGCGCCGCCGAGGGAGCGCAGGATCCGGCGGACGAGCACGTCCGAGGTGTTGGGGAGGGAGGAGGCGCGGTGCAGGTCGACGAAGACCTGTCCGTCCGGGAAGAGGCCGCGCACCTCGTGGGCGGCCCGCAGGGCCAGCGAGGTTTTCCCGGCTCCGGGCGGTCCGACGACCACGGCGGGGCGGCCGTGACCGGGCTCGGTCCGGGCGAGCAGGGCCGTCAGTTCCGCCGTCAGAGCATCCCGCCCGACGAGCCGGTGGCGGGGGGCGGCGGGCAGTTCCGCCGGTACGGCCGCATCCGGGGGAGGGGGCGGGGACCCGGCGCGGGGCAGCCGGAGTAACCGCCCCGCCTCGCGGGACGGGAGCCCGAGCGCCTCGGCGAGGAGCAGCAGCGACTGCCTGCGGGGACGGGCGGTGTGGCCGGTCTCCAGATTGCGGATGGCCCGCACGCTCAGCCCCGACCGCTCGGCCAGCTCCCCCTGGGTGAGGAGGGCCGCCTCACGGGCCTGGACCAGCGCGGCGCCCAGGCTGTCCGGGGCGGCCGCGGCGGGCAGCGGGCTCATCAGCGTGCCGGCCGGCGCAGCGCCGCGACGAACTTGTAGCGGGAGCCCCGGTACACCGAGCGCACCCACTCCACCGGTCTGCCCTCGGCGTCCCGGGAGTGCCGGGACAGCAGCAGCATCGGCAGGCCCACGTCGGTGGCGAGCAACTGGGCCTCGCGCGGGGTCGACAGCGAGGTCTCGATCGTCTCGTCGGCCTCGGCGAGATGGACACCGAACACCTCGGCGAGGGCCGTGTACAGCGACGGGTACGTGGCCAGCGACTGCCGCAGCCCGGGAAAGCGCCGCGCCGACAGATGGGTCGTCTCGATCGCCATGGGGTCGCCGCTGGCGAGCCGCAGCCGCTCGATGCGCAGGACGCGCTCGCCGACCTCGATGCCGAGAAGACCGGACAGCTTGGTGTCCGCCGCGACCTCGCCGATGTCCAGCATGTGCGAGGCGGGCTCCAGACCCTGGGCGCGCATGTCCTCGGTGTGCGAGGTGAGCTGGAGGGTCCGGTACAGCTTGGGCTGGGCGACGAAGGTGCCCTTGCCCTGGATGCGGTCGAGCCGGCCCTCCCAGACCAGTTCCTGCAGCGCCTGCCGGACGGTGGTGCGCGAGGTGCCGAGCCGGACGGCGAGCAGGCGCTCCGCGGGCATGGCGGAGCCGGGCTCCAGCGCCTGCGTCATCTCCAGCACCTGCTGCTTGATCCGGTAGTACTTCGGCACGCGCGCGGCGCGGCCGGGCGCCCCCGTGGGGTGCTGGGCGCTGCTGACGTCGGTGGCCATGCCTGCCTTCCCGGCTGTGTGGATGGGCTCCCGTTATAGCGACCAACTGCCCTATGGTCTAGTCCAACCGGTGCGGGAGGTCTAGTCCAGCAGGCGCGCCGTTGCCGGTCCCCGTAAAAGGGGACGGACGCGCTCCGGTGACTTTCTCGTAACGGCCGGATCGCCTTACTGAACCACCCTTGACACCTCAAAAGGTCTAGGCCAAGCTCCACCGTACTGGTCTACACCATTAGTGGCCAGGTCCCGAGCCCTACGTGCAACAGCGTCGTACGCAGGTCACCGCCGAGGGCGTGGGGGGATTAGTGGCATCCCTGAGGAGGGTGGCGTGAAGCGCAAGCTTGCTGCCGCGATCGTGATCGCGGGCATGATGGTCTCCGTCTCGGCGTGCGGCGGCGACGACGGGAAGGACACGGGCAAGAACGCGGGTCCTGACAGCTTCAAGGGCCAGACCCTGACGGTCTGGACGATGGACGGCTCGGCTCCGCCGCAGTGGTCCAAGGACGTGCAGGCCGCCTTCGAGAAGAAGACCGGCGCCAAGCTGAAGTTCGAGATCCAGAAGTGGGACGGGATCCAGCAGAAGATCACCACCGCCCTCTCCGAGTCCAACCCGCCGGACGTCATCGAGGTCGGCAACACCCAGACCCCGGCCTACGCCGCCACCGGCGGCCTCGCCGAACTGGGCGACCTCAAGCAGGAGATCGGCTCGGAGTGGACCCCGTCGGTCTCCGCGTCCTCCGTGTACGACGGCAAGCAGTACGCCGCCCCGTGGTACTTCGCGAACCGCGTCGTCATCTACAACAAGAAGATCTGGGCCAAGGCCGGCATCAAGGGCACCCCGAAGACCCGGGACGAGTTCTTCAAGGACCTGGACACCATCGGCAAGAAGACCGACGCAGAGCCGCTCTACATGCCGGGCCAGAACTGGTACTTCTTCGACGGCCTGACCATCGGCCAGGGCGCCGACCTGGTGAAGAAGGACGGCGACAAGTACGTCTCCAACCTGGGCGACCCGAAGGTCGCCGCGGCCATGGAGACCTACAAGAAGTACGCCTCCTACTCCAAGGCCCCCAAGGACAAGGACGAGGCCACCCCGCAGCAGGCCCAGGTGTTCGCCAAGGGCAAGACCGGCGCCTTCATCGGCATGGGCTGGGAGGCCGGCACCGCGGTCCAGGCCAACAAGGCCATCGAGAAGGACCTCGGCTACTTCACCATCCCGGGCGCCACGGCCGACAAGCCCGAGGGCGTCTTCCTCGGCGGCTCCAACCTCGCCGTCGCCGAGGGCAGCAAGAAGCAGGCCCTGGCCAAGGAGTTCCTGAAGGTCGCCCTGTCCGACGAGTTCGAGGGCGAGCTGGCCAAGCTCAACGGCGTCATCCCGAACAAGCAGTCCCTGGAGACCAACCTCAAGGGCAACGCCGTCGCCGAGGCCGCCGCGCCCGGTGCCTCGGTCGGTGGCACCACCCCGCTGATCCCCGAGTGGGCCGCGGTGGAGAACACCCCGAACCCGATCAAGTCCTACATGACCGCGGTGCTGAACGGTAAGTCCCCGGCGGACGCCGCGGGGCAGGTCGAGGGCGAGATCAACAAGCGCCTGGCCCAGCAGAACTGATGACCCGCGCCGGGGGCGTCGGCGGACGCCCCCGGCTCAGTCGTTCGTACGGCCGGCAAGGCCGGTACCGCCACGGAAGAGATGGCAACTCATGTCAGTGCAGACCGAAGGCACGGACACGGCCGGGGAGCCCGCTGTCCGCAAGGCCCGGACACCAGGGCCGCCGAGGAGCGAGGACCACGGCCCCGGGTCCCCGTCCCGCCGCGGTGCCGCCGCCCCCTATCTGCTCCTGCTGCCCGCGCTGCTGGCCACACTGATCCTGCTCGGCTGGCCCCTGGTGAAGAACGGCATGCTGTCGTTCCAGAACCTCAACCCGCGGCAGCTCATCCAGCACCTCACCGAGTGGAACGGCGGCGACAACTACAAAGAGGTCCTGAGCGGTTCGGACTTCTGGCACGTCGTCGAGCGGTCGGTGGTCTTCACCGCGGTCAACGTCGTCCTGATCATGCTGGCCGGCACCCTGGTCGGGCTCCTGCTCGCCCGCCTCGGCAAGAAGATGCGGCTGCTGCTCATGCTGGGCCTCGTCCTCGCCTGGGCGATGCCCGTCATCGCGGCCACCACCGTCTACCAGTGGCTGTTCGCCCAGCGCTTCGGCGTCGTCAACTGGGTCCTGGACAAGCTCGGCTGGCACTCCATGGCCGACTACAACTGGTTCGGCTCCCAGTTCTCCACCTTCTCCGTGATCACGCTGCTCATCGTCTGGCAGTCGATCCCGTTCGTGGCGATCAACCTGTACGCCGCCACCACCACGATCCCCAGGGAGCTGTACGAGGCCGCGTCCCTGGACGGCGCCGGAGCCTGGAAGAGCTTCACCTCGGTGACCTTCCCGTTCCTGCGGCCCTTCCTGTACGCCACGACGTTCCTCGAAGTCATCTGGGTCTTCAAGGCGTTCCCGCAGATCTTCGCCATCAACGAGGGCGGCCCCGACCACCTCACCGAGACCCTGCCGATCTACGCCTTCGTGGAGGGCGTCGGCAACCAGCACTTCGGCGTCGGCGCGGCGATCTCCTTCCTGACCGTCCTGGTGCTGCTCGTCATCACCTCGTACTACCTGCGCATGGTGCTCAAGCAAGAGGAGGACGAGCTGTGAAGCGCTCGGTCTTCGGCCGTATCTGGCCCAACGCGACCGCCGTCATCCTCTTCGTCGGCTTCGTGTTCCCCGTCTACTGGATGTTCGCGACGGCCTTCAAGCCGACCGGCGACATCATCTCCGAGAACCCGGTGTGGTTCCCGACGAACCTCACGGTCGGTCACTTCGGCAAGGCCGTGGACGCCGACCACTTCTGGACCCTGGTCCTCAACTCCGTGACCGTCACGGTCAGCGCGGTGCTCCTGTCGCTCGTCATCGCGTTGTTCGCGGCCTTCGCGCTCGCCCGGATGCGGTTCAAGGGCCGGCGCGGCTTCATCGTGACCTTCATGCTGGCGCAGATGGCGCCCTGGGAGGTCATGGTCATCGCCATCTACATGCTGGTCCGCGACAACGACATGCTCGACAGCCTGGTCCCTCTCACCGTCTTCTACGCGATCATGGTGCTGCCGCTGACCATCCTGACGCTGCGCGGATACGTATCCGCTGTGCCGAAGGATCTTGAGGAGTCGGCGATGGTCGACGGCTGCACCCGGACCCAGGCCTTCGTCAAGGTCATCTTCCCGCTGCTGGCACCCGGCCTCATGGCCACCTCGCTGTTCGGCTTCATCACCGCCTGGAACGAGTTCCCGCTGGTCCTGATCCTCAACAAGGACATCGAGAAGCAGACCCTGCCGCTCTGGCTCTCCCAGTTCCAGACCGCCTTCGGCGACGACTGGGGCGCCACGATGGCCGCCTCGTCCCTGTTCGCGCTGCCCATCCTGATCCTCTTCATCTTCCTGCAACGCAAGGCCGTCAGCGGTCTGACCGACGGCGCCGTGAAGGGATGACACCGCCGATGACAACGCTCTCCACTTCTGCATCCGACAGCGGCTCCGCCGCGGGTGACACCCTGACCCGCGACGCCCTCGCGGTGCTGCAGCCGGGATTCGACGGCACCACCGCGCCGGACTGGGTGCGCCGCCGCCTCGGCGAAGGCCTCGCCTCCGTCGCCCTGTTCGGCCGCAACGTCGTCACCGAGGAGCAGGTCACCGCACTGACCGCCGAGCTGCGCGCCGAGCGGGACGACCTGCTGGTGGCCATCGACGAGGAGAGCGGCGACGTCACCCGCCTGGACGTGCGCACCGGCTCCTCCTTCCCCGGCAACCACGCCCTCGGCGCCGTCGACGACCCCGCCCTCACCCGGGGCGTGGCCCGCGAGCTGGGCCGGCGGCTGGCCGCCTGCGGCGTCAACTTCGACTGGGCGCCCTCCGCCGACGTCAACGCCAACCCCGACAACCCCGTCATCGGCGTGCGCTCCTTCGGCGCGGACACCGCGCTGGTGGCCCGGCACACCGCCGCCTGGGTCGAGGGCCTGCAGTCCACCGGCGTCGCCGCGTGCACCAAGCACTTCCCCGGGCACGGCGACACCAACGTCGACTCCCATCACGCCGTCCCGCGGATCGACGTGGACGCGGAGACGCTGTACGCGCGTGAACTGCCGCCCTTCCGCGCCGCCATCGCGGCCGGCACCCGGGCCGTGATGAGCGCGCACATCCTCGTCCCCGCCCTCGACCCGGAGCGCCCCGGCACCCTCTCCCGGCGCATCCTCACCGAGTTGCTGCGCGGTGAACTCGGCTACCAGGGCCTGATCGTCACGGACGGCATGGAGATGCGCGCCATCTCCGGGACGTACGGCCTGGAGCACGGCGTGGTCCTCGCGATCGCGGCGGGCGCGGACGCGATCTGCGTCGGCGGCGGCCTGTGCGACGAGGCGACCGTGCTGAAGCTGCGGGACGCGCTCGTGGCCGCCGTACGCTCCGGCGAGCTGCCCGAGGAGCGCCTGGCCGACGCGGCCGCCCGGGTGCGGGCACTGGCGCGGTGGACGGCCGAGACCAGGAAGGACGCCGAAACCGTCGTACCCGAACCGGAGATCGGGCTCGTCGCCGCCCGCCGAGCCCTCACGGTGACCCGTCACGGCTCGGCCGCGCCGCTCACCGAGCCGGTCCACGTCGCCCAGTTCAACCCGGCCCCGAACATCGCCGTCGGCGACGAGACCCCCTGGGGTGTGGCCGCCGAGCTGCTGCGGCTGCTGCCGGGCAGCACGGCCGGCTCCTTCAGCGGGCCCGACGCGGGCCGCGAGGCCCTCGCGGCCGCGGCCGGCCGCCGGGTCGTCGCCGTGCTCCGTGACGAGCACCGGCACACCTGGATGGGCTCCGCCCTCGACGCGCTGCTCGCCGCCCGGCCGGACACCGTCGTGGTCGAGATGGGCGTACCGCAGGCCCCGCCGCGCGGCGCCCTGCACATCGCCACCCACGGCGCGTCCCGCGTCTGCGGGATCGCCGCGGCCGAGGCGGTCGTCGCGGGCTGAACCCCACCGTCACCCGCTCGGGCCGACACCGGAAACCTGTCCGGTGTCGGCCTTTGCTTTGCTCAACCGGCGGCAGATGTGCGGCAGTTGGGCGGCACTTTGACGGGGGTACCGACCGGTAATCGTTGACACCCCCAATTGGTCTAGTCCAGCTTGGGGGGCGCTTCAGTTCGATCACCACGGAGGGACGGCATGCACAAGCCCACCCCCTATCTCCACCGAGCGGCGTCCGGCCGCCCCTACTTCAGCGCGGACGGCGAGACGTACCTCGCCCCGACACCCCTGCGCGACCTGGAGAAGTCCCGGCCCCTGCGGGTGCTGTCCGAGGAGGACTTCGCCTTCTGGCAGACGTACGGCTATGTCGTCGTCCGGGAGGCCATCACCCCCGGCGAGGCGAAGAGCCTGCTCGAATTCGCCTGGGACTTCCAGGGCCTCGACCCCGACCGTCCCGAAACCTGGTACGAGGAACCGGAGTTCCGCTCCGAACTCGACCAGCACCTGTTCATCTACGGCTTCGTGGAGGCGTACCAGCACCAGCTGCTCTGGGACAGCCGCCAGGCACAGCGCGTCTACGACGCCTTCGTGGACGTGTGGGACTGCGAGGAGCTGTGGGTCACCCTGGACCGGCTCAACCTCAACCCGCCCAACATCCGCACCCGTTCCCGCTCCCTGATCGAGCCGACCGACGAGGGCTTCGACATCGAGCTGCACTGGGACGTCGACACCACCCTCGCCGTGTTGCCGCAGCGGGTCCAGGGCATCATCGCCCTCAACGACACCCGTGCCGAACTCGGCGGCTTCCAGTGCGCACCGGAGTTGTTCCGCCGCTTCGAGGAGTGGCGCGTCGCCCAGCCGGCCGGCCGCGACCCGATCCGGCCTGCGATCGACCGCGCCGAGTTCCCCGTGGTCCGCCCCGACCTCCAGGCCGGCGACCTGCTGATCTTCAACGGGCTGCTGGCGCACGGCGTGGCACCGAACCACTCCGCGGGCACTGTCCGGGCCGTCCAGTACCTGTCGATGATGCCCGCCCTGGAGGAGCACACGGAGCTGCGGAGGTCGCGCGTCGAGTCCTGGCGCACGCTCGGCACCCCCGACTGGAACGGCACGCTGCTCGGCGACGCGCGCAGGCCGGAGGCCCTCCGGTACGGCCCCGCCGAACTGGACGACCTGGGCCGCAAGCTGCTGGGCCTCGACTCCTGGGCGGCACGGTGAACCGGATCTGCCTGTGCCTGCCCACCAACCGGGCCTGCTCCGCCACCATCACCGCGATCCACCGGGAAGCCGCCTACGCCGCCGAGCAGTTCGGCGCGGACGTCCAGCTCCTGATCCTCGACTCCTCCTACGACCTCACCCGCGCCGAGCACGCCCGCGTCGTGGCGGCACTGCCCCCGGCGGCGAACGTCACCGTGCACCACCTCGGCGAGGACCCGCAGCGCGACTTCCTGCGCCGGGTGATCCGGCGGGCCGGCCTGGCAGAGCCGGACCGGATGTCGACCCTCCTGCTCCCCGACGGTGTCTCCTACGGCTCCTGCACCGACCGCGCCTTCCTGCTGGCCACCGCCCTCGGCTGCCACTCGGTGCACCGCAGGGACTCCGACAGCACCTACCAACTCCTGGACAGGCAGCCGGTCTTCCCCGTCCACCACGAACTCCCGTGGCTGGGCAGGCCCGCCGGGGAGGCCTCGGCCTCCGTCACCCGCACGGACCTCGACCCGGCCCACGCGGAGCGTCCGGTGTCGCTGGCCGGTGCCTCCTTCATCGGTGAACTCTCCGTCGACATAGCCGAGATACGGCGCCTGGACGAGGGCGTCTACCACGACGTGGTCGGCCTGTGGGCGCCCGCCGACGCGTCGCCGCAGGACCGGCGGCAGCTGGTCGAGGAGTCCTTCACCGGAGCGGGCACGGCCCCCTTCACCGGCGACCACGCCACACTGACCCTCGTGGACCCGATGCGGGTCGACATGTGCAACATCGCCTTCCACCGCGACGTGTACGAGCGGATCCCGCTGCCCCCGGCCACCGACACCATCGGCAGCGACTACTTCCTCATCCACCTCGTCCACGACGCCACGCTGCCCGGCATCCTGCACAACCGGCACATCGAGAACTTCTACACCCCCGAACGCCGTACCGACGCGGGCTTCCTGGCCTACCAGACCCGGTTCGTGAAGTTCCTGCTGTCGATGCACTACTTCCACCACGTCTACGACCGGATGACCGCCGAGGGCGCCCGGCTCCTCGACGACCGGCAGCACGTACGGGCCGACCGGATCGTGGAGTTCCTGCGCGAGAGCACCGCCCTGGACCGCGCCGAGAACGTGTGGCGCCTGGACCGCGTCGACACCGCCTACCGCAAACTGGGCGGCCGCTACGAGGAGTTCGCCGAGCGACTGGCCGGGCGCCGCCCGCAGCTGCTGGCCGAGGCCTGCCGGGACATCGAGGACTTCGCCCTGCTGACCGAGGCCTGGCCGCACCTGGTCGAGGCGGCCGGACACGAGGGCTGGTGAGCGTGGAGATCAGCCCGCGGCTGGCCGCCGCACTGGCCGCCGCCCCGGCGGACCGCATCGTCTACGACCTCGACGGCATCGAGGCCCAGTACGACCGGCTGCTGGCCGAACTGCCCGGCGTCCAGGTCCGCTTCGCCCTGAAGGCCTGCCCCGTGGACGAGGTGCTGCGGTGCCTCGCACGCCGGGGCGCCGGCTTCGACGCGGCCGGCCCCGCCGAGATCGTCCAGGCCCTGCACACCGGCGTGCCCGTGGACCGGATCCACTACGGCAACACCGTCAAGTCCGACACGGACATCGCCGCGGCCCACCGGCTGGGCGTGCGCACCTTCGCCACCGACAGCGTGCAGGACGTCCGGGCGATCGCCGAACACGCCCCCGGCGCCCGGGTGTTCTGCCGCCTCGCCACCAGCGGGGACGGCGCCCTGTGGGGCCTGAGCCGCAAGTTCGGCTGCTCGGCCGAGGACGCGGTCGAGGTCCTGACCACGGCTCGCGCGTCCGGACTCGTCCCGGCCGGCCTGTCCGTGCACGTCGGATCCCAGCAGCTGACCGGCGAGGCCTGGCAGCAGGCCCTCGACTCCATCGCCGAGGTGCTGGTGACGCTGGACGGGCTGGGGATCGTACCGGAGCACGTCAACCTCGGCGGCGGCCTGCCCGCGCTCGGCTACCTCGACCGCTACGGCAACCCCCTCGAACCGCCCCTGGACAAGATCTTCGCCGTGATCCGGGAGGGCATGGAGCGCCTGAGCGGCCTCAGCGCCGCCCCGCTCGACTTCGTCCTGGAACCGGGGCGGCACCTGGTCGCCGACCACGGTGCGGTCCGCGCGCACGTGTACCGGCTGACCGGCCGAGCACAGCCGGACGGGACGCACGCCCGCTGGCTGTACCTGAGCGTCGGAAAGTTCAACGGCCTCTACGAGATGGACCAGTTGAGCTACCGGCTGGTCTTCCCCACCCAGGCCGACGAGGACGAATCGGAGGGCGACGACGAGTACGTCTTTGCCGTCGTCGCGGGCCCGACCTGCGACAGCGACGACGCCTACGGCGGCGGCCGGCACCCGGTGCGCGTCCCGCGGGACCTCGTCTCCGGCGACCCGGTCTGGATCCTGTCCGCCGGCGCCTACGCCACCAGCTACACGACCCAGGGCTTCAACGGCATCCGCCCGCTGCCGTGCGTCTGCACCCGCGGCCCGGAAGGACAACACTGAGATGAGAGACCTCGTACGGGGCATCGCCGAGGCCGACTGGCCCCAGGTCGCCGCCCTGGAGGCCGGGGCGTACGCGGACACCGCGCTGACGGAGGGCGAGGCCGCGCTGCGGTCCCGCGCCGCGGCAGGCACCTGCTTCGTCCTGGACCTCGACGGCCGGATCGCGGGCTACGTCCTGGCCCTGCCGTACCCCATGTTCCGCTACCCGGACCTGACCCGGCCCGAGCGCGTGGCCCACCACTCGGCCAACCTCCACCTGCACGACCTCGTCATCAGCGCGCCCCTGCGGCGCAGGGGTCTGGGCAGCCGGCTGGTGCGCCACCTGACGGACGCGGCCGGCGCCCGCGGCTTCCGGACCATGTCGCTGATCGCGGTCGGCGGCAAGGAGCCCTTCTGGCGGGCCAACGGCTACCGGGCGCACCGCGAGGCCCGGCTGCCGTCGAGCTACGGCAGCGACGCGGTGTACATGTCGGCCCGGGTGGCCGCCTACCGGGAGGCGAGCTGATGGAGAACTCCGACTTCCGCCGCGCCAAGTGGGCGATCGCGGCGCTGTTCTGCTTCCTCGGCTTCCAGTACGCCACCTGGGCCGCCCGGCTGCCCGCCCTGAAGACCAGGCTGGACCTGGACGCAGGGGAACTCGGGCTGCTGCTGATGGCCTGCGGCGCGGGCGCGGCGGCCTCCTTCCCGCTCGTCGCCGTCCTGATGCGCAGACTCGGCTCCCGGCGGCTGTCCCTCGCCTCCGCCCTGTGCCTGGTGGCGCTGCTGGCGGCCCTCTCGGTGGTGCCGACCTACCCGCTCGCCCTGCTGGTCATCTGCGGTGACGGTGTCGCCGTCGGCTGCCTGAACGTGGCCATGAACGCCCAGGGCGCCGCCCTGGAGACGGCGTACGGCCGCACCGCCATGTCCCAGCTGCACGCCACGTTCAGCGCGGGCCTGCTCGCCGCCGCCCTGCTGGCCTCCGGCATCACCGCAGCCACGGCGTCCGTTCCGGCCCACTTCGCGGTGGCCGCCGTACTGTTGCTGCTCCTGCTGGGCTACGGGCGCCCGGGCCTCCTCCCGCACCCGGACGCCGGTCCCGCCGACCCGGAGAAGGCACCGAAACAGCGCGCACGCCTGACCCTGCCGTCCGGAAAGACCCTGCTGATGGGCTGCGCCATGGCGTTCGGCACCATCACCGAGGGCGCCATGAACGACTGGTCGACGCTTTACATGCGGGACGTCGTCAAGGCCTCCTCGACGGTGGCGCCGCTGGGCATCGCGGTCGTCTCGGTCATGATGCTGCTCGCCCGGGTGCGCGCGGACCGCTGGCGCAGCCGCTGGGGCGACGGACGCGTGGTGCGCACCGGCAGCGCCGTGGCCGGCCTCGGCCTGGCCCTGGCCCTGCCGGCCGGCGGGGTGGTGCCCACCCTGCTCGGATTCGCCTGCGTCGGACTCGGCGCGGCCACCGTGACGCCGTGCGTGTACGTCGCCGCCGCCGAACGCGGCTCGGACGCGCTGTCCCTGGTCGCCGCGATGGGGACGACGGGACTGCTGGCCGGCCCCGCCGTGATCGGCTTCGTCGCGGGCGCGGGCGGTCTGACCCTGGGCATGGCCACGGTCGCGGCCTCGGCGCTGATCGTCACCCTGGCCGCCACCCGCATCCCGTGGCGGGACCGGGTCCCGGTGCCGGCCGGGTGACGTACCGGGGTACCGGTCGGAGTGCCGGAACCGGCTCCGGTACTCCGTCGGTGTCGTGTCGAGCCAGCGGTGGAACGCGCGGATGAGCGTGTCGACGGTGTGGAAACCGCAGGCGGACGCGACGCGTTCGAGGGTGTCGTCCGTCGTCTCGAGCCGGTTGCGCGCCGCCTCGACGCGGGCGGACTCGACGTAGACCGCGGGGGTCATGCCGAGTTCGGTCCTGAAGATCCGGCTGAGCTGCCGCTCGCTGACGTGGGCGTGCTCGGCGAGGTCGGCGGGCCGGCTCCTGCCCGGCCTGCTTCAGCAGGCCGGGCCCGGAGTGACGAAGTGGCGCTACATGTCCGGGAGTTCCGCCCGTACCGGTTTGATGATCTCGTCCGTCAGCCACTGGGCGACGCCCTGCGGGTAGCCGCGGGGCAGGCTCAGGACGATGTGGTCGAGGCCGGCGTGGATGAGTTCGAGCACCTGCCGGCGGGAGGTCTCGATGTTGTCGTAGGACATGACTACCTGGACGGACCTGCTGATCTCCGACGGGTCCCGCCCGATGGCCGCGCAGTGCTCGTCCAGGACGCGGGAGCGTTCGGTGATGTAGTCGATCTGGTTGTGCGGCGGGCCGGGGATGTTCCAGATGTCGGCGTGCTCCGCCACGAGCCGCAGCGTCTTGTTGCCCCAGCCGCCGATGAGTAGCGGCGGACCCGACGGCTGGACGGGCTTGGGCTCGTTGCGGTTGCCCTTCAGCGTGTAGTAGCGGCCCTCGAAGTCGAACTCCTTCTCGGTCCACATCCGCTTCAGAATCGTGACGGTCTCCTCCAGCCGCTCGATGCCCTCACGCGGCGGCACCAGGGTGAGCCCGTACGCCTCGTACTCGGCGATGGCCGGGTTGTCACCGGCGATGCCGCCGGCGCCCGTGGGCTGGTGCGTCCCACCCACGCCGAGGCCCATCACCAGCCGGCCCCGAGACACCACGTCGACGGTGGTGGCGATCTTGCCGAGCACCGCCGGCTGGCGGATGCGGTTGCTGGTGACCAGAAGTCCGAGCCGCAGGCGCCGCGTCTGCGCGGCCAGCGCGGCCAGAAGCGTCCAGCCCTCGTAGATCTTGCCGTCCTTCGGGCCGGCCAGGGGCAGCATGTGGTCCCACAGCCAGGCGTGCTCGATCTCGGGAATCTCGTCCGCCTCGAGCCACACCCGCAGGATGTCGTCGTAATCGACATGCATGGGGGTGGTCTTGAGGCCGAAGCTCACTCGTTTGGGCTCACTCATCTGCACGTGCGTCTTTCATGTCAGGGCAGGGGGGCGGCAACTGCGGTGCGGTGTACCACGGTTACCGCGATTCCTGGTTGCTCGACCGATCACTTCCGGCCGGGGTGAACCCATTGGTCCGCGCGCTGCTGGACTCAAGCGGGAATGCACCGCTCGTGGGCGATCCCCTTTCTGAGGACTGCCGGATTGTGGTAGATCGAGATGTCGGACGGGTGGTTTCCGGCGGGCAGTTCGTCGTCCTCGGCGAGCTCGCAGCGGTGCAGGTCGTCGATCAGATCTTTGAGCGGACCGGTCGTGGTCGCCGACGACCCCGGCGGCATCTCGCCGCCGGACTCCGGCCAGTACGCGGTGTGCAGGTCCTCGATGACGTAGAAGCCGCCGGGCCGCACATAGGGGAACAGGGTCTCGTAACTGGCGCGAACGTGCTCGTTCACGTGGCTGCCGTCGTCCACGATATCGAACGGCTCCTCCTGCTCGGCGAGTTCACGCAGGAACGCCGGGCCGTTCTGGTCGCCGACCACGGCCCGGATGCGGGGACCCGTCACACCGGGCTTGGCGAAGATGCCGAGACCGTAGACCAGGCCGCGCGGGAAGTACCGCTGCCACATGTAGAGCGACTCGCGCCCAGCGTCTCCGAGTCGTACCCGCCGATGCCGATCTCCAGGATGCGGACCGGCTCGTGGCGCAGCGGACCGAAGTGGTTCGCGTAGTGCGGGGTGTAGAAGCGCAGGGCACCCCACTTGTCCGAGCCGTAGCGCGCGGCCAGTTCGTCGAGGCTCACCGGTCCGTTGGACGTGGCCGCGATCACCGCCTGCACCGCCCGGAACAGGATGGCCATCCGCGACATGCCGAGCGCCGCGCGCTGCTCCTGGGAGAGGGCGGCACGGTCGACGCCTCGGACCGCAGGACCCCGGTGGGAGCGGAGAGCGCACGCGCCGTCCTCCGGCAGGACGCCGGCGGCCTAGTCTCCTTCGGCCGACTGTTCGTCTCCAACCCCGACCTGCCGCGGCGCCTGCGCGACGGGCTCCCGCTGACGGACCCCGACCCCGCCACCTTCTACGGCGGCGACGCCCACGGCTACGTCGACTACCCCGCATACCCGGGGTAGTCGACCGAGGCACGGTCCGTACGGGTCACGGAGCCAGGGCATCCTCCTTGAGGATGTCCTGATGGATCCGCTGCAGGCCTCTCTCTCCCTACGGCGGCTCCTCCCGAGCCTCCCCCACGCTCGGCTGCGCTCGCGCGGGCGGTACCCCCACGCGGATCCGCTCGGCCAGCCCCTCGTCGTAGGTCATCGGACACCTCGGTGCCCTCGGCGACCGCGGTGTCACAGTCGGCGACATGGAAGACCGGATGTCAGTACGGCCGTCCGTGCGTGCATGTTGCCTTCGCCGATCATGTTGTCGTTCGCGGATGGTTGATTACAGGGCGGGCGATGAGTGTTTGGCGGTCCGGCGGTCGCCGGTCGACGTCACCGTTGGTGACATTACGGGACCCCACCGAGGCTCGATGGCACAAAGGAGCGGGATCCCCGAAATGAGATCCCGCTCAGCATCTGCCTTGTCAGTGCTTGAAAACGTCCTTCGTCTTCTCCTTGGCCTGACGGGCCGCACCCTTCGATTTCTTGGCCTGCCCTTCGGCCGCCATCCGCTCGTTGCCCACGGTACGGCCGACCGTCTCCTTGGCCTTTCCCGTGGCCTCTTCCATCTTGCCCTTTGCCTTTTGCTCTCCGGCCATTATCGTTCACTCTCCTACGCCCGTGGAAAATCGTGCACCCATTTCGAGTACCCCATATGGGGCAGTAAAACCGTTCCCAGCGGGCCGAGGTCCAGGTTGAGGTCCTCCATGGTCAGGCCGTAGCTGGCGCACAGGTCGGACATGCGGTCGTGGAGGATCATGAGGTGGAGCCCAGCCGGTCGTCGCCGACGCAGTAGCAGCTGTGGCTGGCCGAGTCTGGTGGGCGGGTAGTGGCCCTCTGAACTCGTGCTGCCCCGCCGTGCGCTCCGCTGCGGCAGCAACGGCTGATGAGTCACATGGATGTGCTCGGCGGCCGCAGGCTGGAAGGGTGTGCCGACGGCGGGCTACCCGGTGACGGCCGACCCCGAAGGCGCGGGCGAACGGAAAAGCCGCCGCATGCCGGCGGCCTTTCCGTCATGCCGTCCCGCGTGGCCAAGAACGCGGGTGCTCGAGAAGCGGCAACCGGCGGTCAGGCGACCGACGGTCAAGAGGCGTCTCCGGTCGGGACCTCGGGCTCGTCCTCATCCTTGGCCTTGTCCCGGACATCTCGCGGTGTGGGGGCGGTGACATTCCGCTGCTCCGCGGACCGTTGTCGCGTCTTGTCGTCGGCCGGAGGTCTGTTGTTTTCACCGGGGGTGTGCATGAGGTTCTCCTCTCTCGGGTTTGCGGCGCTTCTGGGACCGGATGAAGTGCTGGAACTTCATCGGATCCTTTACGAAGAAGATCGGCGTATTGTTGCCGACCATGTCGTAATTGCCTTCGCTGGTGTAGAACTTCACCGGAGCGCCCGAGTGGGTTGTGGTGGCGGTGTGGATCTCTGCCATGACGCTCCTCCTGTCGTCGGGTTTCGCAGTCGTCTCGCAGTCGTCATGCGGGACGGGCACCCGCCGGAGCGCCGGCCGGTACGGTGGCGCCGCGCCCTCGCCGACACGCGCCGCACATCGGGCAGACAAGCCGGCGTCGGTTTCGGTGGCCCTCTCGGCACCCACAAGGCGCGTGACCCCGAGCAGCCGCGTCAAACGTCGTCTGTGGGACAGACCCTCTGGAGGCATGCCGACCTCGGCCTGTCCGGCCCCGCGCCCCGACGGCCCTGGGCCGCTGCTCGCCGAAATTCTCTCCGTCGCGGTGGTCGTCGTGTTGATCGCCCTGGCCCTGGCTCTCTTCCGGCGACGCAGGGCTCAGCGTGAGCAGTTCGGCCTGGCCACGTCACGATGGAGCTGCGTAGCAGCGGATGGCGACCGTCTGATGCGGGCTCCATTGCTGCTCGACTGTAGCCATCAGCTCCCAGCCCAGCCGCTCGTACAAGGCTGCCGCGGCAGTATCGGATGTGACGACGTCGAGCACCGGATGCAGGCCACGACGCCGTGCTTCCTCCACTGCTTGGCCGATCAGCAGTGCACCGATCCGATGTCCCCTCGCCTGCGGGGCAACGAACAGTCTCCCGACCACGGCGGCCATGGCCCGCGTCGCCCCGTTCCGCTCGCTCCACAACGTCGGGGCCAGATCGCCTTCGCCGACGTGCGACAAACTGACATGCCCGACCAGGCGGCCTTCGAGGTCGGCAACCCAGGAGCCCAGCAGAGGACCGCGTGACAGCCACTCGCCGGGCTGATCGGGCCAGTTCACCGGATAGCCGTCAAACCGATGGACCTCCGCGAGGACGCACACACTCCTCAACATCGCCATCAGCCCTCTGCCGGACGCAGAGGCTCGGCCTCGCATCAGGCACCCCGGAGCTCTTGATGTTCACTCCGGAATAGAAACACAGGCCACAGAGCCACAACCAGGCACTTTCGATACACGCCCCAGGTCTTTGCGGGCAACACGGTCAGCAGCGGTTCCTTCAGCCCGGGCAGGGCTGCTGCTCGAACGGCGTATGACCAGGTCAGCGATGATGGGGCCACCCAAGCGTCAGCGCTTGCTTCGCGGCTCAACGTCGCTGCTTCCTCGCAGCTGGTACGGATGATCGGCTGTCCTGCCCGGTTTCAGGTGGGCGCCGCGCGGCACTCTCCTCCGGCCTGGGTGAGATGCGAGGGCATTCGAGTACGCGCACCATGGCCGTGACACCGCATGGCGGATGAAGACGTCAGCCGTGCCCGAGTGTTCCAGCCCTGTGCGAGCGCCGGTACGTACACAGGCAGGCGCTCCGAGTGCAGCTTGACGCGGCTGTGCGACACCTCGTCCGCCACCCACAGAAGGGGCTCCTCCGTGGCCGTCCGTCATCAGCTGATCCGGCGTCCCCCGCACGCGGTATGGGCGGTGCTGGCCGACCCGACTCGTTACGGAGAGTGGGTGGTAGGGCCCACCAGGTCCATCCCGCTCGACCGGACCTGGCCCGCTGTCGGATCCAGGCTCCGCTACACCCTGCGGCTGGGTCCCTGGTCGGCCGACGGGGTGACGACGGTCCGTCACCAGGAATCCGGAAGCGAGCTGGAACTGGAAGCTTCGTTCAAGCCGCTGGGCACTGCGAGGATCTTCCTCCAGCTCCGGCCGTGGGGCGAGGAGGAAACCCTCGTCATCTGTGACGAGCACCCCCTGCGCGGCCTGGGAGGCCCCCTCCACAACGCCGCGAGTGAGGCGGTGTTCCAGCTACGGCACCGCGGCATGCTGACCCGCCTGGCCAGACTCGTGGAACAGGATCCCGTCGGAAAGGATCACGCCGGGGCTCGCCATGCCTGACGCGGTGGTGATCGGTGCCGGACCCAATGGGCTGGTGGCTGCCAACCTGCTGGCGGACGCCGGGTGGGGCGTGGAAGTCCTGGAGGCTCAGCAGGAGCCCGGCGGCGCCGTGCGCAGTGACCGCGGTGTCCATCCCGACTACGTATCCGATCTCTTCAGCGCCTTCTACCCGCTGGCTGCCGTGTCGCCGGTCCTCGCCTGCCTCGATCTTGCGGCGGAGGGACTGCGATGGAGCCACGCCCCGCGCGTGCTGGCCCACCCGCTCAGGGACGGGAGGTGCGCCGTGCTGGAGCGTCGCGTGCAGGAGACCGCATCCGGGCTGGAGGAGTTCGCGTCGGGTGACGGTGATACCTGGCGGGACATGTACGAAGTGTGGAGCCGTATCGGGCGGGACCTGGTGCAGGCCATGTTCACGCCGTTCCCGCCGGTCCGCTCCGGGCTCCGTCTGGCGGCGAAGGTCCGGGCCGCGGGCGGACTGCGGCTGGCCCGGAAGCTGGCCCTGCCGGTGCGCCGCCTGGGCGACGAGGAGTTCCGGGGCGAGGGCGGACGGCTTCTGCTGGCCGGGAACGCCCTGCACGCCGACCTGGCTCCCGAGGCGGTGGGCAGCGGCGGATTCGGCTGGCTGATGTCGATGGTCGGACAGAGCCACGGCTTCCCGGTCCCCGTCGGCGGGGCCGGTGCCCTGACCGCGGCGCTCGTGAGCCGCCTTCGGCACCGTGGCGGCGTCCTGCGCTGTGGGGAGCGCGCCGTGTCCGTCGTCGTACGGGGTGGTAGGGCGGTGGGCGTCAGGACGGCCGGCGGCGAGACCGTCAGCGCGCGGCGCGCCGTGCTCGCGGACACGTCGGCGCCTGCGCTGTACCGGGAGCTTGTGGGCGAGGAACACCTTCCGTCCCGCCTCCTACGGGACCTGGAACGCTTCCAGTGGGATTTCGCGACCTTCAAGGTCGATTGGGCGCTGACCGGCCCGGTGCCGTGGACGGCCCCGCAAGCCGCCGACGCGGGCACGGTCCACGTGGCCGACGGCATGGACAGCCTGACCCGGTTCGCCTCGCAGATCGCCATGGGACATGTCCCCGACGAGCCGTTCGCCCTGTTCGGACAGATGACCACGGCGGATCCCAGCCGCTCACCCGTCGGCACGGAATCGGCGTGGGCCTACACCCACGTCCCACAGCACATCACCTCCGACGCCGGCCCCGACCGCATCACCGGCCGCTGGGACGCCCGCGAACAGGAAGCGATGGCGGACCGCATCGAGGCCCAGGTGGAGCGGTTCGCGCCCGGCTTCCGTACCCGGATCCTCGCCCGCCGGATCCTGGCCCCCACCACCCTCCAGGCCATGAACGAGAACCTCCACAACGGCGCCATCAACAACGGCACCGCCGCCCTGCACCAACAGGCCGTCTTCCGCCCTGTCCCCGGCACAGGCCGACCCGAGACCCCCCTCAAGGGCCTCTACCTCGCCTCAGCGGCCGCTCACCCCGGCGGAGGAGTCCACGGAGCTCCCGGAGCGAACGCCGCCCGAGCCGCGCTACGGCCCTACGCACTGCACACCCTCCTCCACCGCGCACAACGGATATGAACGAGGGGAATCGCTTGGCGGGCCGCGTCAGCGCTCGTCCCCGTCGGCCTCCTCGTCGTACTCGTCCTCTGGCTCCTCTTCGTCGTACTCCTCTTCCTCTTCCTCTTCGGGTGCCTCCGCGTCTTCTTCGTCGTACTCCTCCTGGTCCTCGTCCTCCCCTGCCGCTTCCTCCTCTTCCAGTGCCTCCTCGTGGCTGCGAACCACCTCGCCGTCGCGGATCTCTCCGCGCCAGCCCTCGACTTCCTCGTCGGCGAACGTGACGTAGCGCTGGAAGTTCTTGAAGTCCAGCCGCAAACGGCGGCCTTGGGCGCGCCACAGGTTGCCGGTCTTCTCGAAGAAGCCCGAGGGGTAGTACTCGACGACGAGCACGATGCGCGTCAGGGTGGGTGTGAGTTCGTGGAAGCTGACACAGCCGTGAGTGGTGCCTTTCGCGCCCTCGGAGCTCCATACGATGCGCTCGTCCGGCACTTGCTCCTCAACCGACGCCTTCCAGCCGCGAGTAGAGGGGCCGACCTTCACCTTCCAGGTGCTGGCAACCTCGTCGTTCTTGGACACACTGCGCACGCCTTTGGTGAAGCCGCTGAACTCCTCGTACTGGGTCCAGTAGTTGTACGCCGTGCGGATCGGGACACCCACGTCCAGCACTTCGATGATGTTCATGACCTTGGTGCTGCCGGCCTTGCCACCGCTCCCTCCGCCGAAAACGCTTTTGGCCTTGTCCATCACGCTGTCCTTGAGCCCCTTGGCCTTCTGACCCACGAACGCCTTCAGCGGGGAGTCGCCCTGGAGTATCCGACTGCCGACGCCGGCGAGTGTTCCCCCGTTCTCGGCCACGTCGAGAAGCTGGTCGGTGACATCCCCCAACTTGTCCCCTGCCTTGTCGACGAGATGTTCCATCTGAGCGCCGAGGTAGTCGATGAACTCTTCGCGCAGCAGGTCCAGACCCGAAGTTTCTTCGTGGTTGGTGTCACGCACTGTGCCGGCCATGATCTACCTCCGCCGCGCGGTCGTCTTCTTGGCAGTGGTCTTCCGCGCCGGGGCGGTCTTCCTGGCGGGGGCCTTCTTCGCGGCCGCCCTCTTCGTCGAAGTCTTCTTGGCAGTGGGCCTCTTCGCAGCGGCCTTCTTGGCAGTGGGCCTCTTCGCAGCAGCCTTCTTGGCGGGAGGCGGAGACTTCTTCGCAGTCTTCTTCGCCGCCGCCGCCTTCTTGGTGGCGGGCCTGCGCGCTGCGGTCTTCTTCGCCCGGGCCGCCTTCCTTCCAGGAGCAGCCTTCTTGGCGGCCGCCTTACGGGGAGCGGGTTCGGCCGGGCGCTTCCGCGCCGCGGTTCCCGTCCGCCGATGGCGACGCTGTGGCGCCGGCGGTTCCTCCTCGGCCTCTTCCTCAGTCTCTTCCTCTTCGGGTTCCTCCTCCTCGGGCTCTTCCTCCAGTTCGTCCTCCGGCTCTTCCTCCTCTCCCTCTTCTTCCTCCTCGTACTCGTCTTCGTCCTCTTCGTCCTCGTCCTTTTCCTGGCCAATGCGCAGCGTCCGCTCGTGGAGCGAGTCGGCGAGGTCGGCGAGGCGCCGATCGGCAGCGGCTGCCAGGGCTTGGCGGCCGGCGCCCAGCAGTTCGCCGCGCACCTGCTCGTTCAACTCGGCGACCCCTGGAACATCACCGATCTTGCGGAGTCCGGTCGTCAGCAGCTGCTGAGGGTCGAGCCCAAAGCGGCGGCCGGCAAGGTAAGTTGCGATGGTGAAGGCAAGGCGCGCCTTCTTCGTGCGTCCGAGCACATAGCCCGCTGCGACGGCGGCGGCGAGGCCGACCTTGGTCGTGTCGTTCATGAGCGGTTCCCTTCGGAAAGGGCAGATGAAAAACGCCCGCGTCCGGACCAACGCCCCGGTCCCGAACCTGCGATGGAGACAGAAGGCGGATCGCACGCACCGTGCCTCACAGCCCGCTGTGTCACAGACACACCATGCAACCACCGGGCAGGTCGCCGCGAAGTCGTCCACGCAAGGGCGATATATGTCCCTATGTGATGAAATTATAGGGTGCGTGGGTGAGATATGGCGCCCGCTCCGACCACCGGAGAGACCATGGCCGCACCAGAACCCCGAAGGCGATCCAGCGGTCGGAGCCGCGGCTCCGACCGGGACGGCACGAGCGGTTCCCGTCGCCGCTCCGGCAAGGGCAACGCCGGCTGGGCCATACGCTCCGCCGTCGGACAACTTCAGGAGTTGCTCGGCCGTGCTCCCGAGTCCGTCTCGGCAGTGAAACCGACCGAGACCGGTTGGGAGGCCGATGTCGAGGTACTCGAATTGGAGCGCGTCCCCGAAACCACCAGCGTGATGGCCACCTATCGAGTGACGCTCGACGAGGAAGGCGATCTGGTGGGTTACGAACGGAAGCGCCGCTATACGCGTGGCCAAATCGACCGGCGGGGCTGAGGCGGCACAGCCGGTGAAGGGAGGCGCCATGACAGTGGTGCCGCAAAGTGGAGGCGGTGTCGCTCGCGGTGGCGGGACCAGCAGCCTCTACGACGTTCTGGAACTCATTCTTGACCGCGGGCTTGTCATCGACGTGTTCGTCCGCGTGTCGTTGGTGGGGATCGAAATCCTCAAGATCGACGCTCGCATCGTCGTGGCCAGCGTCGACACCTATTTGCGCTTCGCCGAGGCGTGCAACCGCCTTGACCTCGAATCCGGGAGGAAGGCGCCCGCCCAGTTGACCGACATCGTCGGAGATACGGTCGAGAGCGGAGCCAAAGGCAAATCCAAGGGGGCCCTCTCCGGCGCGGCGGAAGCGGTCACCGATTCCCTCAAGGGGATCACCGGCCGTGACGACGCCGAGGAAGCCGAAGAAGAGCCCGAGGAAGAAGACGAGGGCAAGGAAAGGGAACCCGTGGAGAGGCGACGGCGGCCGGTTCGGCGCGCCTCCCGACGTGAGCGCGAATGAGGCTCGCCGCGCGAGAAGGAATGAGCCATGGGCGTATACATCTACTCCATCACCGGCAAGCAGCATCCGCTCCGCCTCGACGGTCTCAACGGCGTCGGTGAACCCCCGGCGGGCCTGCGGACAGTGACGGCCGGACCACTGTGTGCTGTGGTCAGCGACGCGCCAGAGGATCTGCGCCCCAAGCGCCGCGACGTCATCGCGCACCAGCAGGTACAGGAGCGCCTCATGGCCGACGGCACCGTGCTCCCCATGCGGTTCGGTCTCATCGCCGAGAACGACGAGGCCGTCCAGGTGGCCCTGGAGCAGAATGCCTCGGACTATACGGACCGGCTTCAGGCACTGGAGGGGTGCAGCGAGTACCACCTCAAGGCGTCGCAGGACGAGGACGCGCTGCTGCGGCAGATCCTGCGGGAGTCGGACGTGGCACGAGAGCTCAATGACGAGATCCGTGGCGGCACCGCTGCCCCCGACGCATCGCTGCGACTCGGTGAGCTGGTCGCCCAGGAGGTACAGGCACGGCAAGAGGCGCTGGCGGCGGGTGTGGTCGAAGCACTGCGGCCCTTCGCCCGGACGCTTGAATCATCCCAGCCGACGGGTTCGGACTTTCTCAACGTGTCGTTCCTGGTGACCGGGGACCAGGAAGAGGCTTTCCTCACCACGGAGTTGAGCGTCGCCCATCAGATGGGCGACGACGTCGACTTCCGGCTCAACGGCCCCCTGCCCCCCTACAGCTTCGTCTGAAGGAGTTCTCATGGGCCTGTTCACCCAGCTCGTCACCCTCCCCCTGGCCCCCGTGCGCGGCGTCGTATGGGTCGTGGAGCGGGTCCGGGAGGAAGCCGAGAACCAGTACTACGACCCCGCACCGGTGCACCGAGAACTCGCCGAGCTCGAGCGTCTCCTCGTCGCGGGGGACATCGACGAGGAGACGTTCGACCAGCGCGAGGACGAACTGCTCGACCGGCTGGAGGAGATCCGTGCCTACCGGCAGGGCTGACATTCCTGATCCGGTACGAGGGAATTCGAGGCCGCAACCGTGACTGAACCCCTGGCCAACAGGCTTGGTTCCTACCCGTCCCGAGCGGCGCAGCCCTACGGGCAGGGCTCCTCCGCCAATCTCGCCGACATCCTTGAACGGGTACTCGACAAGGGCATCGTCATCGCGGGCGACATACAGATCAACCTTCTCGACATCGAGCTGTTGACCATAAAACTGCGCCTCCTGGTCGCCTCCGTCGACAAGGCGAAGGAAATGGGCATCGACTGGTGGGAGCACGATCCCGCGCTCTCCTCCCGGGCCCGCGGTGAACGGTCACTGGCCGAGGAGAACCGCCGGTTGCGGGCCGAGATCGATGCTCTCCGCCAGGGCAAGGCCCTCCCCATGGAGGAGGAAGCGCCCCGGGCCACGGGCGGCCGTCGCCGGGAAAGTGCTCGCGATGAGTGACCTGCTGACGTACGCGTATGCGGTGCTAGGCGCCGCTGAGGGACTGCAGGAGGCGGCCGCTCCGCTCCGGGGCGTCGCCGACGCCCCGGTCGGCCTCGTCACCGACACCGGCGACGATCAGCTGGGGCTCGTGGTGAGTCATGTGCCGGCGCAGGACTTCGGGGAGGACGCTCTCAAGCAGCATCTCGAGGACCTGGAATGGCTGGAGGCGGTGGCCCGAGCCCACCACGGCGTCATCGAGGCCCTGGCAGAGCGCACCACCGTCCTTCCCCTGCGCCTGGCAACCGTCTACCTCGACGACCAGCGGGCCCGGGAGGTCCTGGAAGCCGGGCGGACCGTGTTCGCCGAGCGCCTGGCCCGGCTCTCCGAACAGGTCGAATGGGGGGTCAAGATCTATGTCGAGCCGTCCGCGGTCCCCGCGGCCCCGGCCGTTCCCGCGGCAGACCTGCCCCCCGGGCGCGCCTATCTGCGGAACCGCCGGCAGCAGCAGAGTGTGCGCGACACCGTGTACCAGGCGGCGCAGAAGGCCGCCGAGCGGGTGGAGACCGCGGGCCGCAAGCACGCCTCCGACCGGGTCCGGCACCGCGTACAACAGGGTTTTCTCGCAGAAGCCGCCGGCAGCGCCGCCGGTGGCGGCGAGAACGTCGTCAATGATGCGTACCTTGTGCCCCTGATCCGTTGCGACGACTTCCTGGCCGACGTGACGCGCGCCGCCGACGGGCTGGACGGGGTAAGGGTCGAGGTCACCGGCCCCTGGGCTCCGTACTCCTTCGCCATGCCACCCGGTGAGTCCGGCGGTACCGCGGAGGGAGCACCCCCGTGAGCACGCCCAGCCCGCCACCGCAAGCGGAGCGCCTGCCTCAGCGGCAGGTCGCTCTGATCGATCTGCTGGACCGGCTGCTGACCGGTGGGGTCGTCCTCACCGGTGACGTCGTGCTGTCCATCGCGGACATCGATCTGGTACGCGTCTCACTGCGTGCCCTGATCGTTTCCGTCAGCGAGCAGAACCCTTCGCCATGGACGAGCACCAGCCCGCTGCGAGGCGGCGACCATGACAGCTGAGGGTGAGAGCCGGCCGCCGTGCCGCGCCGACGAGGTCGCGGAGGCCGCCGCACGCGCCTTCCGGCTGCTGCCCGCCGCCCCGCGCGACCTGGACCCGCCGGCCGGCAAGGGCCCACGTTCCCCGGCTCGGCGGATCAGCTCCGACCGTGACACCGTCGAACGGGACCTCCTCAGGCTCGTCCTCACCCTCGTGGAACTGCTGCGCCAGCTCATGGAACGACAGGCCCTGCACCGCGTCGACCAAGGAGACCTCACCGACGAACAGGAAGAACGCCTGGGCGCGACACTCATGCTCCTCCACGACCGCATGAGCGATCTGTGCGCCCAGTACGGACTGACCATGGAGGACCTCAACCTCGACCTCGGGCCGCTGGGCACACTGCTTCCGCCCTCCGACTGAACCCCCGGCAACGCGGCAATACCGCTGTCCGTGCGGTGGATCGAGGGCGTAGAGGTGGAGGTACCACAGTTCACTCGGTGACCGTCGAGGGCCGAAAACGAGACAGCGCCTGAGCCGACCGAAGCCGAGTCGGGCGCTGCACGGCAGGTCGGAGGGGTACACCCGGCTACCCGCTCCGTAGGCCGTGTGGGACTTCCTGCCGCCCCTTGCCATCGGGGCAGGCGCGCGGGCACGTGGGGCGATCACCAGTAGTGGCGTCGACCGGCGACGGCGTGTCCCATCGCGCCGAGGATCCACAGGATGGCTCCGACGACCAACAGGATGATCCCGATGGTCCACAGGATGGATATCCCGGTGAGGAAGCCGACGACGAGCAGAATGATGCCGAGGATGATCATGGTCTCTCCCTTGGGGGAGTGGTGCCGATGCCCCTGTGAACTGCGAGAGAGCGCAAGGGAATCGCCTGAGCCATTCCCTCACCATACCCACAGGTGACCTGCGCAGGTGACGGTTCGATGACCAACGCCCCGCTCCTCCGGTGCACTTGGGCGCAGCGCTCATCCATATGTCATCGCCGGACGTCTTAGAGCGGTCATGCGCCCGGCCCGAGACTCGACGGCATGACAAGGACTCGCAGACTTCAGGCCACGGCCGCTGCGGGCGGATCCTCGGCCGCCCTCGGCACTGCCGCCGCGACGACCCACACCCCCTGGCTGTACGGACTGGCCGTCGTCAGCGCCGCCATGCCCTGGCTGGCGTCACTGACCTGGCGGATGGACTTCGCCGCGAAACCGCCGGCGGTACGCAAGGACCTGCTGGAACTCGCCCGGATCGAGGAGAAGAACTGAACCTGTCGGGTCGCGCCCCGGCCGGTGTCGGCACCGGCTGGGACCCACGGTCCACCTACCCGGTCCACAGGTGTTCCGGAAGAGACCAGTCCGTCCCGTGACCGGCCGCGCGGGCCACCATGAGAACGGCTAACGGCCGATGGAGAACCGGGCGTAGCACGGTGCTCGGCCTTTGCCGTGTGTAACGGTGTCATGCCGGCCGTCAGCAAGAGCGGTGGAGATGCCCACGTGGAGGCCACTGCGGCCAGCCAGTACCACCTTCGGTATGGCTGTTGTCCCGACGAACCGCGTTCGCTGAACCGCGGCGGACAAAATGAGGGCTCTGAAGTGTTTCGAGCAGATCCAGGAGGACGACGCGGACCCCTGGCGCGTTCTAGCGGAACGGCTGGAGACCGTGGGGCAGCCGAACACCCCGGTCCGGGTGGAACGCGCGGCCTGGACACTCAGCCGGCTCTACCTGAACGTTCCCTACGCCGAGAAGGACGAGATGCTTGCCGAACCGTCCTGACGGCGATTCCTGAGCGCGCATTCGACTTTGGCCGGCCGCGGTCAACTTGGAGCACATCGATCGAGGCCGGAAGGCCCTGAGAAATCCCAGAGACGCCGCCGCATCTGTCCCGACCCATGTTCGTGCTGGTCGGAATGGGTGCGGCGGCGCTCATCCGGAGGGGGCTCAGATGTCCCGGAAGATCTCGATCTGCGCCCCGATCGAGTTCAGGCGCTCCGCGAGGTCCTCGTAACCCCGGTTGATGACGTACACGTTGCGCAGCACCGACGTGCCCTCGGCCGCCATCATCGCCAGCAGGACGACCACGGCGGGCCGCAGCGCGGGCGGGCACATCATCTCGGCGGCGCGCCAGCGGGTCGGGCCCTCGACCAGGACCCGGTGCGGGTCGAGCAACTGCAGGCGGCCGCCGAGACGGTTGAGGTCGGTCAGGTAGATCGCGCGGTTGTCGTAGACCCAGTCGTGGATCAGCGTCTGGCCCTGCGCGACCGCCGCGATGGCCGCGAAGAAGGGGACGTTGTCGATGTTCAGGCCCGGGAAGGGCATGGGGTGGATCTTGTCGATGGGTGCCTCCAGCTTGGAGGGGCGGACCGTGAGGTCCACCAGGCGCGTACGGCCGTTGTCCGCGAAGTACTCGGGGCTACGGTCGTGGTCGAGGCCCATCTCCTCCAGGACCGCCAGCTCGATCTCCAGGAACTCGATGGGGACGCGGCGGACGGTCAGTTCCGACTCCGTGACGACCGCGGCGGCCAGCAGGCTCATCGCCTCGACCGGGTCCTCGGAGGGGGAGTAGTCGACGTCGACGTCGATGTTCGGCACGCCGTGCACGGTGAGCGTGGTGGTGCCGATGCCCTCGACCTTGACGCCGAGCGCCTCCAGGAAGAAGCACAGGTCCTGGACCATGTAGTTGGAGGAGGCGTTGCGGATGACCGTCACGCCGTCGTGCCGGGCGGCGGCCAGCAGCGCGTTCTCGGTCACGGTGTCGCCGCGCTCGGTCAGCACGATCGGGCGGTCGGGGCGGACCGTGCGGTCGACCTGCGCGTGGTACTGGCCCTCGGTGGCCGCGATGTCCAGGCCGAACCGGCGCAGCGCGATCATGTGCGGCTCGATGGTCCGGGTGCCGAGGTCGCAACCACCGGCGTACGGCAGCTTGAAGGCGTCCATACGGTGCAGCAGCGGGCCCAGGAACATGATGATCGAGCGGGTGCGTACGGCAGCCTCCGCGTCGATCGCCGCCATCTCCAGCTCGGCCGGCGGCACCAGTTCCAGGTCGACCCCGTCGTTGATCCAGCGGGTGCGCACGCCGATGGAGTTGAGCACCTCCAGCAGGCGGTACACCTCCTCGATCCGGGCCACCCGGCGCAGCACCGTGCGCCCCTTGTTCAGCAGTGACGCGCACAGCAGGGCGACGCACGCGTTCTTGCTGGTCTTCACGTCGATGGCGCCGGAGAGCCGACGGCCGCCGACCACCCGCAGATGCATCGGACCCGCATAGCCCAGGGACACGATCTCGCTGTCGAGGGCCTCACCGATGCGGGCGATCATCTCAAGGCTGATGTTCTGGTTCCCGCGCTCGATGCGATTGACCGCGCTCTGGCTGGTGCCGAGCGCCTCCGCGAGCTGCGTCTGTGTCCAGCCACGGTGTTGCCGGGCGTCACGGATGAGCTTGCCGATGCGTACGAGGTAGTCGTCTGCCATGAGGTTGAGGCTATCTCAGATATGAGATGGCGCCTGTTGGGGGGTCCATTCGGGTGACGGGACGTCAATGACCAGCGGAGATGCGGGTTATATGGGACTATGTGGGGGATTCGCTCGGTACTCGTCCACTGTCCTGGTTTCACCAACAATCACACGTTCGCCGCACACATCCTCGCGTACCCGTGGGCGAAGAACAGTGCCGGCTCGAAGTGGACCGCCGGTACGGGGTCCGTGGCGTGCACCGGCACGGCGGGTGCAACGGTGTAATGGACCCGCTCGACGCCGCCGTACTCGTCGCGCACCTCCAGCACTCCCGACTCCGGGCAGTGCCACACGAACTCCGTGACGTCCTCCTCCAGGGCGTTGGCCAGCGTGCCGGTGCCCCGCCCGTCGTCGAGGAACGCCAGCTCCGACGCCTCCATCACTCCGTAGTCGAAGGGGGAGCTGTCCCAGTGGCCGATCAGTGCGGTATCGAGTGGCATGTGGCGATCTTCGCCCATCGTCCTGTGGTCGACACCACCGAAAAACGGCAGGGCCGGGTCCGGTCGGACATGACCAGCCAGCCCCCATGTACTAGAGTTATCTCGACATCGAGATATCTGCCGAGGCGCACCGCAGCCGCCACCTTGGTAAGGGTTACCTAACTTAGCCTGACCTTAGCGGATCGGCCAAGATGACGTGGCGGCAGGATTGCGGTGGTACGCGCACATCAATGAAGGAGACTGTCGTGTCGGCGAACAGCTTCGACGCCCGCAGCACGCTGCAGGTGGGCGACGAGTCGTACGAGATCTTCCGGCTGGACAAGGTGGAGGGCTCCGCTCGCCTGCCGTACAGCCTCAAGGTCCTGCTGGAGAACCTGCTCCGCACGGAGGACGGCGCGAACATCACCGCCGACCACATCCGCGCCCTCGGCAACTGGGACTCGCAGGCCCAGCCCTCGCAGGAGATCCAGTTCACGCCGGCCCGCGTGATCATGCAGGACTTCACCGGCGTTCCCTGTGTCGTGGACCTCGCGACCATGCGTGAGGCCGTCGCGGCGCTCGGCGGTGACCCGGCGAAGATCAACCCGCTCTCCCCGGCCGAGATGGTCATCGACCACTCCGTCATCGCCGACAAGTTCGGCACGAGCGACGCCTTCAAGCAGAACGTCGAGCTGGAGTACGGTCGCAACCGCGAGCGCTACCAGTTCCTGCGCTGGGGCCAGACCGCGTTCGACGACTTCAAGGTCGTCCCGCCGGGCACCGGCATCGTCCACCAGGTGAACATCGAGCACCTGGCCCGGACCGTTATGGTCCGTAACGGGCAGGCGTACCCCGACACCCTCGTCGGCACCGACTCGCACACCACCATGGTCAACGGCCTCGGCGTCCTCGGCTGGGGCGTCGGCGGCATCGAGGCCGAGGCCGCCATGCTCGGCCAGCCGGTCTCCATGCTGATCCCGCGCGTCGTCGGCTTCAAGCTGACCGGCGAGCTGCCCACCGGCACCACCGCCACCGACCTCGTGCTCACGATCACCGAGATGCTGCGCAAGCACGGTGTCGTCGGCAAGTTCGTCGAGTTCTACGGCGAGGGTGTGTCGGCCACCTCCCTGGCCAACCGCGCCACCATCGGCAACATGTCGCCGGAGTTCGGCTCCACCGCCGCGATCTTCCCGATCGACGACGAGACCATCAAGTACCTGAAGCTGACCGGCCGCTCCGAGCAGCAGCTCGCGCTCGTCGAGGCCTACGCCAAGGAGCAGGGCCTCTGGCTGGACCCGAAGGCCGAGCCGGACTTCTCCGAGAAGCTCGAGCTGGACCTGTCGACGGTCGTCCCGTCCATCGCCGGCCCGAAGCGCCCGCAGGACCGCATCGTCCTCGCCAACGCCGCCCAGCAGTTCACCCAGGACGTCCGCAACTACGTCGACACCGTGGACGAGGCGGGCCAGGAGTCCTTCCCGGCCTCCGACGCCCCGGCCATCCACCCCAACGGCGCCCCGTCGAACCCGGTCACCGTGACCGCCCCCGACGGCACGACCTACACCATCGACCACGGTGCGGTGACGGTCGCGGCCATCACCTCCTGCACCAACACCTCGAACCCGTACGTCATGGTCGCCGCCGCGCTCGTCGCGAAGAAGGCCGTGGAGAAGGGCCTGACCCGCAAGCCGTGGGTCAAGACCACCCTCGCCCCGGGCTCCAAGGTCGTCACCGACTACTTCGACAAGGCGGGCCTGACCCCGTACCTCGACAAGGTCGGCTTCAACCTGGTCGGTTACGGCTGCACCACCTGCATCGGCAACTCCGGCCCGCTGCCGGAGGAGGTCTCCAAGGCCGTCAACGACCACGACCTCGCGGTCACCTCGGTGCTCTCCGGCAACCGGAACTTCGAGGGCCGGATCAACCCCGACGTCAAGATGAACTACCTGGCCTCCCCGCCGCTGGTCGTCGCGTACGCCATCGCGGGCTC
Organism: Streptomyces sp. NPDC001410; assembly: GCF_042895235.1. Lineage (NCBI taxonomy): Bacteria > Bacillati > Actinomycetota > Actinomycetes > Kitasatosporales > Streptomycetaceae > Streptomyces > Streptomyces sp. NPDC001410. The sequence continues at coordinate 138,176 of NZ_JBIAWE010000011.1, forward strand.
CATGAAGGTGGACATCACCAAGGACGCCCTCGGCACCGACCAGGACGGCAACCCGGTCTACCTGACCGACATCTGGCCGACCGAGGCCGAGGTCAACGACGTCGTGGCGAACGCCATCGGCGAGGACATGTTCAGCAAGTCCTACCAGGACGTCTTCGCGGGCGACGCCCAGTGGCAGTCCCTCCCGGTCCCGACCGGCAACACCTTCGAGTGGGACGCCGAGTCCACCTACGTCCGCAAGCCCCCGTACTTCGAGGGCATGACCATGGACCCGGCCCCGGTCGCCGACATCACCGGCGCCCGCGTCCTGGCCAAGCTGGGCGACTCGGTCACCACCGACCACATCTCCCCGGCCGGCGCCATCAAGGCCGACACCCCGGCGGGCAAGTACCTGACCGAGCACGGTGTCGAGCGTCGTGACTTCAACTCCTACGGCTCCCGCCGAGGCAACCACGAGGTCATGATCCGCGGTACGTTCGCCAACATCCGCCTGCGCAACCAGATCGCGCCGGGCACCGAGGGCGGCTACACCCGCGACTTCACCCAGGCCGACGGCCCGGTGTCGTTCATCTACGACGCCTCCCGCAACTACATCGAGCAGGGCATCCCGCTGGTCGTCCTGGCCGGCAAGGAGTACGGCTCCGGCTCGTCCCGCGACTGGGCCGCCAAGGGCACCGCGCTGCTCGGCGTCAAGGCCGTCATCGCCGAGTCGTACGAGCGCATCCACCGCTCGAACCTCATCGGCATGGGCGTCCTGCCGCTGCAGTTCCCGGAGGGCGCCTCCGCCGAGTCCCTCGGCCTGACCGGTGAGGAGACCTTCTCCTTCGCCGGCGTCACCGAGCTGAACAACGGCACCACGCCGCGCACGGTCAAGGTCACCACCGACACCGGTGTCGAGTTCGACGCGGTCGTCCGCATCGACACCCCCGGTGAGGCCGACTACTACCGCAACGGCGGCATCATGCAGTACGTCCTGCGCAACCTGATCCGCAAGTAAGCGGCAGCGCACGGCGGTACAGGGCCGCATCCCCGGTGACGGGGGTGCGGCCCTTCGCCGTGCCCTGACCAGGTACGGCGAAGGGCATCACCAAGGGCGTCACGAAGGTCATCAGCCACCCTCAGACGGAACACAGGCTTCCCCCAGCGAACCGGGACAGGATCGGTACATGAGCCGCCGCCCGTGGGCCCGCTCGCTGCGCACACGCCTGCTGGTCCTCATCACCGTCACCCTCGCGGGTGTGTGCGCCGCGCTCGCCCTCACCACCGTCCTCGCCCAGCGCGCCTATCTCATGGGCACCCTGGACGACCGGGTGAGCGACGCCGCCGAACGCAGCGTGGGCGGAGCCGCACTCCACCCCGAACGCCCCGCCGACCTCGCCTTCCTCGGCGAGGGCGGCCACACCGAGGGGCTGCTCGCCGCCCGGCTGGATGCCGCGGGGCACCTCGTCTCCGCCGCGGTCGTCACCCGGGACGCGGCCCCGCGCACCCTCACCTCCGCCCAGCGCGCCGCCCTCACCGGCATCCGGGCCGACGGCTCGGTGCACACCCGGACGGTGCCCGGACTCGGCACCTACCGCGTCACCGCCCTCGACGCGAGCGGCATCCGCGTCCTCACCGGCCTGCCCATGGACGACGTCCGGGCCACGCTCGGCCGGCTGGTCGAGATCGAGGCGATCGTCGGGGCCGCCGGACTCGCGCTCGCCGGCGGCGTCTGCGCGGTCGTCATCCGCAGGCAGCTGCGCCCGCTCGACCGGGTCGCCGCCACCGCCGTCGAGGTCGCCCGGGTCCCGCTCGGCCACGGACAGGTCAGCGCGCTGCCCCGGGTGCCCGCACGCGACACCGACCCCGGCAGCGAGGCCGGCCAGGTCGGCGCCGCCCTCAACCGGATGATCGACCACGTGGAGGCCTCGCTCGCCGAACGCCGGCGCGGCGAGGAACGCATGCGCCGCTTCGTCGCCGACGCCAGCCACGAACTGCGCACCCCGCTCACCTCCATCGCCGGATACGCGGAGCTGATGAACCGCGTCGCCCCCGACCTCGCATGGCGCAGCGTCCTCGCCGAGTCGGCCCGTATGACGGACCTGGTCGAGGACCTGCTGCTGCTCGCCCGCCTCGACGAGGGACGCCCGCTGCAGACCGCCGAGGTGGACCTCGCCGCCGTGGTCGCCGAGGCCGTGTGGGATGCCCGGGCGGCCGGCGCCGATCACGTCTGGCGGCTCGAACTGCGACCGGACACCCCGGCCTCGGTCGCCGGGGACGCGGCCCGGCTGCACCAGGTGGTGGCCCACCTGCTGGCCAACGCGCGCACGCACACCCCGCCCGGTACGACCGTCACCGCCACCGTCGAGTCCACCGCCGGCCGCCACCTGATCCGCGTCCGCGACGACGGCCCCGGAATCCCGCCCGACCTGCTGCCGACCGTCTTCGAACGCTTCACCCGGGCCGACACCTCACGGTCCCGGGCGCCCGGCTCCCAGGGCGGTTCGGGCCTCGGGCTCGCGATCGCCGCGGGGATCACCGCGGCACACGGCGGCGACATCAGCGTGACCAGCGCCCCGGGCCGGACCGAGTTCACGGTCGAACTCCCCGCGACCGCTCGGCAGCTCCACGTCGAGCCCCTCACTCCTCAAACAGCGTGAAGTCCGGCAGCGCCACCTCGGCCCAGATCACCTTGCCCTGGGGTGTGTACCGGGTGCCCCAGCGCTCGGTCATCTGCGAGACCAGGAACAGGCCCCGGCCGCCCTCGTCGGTGGTCGCGGCGTAGCGCAGATGCGGCGAGGTGCTGCTGCCGTCGGCCACCTCGCAGACCAGCGTGCGGTCACGGATCAGCCGGACATGGATCGGGTCGGAGCCGTAGCGGATGGCGTTGGTGATCAGCTCGCTCAGCACCAGTTCCATGCCGAAGCCCAGCTCGGCCAGGCCCCACTCCTCCAGCTTCTCGGACACGGCGCCACGCATCCCCGAGACGGCGGCCGGGTCGCGCGGCACGTCCCAGTCGGCCACGTTCTCGGGCGGCAGCGCCCGGGTACGCGCGATGAGCAGGGCGACGTCGTCCTTGGGCCGCTCGGGCAGCAGCTCGTCCAGCACCGCCTGGCAGCTGTCCTCCGGCGTCCGGTCGGGGTGCCCCGCCAGCGCCTGGCGCAGCAGCTCCATGCCCACGTCCAGGTCGCGCCTGCGGTCCTCGATGAGCCCGTCGGTATACAGGACGAGCTGGGTGCCCTCGGCCAGCTCCAGCTCGGCCGTCCGGAACGGCATGCCGCCGAGGCCCAGCGGCGGGCCGCCCGGCAGGTCGGGGAAGGAGACGCTGCCGTCGGGGTGGACCAGCGCGGGCGCCAGGTGCCCCGCACGCGACATGACACAGCGGCGCGTCACCGGGTCGTAGATCGCGTACAGACAGGTGGCGCCGACAATGTCCCCGGACGGCTCCGCGCACGCCGACTCGTCCTGGTCGATGCGGCCCACCAGGTCGTCCAGATGGCTGAGCAGCTCGTCGGGCGGCAGGTCGAGCGTGGAGAAGTTGTGCACCGCGGTCCGCAGCCGGCCCATCGTCGCGGCCGCGTGCAGACCGTGCCCGACCACGTCGCCGACGGCCAGCGCCACCCGGCTCCCCGGCAGGGGGATCACATCGAACCAGTCGCCGCTCACGCCCGAATGGGCCGGGAGGTAGCGGGAGCCGACCTCCAGGGCGCTCTGCTCGGGCAGCGCCCGCGGCAGCAGGCTGCGCTGGAGGGTGACCGCCAGGGCGTGCTCGCGGGTGTACCGGCGGGCGTTGTCGATGCTGACGGCGGCCCGGGCCACCAGCTCCTCGGCGAGCGACAGCTCCTCCTCGTCGAAGGCGTCCTGCTTGGACCGCCAGAAGTTGACCACGCCCAGGACGACACCGCCGGCCTTGATCGGGGCGGCGATGAGCGAGTGGATGCCGAAGTCGATGATCTGCCGGGCCCGCTTCGGGTCCTGTGCCTGCCAGCCCAGTGCGGCCGACAGGTCGGTCACCAGCTCGGAGCGGCCGGCGCCATAGCCGCGCGCCTGCGGGGTGGAGGGCAGGAAGTCGATCAACCGGCCCTTCTCGTAGAGCGGGTGGTCGTCCCGGATGCCGTTCACGGCGACGCGCCGCATGTCCGTAGCGGTGGGGGCCGGCTCCTCTCCGTGCAGCACGGGGTCGGCCACGTCCACGGTGACGAAGTCGGCGAAGCGCGGGACGGCGAGCTGCGCCAGCTCCTCGGCCGTACGGACCACGTCGAGGGTGGTGCCGACGCCCAGTCCCGCGTCGTACAGCAGCTCCAGCCGCTCCCGGGCGGCCTCCGCCCTGCCGGACACCGCCTGCAGCTCGGTGGAGTCCCGGAGCGTCACCACGGTTCCCCTGGGGCCTCCCGCGCGGTCCGTCGGCCGCTGGTTGACCGCCAGCAGCCGTCCTTCGGCGAAGTGCACCTCGTCGGTGGCCTCGCGCCCGGAGACCAGCAGCTCCACCATCTCCGGGTCGAGGACCGACAGCTCCCGCACGTTGCGCCCCTCGGCCTCGGGGGGCAGCTCCAGCAGCCGCCTGGCCTCGTCGTTGGCCAGCAGCAGACGCCCGTCCTCGGTGACGATCAGCACGCCTTCCCGCACCGAGTGCAGCACCGTGTCGTGGTGCTCGTACATCCGGGTCATCTCGGCCGGAGCCAGGCTGTGGGTCTGCCGCCGCAGCCGCCTGCCCACCAGGGCCGTCCCGCCGGTCGACACCACGAGTGCTCCGGCCCCGGCGGCCAGGATGATCGGCAGCTGCCGGTTCACCTGGCTGGTCACGTTCTTGACCTTCAGCCCGGCGGAGACGAGGGCGACCACCTTGCCGTGGTCGTCCCTGATCGGCACGGTCGCCTGCACCTCGTGGCCGAGCGGGCCGTGGACGCTCTCGGTGTAGACCTTCCCGGCCAGGGACGGTGCGATCTCGCCCACGAACCGATGGCCGATCTTGCTCGGCAACGGGTGGGTGTAGCGGATCCCCTTGGTGTCCATGACGACGATGAAGTCGACGCCGGCGCTCTTGCGCCCCGCCTCGGTGAGCGGCTGCAGCACCTTCGAGGGTTCGGTGGTCTGCAGGGCCTGGAGGACGCCAGGCGAGTGCGCGAAGGTCTGTGCGACGGCGATGGACCGCCGCTTGGCCTCCGTGCTGGTGTCACGCTCCGACTGCAGGACAAGGGCGATGACGGCGCAGACCACGAGCACCACCACCAGCGCCACCTGGAGGACGAAGACCTGCCCGGCGACGCTACGAGGGCTCTTGCCGACCATCGCACGCCTTGAGAGGTGCCTGAATCGGGCCAAAAGGTCCCACATGCGATATTTCTAGCACCGGCCTCTCCGGGTGACTACGGCTGGTTCGAGCGATGGACATCACATTCCGGCCGGTATGCCGGTCCGTGTGTCGCGGCGCCGACGGCAGACGTTTACACCTGACGCCGTGCGCGCCAGCTTTCACGCACAAGGGGTGGGAGCGCTCCCATAGGTCTGAGGGTCCTGGCGCGGCCCGGGTGGACCGGAACCCGCCCGGATCGCGCGCGGACGCTCCCGCCCTGTCCTCCTACGGTACGACTGAGACCATCAAGAGGTAGTTGCGTCATGTCTGCGACAACCGATGTGAGCCTCCCGAAGCGCCCCGCGATTACCGCGCCTCACCCGAGGCAGAGCCCTCCTCCTGATACTGCTGGCCCTGCTCACCACCCTCCCCGCCGTCGGCCTGAACCTCGCCACCGGCACCCCGGCCTCGGCCCACGGCACCCCCATGAAGCCCGGCAGCCGGACCTTCCTGTGCTGGCAGGACGCGCTCACCGACACCGGGGAGATCAAGGCCGTCAACCCGGCCTGCAAGGCGGCCCAGCAGACGGGCGGTACCACGCCGTTCCACAACTGGTTCTCGGTGCTCCGATCTGACGGCGCCGGCCGCACCCGCGGCTTCGTGCCGGACGGCAAGCTGTGCGGCGGCGGCAACCCCAACTTCACCGGCTTCGACCTGGCCCGCGACGACTGGCCGGTGACCCATCTGACCGCGGGCGCCACGGTCGACTTCTCCTACAACGCCTGGGCGGCGCACCCGGGCTGGTTCCACGTCTACGTCACCAAGGACACCTACGGCCCGACCGAGCCGCTCACCTGGGACGAGATGGAGGACCAGCCGTTCCTGACCGTCGAGCACCCGCCTCTGAACGGCACCCCGGGTACGGTCGAGGCCCACTACTCCTGGACCGGAAAGCTCCCGTCGGACAAGACGGGGCGGCACATCATCTACATGGTCTGGCAGCGCTCGGACAGCACGGAGACCTTCTACTCCTGCTCCGACGTCGTCTTCGACGGCGGCAACGGAGAGGTCACGGGCGTCCACGACCCGGGCAACCCCACCGAACCCCCGCCCGGCACCTGCACCGCGACCCGGCGGACCACCGGCACCTGGCCCGGCGGTCACCAGTCCGAGGTGACGGTCACCAGCAGCGGTGACGTCCCGATGCTCGGCTGGATGGTCGACTGGACGCTGCCCGCCGCGCAGTCGGTGGCCGGCCTCTGGAACGGCAACGCCACCTGCACCGGACAGGACGTGATGGTCCACAACGCCGACTGGAACGGCTCGCTGAGTCCGGGGCAGAGCACGACGTTCGGCTACGTCGTCCAGGGCTCCGGCGGTGACGACTCCATGACCCTTCCCTGTCAGGTCGGTTGAGTCGCTCTGGGCGGACCCGGTGGCCGTGCACACCGGGTCCGCGAGCCGGGCAGGCGAGGGGGTGAGGCCCTGCCCGGGTGGTGCTGGCTTGTGGTGGTGAGGCCGTGGGCGGGCCTCGACCGTGTGGGGCGCGACAACGTTGTCGTATGGTCTGTACATGACTCTACCGCCTCAACCGACAACGATGTCAAGGTACTTGAGGTAGCCCGACCGGGTGATCCAGGCGCGCGCCGGCCGGGGCGTACGCGGTCTTCCGTGTTACCGGTGGCGCACGTTACTGTCCCTGCGGCTTGTGCGACCTGTGGTGCGCGACCCGTCCGTCAGGAGGAAGGGCCGCGCCATGCGATTCCGTCCCACGTCCCTACTGCTGGCCGCGGTGCTCGCGACCGGCGGCGCCACCCCCGCCCTCGCGGCGACCGCAGCTCCCCCCAACCTCGTCAAGGACCCGACCCCGTACGTCGATCCGCTGATCGGCACCAGGAACGGCGGCAACGTCTTCCCGGGCGCCGTCATGCCGTTCGGCATGTTCTCCTTCAGCCCGGAGAACACCAGAGGCGACGCCACCCGCACCGCCGCGCCCGGCGGTTACCAGTACGACGCCACCCGCACCCGCGGCTTCAGCCTGACCCACATGTCCGGCACCGGCTGCGCGGGCGGCAGCGGCGACATCCCGCTCTTCCCGTACGCGGGCGAGGTCACCTCCTCCCCGGCGAGCGACACCAAGGACGCCGTCTACGCAGCGGACTTCCGCCACACCGACGAAACCGCCGAGCCCGGCCACTACAAGGTGGGCCTCGCCTCCGGCGTCACCGCCGACCTCACCGCGACCACCCGCACCGGCTCGGCCCGCTTCACCTACCCGGGGGACAAGCCCGCCTCGCTGCTCGTGCGCACCGCCAACTCCGAGGTGGGCTCGGCGGACTCGACGGTCACCGTCGACCCGGCGACCCGCACCGTCTCCGGCTCCGTCACCTCCGGGAACTTCTGCGGCTACCTCGACCCCGAGGGCCAACGCTCCTACTACACCCTGTACTTCACCGCCCGCTTCGACCGGGCCTTCACGGCCACCGGCACCTGGCAGGACGACAAGCTGAGCCCCGGCTCCCTGCGGGTCTCCGGCGGCACGGGCGGCTTCTCGCACGGGGGCCGGCCGGTCGCGGGCAAGGGCGCCGGGGCGTATGTGCAGTTCGCGCCCGGCACCGGCCCGGTGAACGTCAAGGTCGGCATCTCCTACGTCAGCCGGGCGGGCGCCGAGGCGAACCTCGCCGCGGAGAACCCGCCGGGCCGCTCCTTCGACGCCGTCGCGGACGCGGCGCGGCGGGCCTGGCGCGACCGGCTGGGCGCGGTCCGGGTCGGCGGCGGGACCGACGCCGAACGCACCACCTTCTACACGGCGCTGTACCACTCCCTGCTGCATCCGAACGTCATCAGCGACGCCGACCGCAGATACCGCGGTGCGGACGGCCGGCCGCACACCGTCGACCGCCGCCATCACGCGCAGTACGGCACCTTCTCAGGCTGGGACGTCTACCGCGACCAGGTGCAGCTGCTCACTCTCCTCGATCCGCGCACCGGCTCCGACATCGCCCAGTCGCTGTACGAACTCGCCGGGCAGAACGGCGGGATCTGGGACCGCTGGCTGCACGGCGCGAGCGGCACCCATGTCATGAACGGCGACCCGTCGCCCACCGCTCTGGCCGGCATCCACGCCTTCGGCGGCACCGGCTTCGACCTCAAGGGCGCCCTGGACTCCCTGGTCCGGGCGGCGACCGTACCCACGCAGCAGGACCTGTCCGCGGCGGGCAAGCCGGTGCTGTCGGTGGGCCAGCGTCCGTCGCTCGACAAGTACCTCAAGCTGCACTACATGCCCAGCGTCTCCAACGCCTGGGGCGGCGCCGCCGAGACCCTGGAGATGTCCACCGCCGACTTCTCCCTCGCCCAACTCGCCACGGCGGCAGGGGAGAAGGACACCGCGGCCGTCTTTGCCCGCCGCGCCCAGTGGTGGCAGAACAACTTCAACATCGCGGCGGACCGGAGCGGTGGCTACGTCGCCAACCGCAAGGCCGACGGCAGCTGGGTCACCGGCTTCACCCCCGACACCGGCAACGGCTTCGTGGAGGGCACGGCCGCCCAGTACACCTGGATGGTCCAGCACGACCCGGCGGGCCTGTTCGCGGCGATGGGCGGCAAGGACAAGGCGCTGGCCCGGCTCGACGACTTCTTCCACACCGGCGACGGCGGCTGGGCCTTCACCGGCCAGGGCGGCACCAAGTCCGAGCTGGACAACGAGCCGTCCGTCAACGTGCCCTACCTGTACGACTACGCGGGCGCCCCCTACAAGACGCAGGAGACCGTCCGCGCGGCGATGCGGCAGCTCTGGTCGACCGAGCCCGGCGGCATCCCCGGCAACGACGACCTGGGTGCGATGTCGTCCTGGTACGTCTTCTCCGCGCTCGGCATGTACCCGCAGGTGCCCTCCCGGGCCGAACTCGTCCTCACCTCACCGCTGTTCGAGCGCATCGAGATCGACCGCCCGCAGGGCAACGACATCTCCGTGCACGCGAGCGGGGCGGCGGCCGACGCGCCGTACATCCAGTCCCTGAAGGTCAATGGGCGCTCCGGCGACCGGCCTTGGCTGCCCGCCTCCTTCGTGCGCGACGGCGGGCGCCTCGACTACACCCTCTCCACCACGGCGAACCGCACCTGGGGCGCGGCCTCCCCGCCGCCGTCCTTCCGGGAGGGCGAGCAGCCGTACCAGATCGGCGTCGGCCCCACCGCCGCCACGGTCGCACCCGGTGACCGTACGAAGATCGGCATCCGGGCCCTCGCGCTCGGCGGCGGCACCGGGCCGGAGGTGCGCTTCCGGGTCGAAACCCCCTCCGGTGTCACCGCCACGCCCGCCGAGGGCACGGTCACCGACGGCTCCCAGGAGATCACCCTCACCGCGGCCGGGGACGCCACCCAGGGCTTCTACGCCGTGAAGGTCACGGTGACCTCCGGCGACACCTCCTACGAGCAGCCGGTCTCCCTCACCGTGGCCGCACCGGGCACCCTGCTCGCCGCCTACAACAACACCGGCGTCTCCGACGACGAGGGCGAGCACGACGAGGCCGACTACGACGGCGGCGGCTGGAGCTACTCCCGCCAGGCCCTCGCCGCGGCCGGCCTCACCCCGGGCGGGCAGGGCACGGCCGGCGGCCTGACCTTCACCTGGCCGAACTCGCCCGCGGCCCGCCCCGACAACGCCTCGGCCACCGGCCAGACCATCGAACTCGCCAAGCCCGCGAACAAGCTGTCCTTCATCGGCAGCGCGGTCAACGGCAACCAGCAGACCAAGGCGACCGTCACCTACACCGACGGGACCACCGACACCGTCGACCTCTCCTTCACCGACTGGACCGTCGGCGGCGGAGGCGGCACCGTCCAGTACGGCAACGAGGTCGTCGCCAAGACCGCGTACCGCAACGTCGCGGGCGCCGACAAGGATCCGGTGGCGACGTACGTCTTCGCCACCAAGCCGTTCGCGGCACCGGACGGCAGGACCATCCGGAGCGTCCGGCTCCCTGAGAACACGGACCTGCACGTGTTCACCCTCGCCACCGGCTGAGCGCACACACGACAGGGGGGCGGACCCGAGCGGGCCCGCCCCCCTCTTGCGTGCCGCGGTCAGGCCACCAGCTCCACCTCCGCCAGCGTCGACTCGCCGTCGAGGACCAGGCGGTACTTCGCGTACGAGCCCGGCGTGGCGACGGTGAAGGCCCGGGTCTGGCGGTCCCAGGTGAACGACTCGCCGGAGCGGTGGTCCAGGGTCTTCCAGGCCGTGCCGTCCGTGGAACCCTGCAAGGTCCAGCCGGTCGGCGCCTTGGTGTGGTCGGCCGACGAGGTCAGGGTGTACTGGACGGCCCGGGTGGCGGCGCCCGCCGGCAGGTCCACCGAGGTGACCGTGGCGCTCGTCGCCGACGTGTCGTCGAACAGGGCGCCGTCACCCTTCAGAACGTCCGCGCGGGGCGTCGGCACCTTGTCGTCCTGGGTGATGGACACCGGCGCCGCGTTCTCGCCCGTGCCCCAGGTCGAGGGCTTGGACCCCATGAAGAACTCCAGCACCCCGCCCTTGGCCAGCAGCGAGTGGGGGAGCGAAGTCGACGTCCAGGGGCGGCCGTTGACCTTCAGGCCCTGCACGTACACGTTCCGCGCGCTGTTGCGCGGCGCCTTGATCACCAGGTCCCGGCCGTTCTCCAGGTGCACGGTCGCCTTCGTGAACAGCGGGGAGCCGATGGCGTACTCGCCGCTGCCCATGACCAGCGGGTAGAAGCCCAGCGAGGAGAAGAGGTACCAGGCCGACTGCTCGCCGTTGTCCTCGTCGCCGTGGTAGCCCTGCCCGATCTCGCTGCCGGTGTACAGCCGGGACAGCGCCTCGCGGACGTTCGCTTGCGCCTTCCACGGCTCGGCGGCCGCGTCGTACATGTAGATCACGTGGTGCGCGACCTGGTTGGAGTGGCCGTACATGCCCATCCGGACGTCCCGGGCCTCGGTCATCTCGTGGATGACACCGCCGTAGGAGCCGACGAAGTCGGGCGAGGCGGTCTCCGGGGTGCCGAAGTAGTCGTCGAGCTTCTCCGCGAGGCCGGTGCGGCCGCCGTACAGGTTGGCCAGGCCCCGGCTGTCCTGCGGGGCGGTGAAGGCGTAGCCCCAGCCGTTGGTCTCCGTGTAGTCGTAGCCCCACATGCGCGGGTCGTACTTCGCGGAGTCCATGCGCCAGGCCCCCTTGGCGTCCCGGCCCTGGAAGAAGCCCGCCTTGGGGTCGAAGAGGTTCACGTAGTCCCGGGCGCGGTTGAGGAAGTACTGCGACTCCTCCTGGTAGCGCTTCTCGCCCGTCTTCTTGTAGAGGGCCTCGCCCATCTTCGCGATGCCGTAGTCGTTGACGTAGCCCTCCATCGCCCACGACAGGCCCTCGTGCGTGTCGGTGCTGGTGTAGCCGAGGAACGGCGAGGTGCTCATGCCCTTGCGGCCCACGCCCGAGGACGGCGGAACGACCGTCGCGTTCTTGACCGCCGCGTCGTACGCCGCCTTCGCATCGAAGTGCACGCCCTTGACGTACGCGTCGGCGAACGCCACGTCCGAGGAGGTGCCGGTCATCAGGTCGGCGTAACCGGGGGAGGACCAACGGGAGGTCCAGCCGCCGTCCTTGTACTGCTGCACGAACCCGTCGACCATCTCGCCCGCCTGGGACGGCGTCAGGAAGGAGTACGCCGGCCAGGTGGTCCGGTAGGTGTCCCAGAAGCCGTTGTTGACGTACACCTTGCCGTCGACGATCTTCGCGCCGGTGTGCGTCGGGGTGTCCGGACCCGGCATGGGGGAGAAGGGCGAGGCGTACTGGTCCTTGCCGCCGACCTTCTCGAAGCCGGAGTTCGGGTACAGGTACAGCCGGTACATGCTGGAGTACAGCGTGGTCAGCTGGTCCGGGGTCGCGCCCTCCACCTCGACCTTGCCGAGCAGCCCGTCCCAGGCCCGCTGGGCCTGCTTCTTCACCGTGTCGAAGGACGTGCCGTCCGGGATCTCCTGGCGCAGGTTGTCCTTCGCCTGGTCGACGCTGATCAGGGAGGTGGCCAGGCGCAGGGTGACCGTGCGGTCGGCGCCCGCGTCGAAGCGCAGATAGCCCTTGACCCCGGTGGCGGAGCCGTCCGTCACCGGCTTGTCGAACACGCCGTACACGAACAGCCGGGTGGCGCCTGTGGAGAGGCCCGACTTCACGTCCGAGTAGCCGGTGACGATCCCGTGTTCCTTGTCCAGGGTCAGGCCCGCCTGCTCGGTGACGTTGTCGAACAGCACGCTCGCGTCGTCGCCCGGGTAGGTGAAGCGCAGCGCGGCCGCGTGGTCGGTCGGCGTTATCTCCGCCTTCAGGCCGTTCTCGAACCTGACGCCGTAGTAGTAGGGCCGCGCGGTCTCGTTCTCGTGCCGGAAGGCCAGCTCCCGTGTCTCACGGTCGGTGTCCGGGGTGCCGGGCACGGCGGACGGCATCAGCTGGAAGGTCTGCCGGTCGCCCATCCACGGGCTCGGTTCATGGCTCGCGCTGAAGGCCTGGATCGTCGGCAGGTTGTCGTCGTTGTTCGCACGTGCGTACTCGTACAGCCAGCTCAGCGAAGACGCGTTGGTCACCGGCGTCCAGAAGTTGAAGCCGTGCGGGAGGGCCGTGGCCGGGAAGTCGTTTCCGCGCGAGAAGCTGCCGCTGGAGTTGGTGCCACGCGTGGTCAGCGCGTAGTCCGACAGATGCGCCTTCGGCTTCTCGGGAGCCACCGGCCTGAGCGCCAGGTCGTCTATCCAGCCCCGGAACTTCGCCGGGCCGCCCGGGGAGTCGTAGGCCACCAGGATCCGGTCGACGGTCTTGCCGGCCGCCACCGAGCCGATCCGCGAGAGCACGTTGTTCCACTGGTTGACGTAGAGCACCTTCGCCGCGCCCTGCCCGCGCGGCGACAGCGGGAAGCCGTGCTGGTCCCGCGCGCCCAGGTCGCTCAGATAGGTGCCGTCGGTGAAGGCCAGGTCCACGGAGACATGGGTGGCGTCGTAGTCGCGGTCGCCGTCGGCCATCGACGGGAAGATGCGGTACGACAGCTGTGTGTCGGCGCCGACCTTCACGTTCACGTCGAAGACCTTGTTGTACGAGTACGCCCGGCCGGCCGCCGTGTGCCGCCCGGCGTAGCGCAGAGCCCGTTTGCCGGTGAAGCCGGCCCGGGCCTTGGCCGTGGGCGAGCCGCTCGGGCCCTTGTCGACCAGCGACAGCATGTCCTGCGGCACCGGGCCGCCCCCGCCGCCGGTCGAGAACTGCATGTCGGCGAGCTGCAGGATGTCCGAGGCGCCGTTGTTCTTCGTCACGTCGAGCCGGAAGAACTGGTACTCGCCCGGCTCGGCCAGGTCGTACGACTTCGTCTGGAAGCGCTCCGAGAAGGACTCGCCGGAGCGGGTGTCGATCGTCTTCCAGTCCCTGCCGTCCGTCGAGCCCCTGAGCGTCCAGTCCTTCGGGTCGCGCTCGTCGAAGTCGTTGGCGGAGGTGAGCGCGTACGTCACCAACTTGATGGGCTTGTCCAGGTCGAACTCGACCCAGCCGGTGGGCTGGAAGGTCAGCCACTTGGTGCCGGGCTCGCCGTCGACGAGGTTCTCCTTCACCTCGCCGGCGCCCTCGTTCTCGCCGCTGGCCCGGACCTCGGTCACATGGTCGGTGACATTGCCCGGAATGCCCGTGCTGTAGCCGCCGTCCACGCCCGCGGAGCGCTTGCTTCCGTCCGGCGTCGTGTCGACGGTGTTCAGCCAGTCCGGCGCCGGGTCACCGGCCTCGAACGAGGATGCGAACTCCCGGTCGGCGGCCGCGGCTCTGGCCGGCTGGGCGACCGCGGCGCCCTGCGCGCCGACGGCCATGACAAAGGCGGCCGTGAGGACGACCGCCGGACCGTATCTGTGCCGAGTTCTCCGCTGCCTCTTGCGCTGCATCTACGGATTCCCCTCCTGCGCCCGCTCTGGACAACGTTGTCAACTTAGATGCGCAGGAACCAGTAGGTGGTCAAGTGGCCCTTGATGTCAAGGGTGTTGGGTGTGGCATTCAGGGGCCCATGTCGCCGGTTTTTCGGCCACGGCACGCACAGGTCGCTCATATTTCCGAGAGGTCTCAACTCGGAAAAGACCCATCGCCAACCTTGCATTCGATCTTGCTCCGCTGGCGGGAAGTGGACTATACCTGTCGGCGTTTCCCGCATGACCCTGCACTACCCGACAGCGGTGCCGGGGAGGATCCGGTTCACCGCCTGAGTCCTGGAGAAGGCGAGGACTTGAGCATGGGATCCACTGCGCACCACGGTGGCGAGGGCGTCGGCCGCCGCGACCTGATCAAGCGTTCGGCCGCACTCGGTCTGGTGGCGGCCCCCGGAATGGGTCTGCTGTCCGCCTGCGCGAGCAGCGGCGGCGACGGCCAGGACAAGGCGAAGGCGGGCAAGAAGACCGCGAAGAACCCGCTCGGCGTCAACGAGTCGGCGAAGATGGAATTCGTCCTGTTCGACGGCGGCTTCGGCAAGGAGTACGCCCAGGACGCCGTGAAGATCTACCAGAAGGACTTCCCCAAGGCGACGGTGAAGTTCTCCGCCACCCAGAAGATCCAGTCCACCCTGCAGCCCCGCTTCAACCAGGGCAACCCGCCGGACCTCATCGACAACTCCGGCGCCGAGCAGATGGACATGGGCGTCCTCGTCGGCAAGAACCAGCTGGCGGACCTCACCCCGCTGCTGGACGCGCCGTCGTACGACGACCCGAGCAAGAAGGTCCGCGACACGCTGCGCCCCGGCATCGTGGAGATGGGGCAGTTCGACGGCAAGCCGGTCTGGATCCTGTACTACGCCTACACGGTCTACGGCGTCTGGTACTCGCAGAAGGCGCTGGACTCCCTCGATGCGGAGTACCCCGAGACCTGGGACCAGATGCTCGCCGTGTGCGAGAAGGCCAAGAAGAAGGGCATGGCGGGCTGGACGTACGCGGGCAAGTACCCGTACTACCTCCCCTTCTCGCTGTACCCGATGATCGGTAAGGTCGGCGGCCGCGAGGTGCTCGACGCCATCGACAACCTGGAGCCGAACGCCTGGAAGCACCCGGCGGTCAAGGCGTGCTTCGAGGCCTACTACGAGCTCTACAAGAAGGGCTACATCCTCAAGGGCACCCCGGGCCTGGACCACATCCAGTCGCAGACCGCCTGGGCCAAGGGCAAGGCGCTGTTCATCCCGAACGGCTCCTGGGTGGAGAACGAGTCGGCCAACGTCATCCCGGCCGACTTCAACCTCGCGGTCTCCGCGCCCACCGGCATCGACGGTTCGGACAAGATGCCGTTCGGCACCATCTGGGCCTCCGGCGGTGAGCCCTTCGTCGTGCCGGCCAAGGCGGCCAACGCCGAGGGCGGCATGGAGCAGCTGCGCATCATGCTCTCCGAGGCGTCCTCGAAGAACTTCACCGCCAAGGTGAAGTCGCTGACCGCGTACAACGGCGGCACCAGCGGCATCAGCCTCACCCCGGGTCTGAAGTCGGGTGTGGCGGCGCTGGAAAAGGCCGGATCCAACGTGGTGAACCCGCGGCTGCAGGACTGGTACGTGCAGCTGCAGAAGGAGAAGATCGGTGTGGCCGGTCTCGGCGAGATGATGGCCGGCCGGCTCACCCCGGCCGAGGCCATCAAGAAGATCCAGGGCTTTGCCGACGAGGCGGCCAAGGACACCTCCATCAAGCACTACAAGCACCAGTAACCAGCACCTTTACCGCACCGGAGTGGCGATGCAGCACGGCAAGTACCGGTTCATCGTGGGGTTTCTGGCAGCGCCCCTGGGACTGTACGCGCTATTCGTGGTGTGGCCGTTCATCCAGTCCATCTACTACTCGTTCACGGACTGGACCGGCCTCAGCCCCGAATTCAAGATGGTCGGCTTCGACAACTACAAGAGGATGTTCCACGACGACATCTTCTGGAAGTCGTTGCAGCACAGTCTGCTCTTCGCCCTGGTGCTGCCACTGGTGACACTCGGTCTGGCGCTGTTCTTCGCCTTCATGATCAATGTGGGCGGACGGCGGAGAAGGGGCGGCCCCGTGATCTCGGGTGTCCGGGGCTCGTCCTTCTACAAGATCGTCTACTTCTTCCCGCAGGTCCTGTCGATCGCGATCGTGTCGCTGCTGTTCGCCTTCGCGTACAACCCGGACAGCGGCGCGATCAACTCACTCCTGCGCGGCATCGGCCTCGACAGCGTTCAGCCGCTGTGGCTCGGCGACCCGAGCCTCGCACTGTGGTGCGTGATGGCGGTGCTCGTGTGGTCCACGGTCGGCTTCTTCGTGGTCCTGTTCTCGGCGGGCATGGCGTCGATCCCGGCCGAGCTGTACGAGGCGGCGCTGCTGGACGGCGCGAGCCGCTCCACCACGTTCTTCCGCGTCACCCTGCCGCTGCTGTGGGACACGGTGCAGTCCGGCTGGGTCTACATGGGCATTCTCGCGCTCGGCGCCGAGTCGTTCGCGGTCGTACAGATCATGACGACCGGGCCGGGCGGTCCCGACTACTCGACCACCGTGATGGTCCTGTACGTGTACCAGAAGGCGTTCCGGGACGGTCAGGCCGCCTACGCCACCACCATCGGCGTCGCCCTGCTCGTCGTCACGCTCGCGTTCGCCGCGATCGTGATGCGGCTGGGCCGTCGCGAGCGGCTGGAGTACTGAAGCGATGAAGACGACCGAGACCTCCGCTCCGCTGCCGGCCGAGTCCGGTGCGACCGTCTCCAAGGTCGACGTGCCGCCGGCGAAGCCGGCCGCCGAGAAGAAAGAGGGCAGCGTCCTCAACGTCTTCTCCCACGGCATCCTGATCCTGTGGGCGATCATGGTGGTCATGCCGCTGCTGTGGGCGGTGATGACGTCCTTCAAGGACGACAGCGCCATCTTCGGCTCGCCCTGGTCCCTGCCGACCAAGCTGCACTTCGACAACTGGTCGCGCGCCTGGACCCAGGCCAACATGAGCGACTACTTCCTGAACACCATCCTGGTGGTCGGCGGCTCGCTGATCGGCACCCTGGTGCTCGGCTCGATGGCGGCCTACGTACTGGCCCGTTTCGACTTCCCCGGGAACCGCTTCATCTACTTCCTCTTCATCGGCGGCATGAGCTTCCCGATCATGCTGGCGCTGGTCCCGCTGTTCTACGTGGTGAACAACATGGGGCTGCTGAACACGATCCACGGCCTGATCCTGGTCTACATCGCGTACTCGCTGCCGTTCACGGTGTTCTTCCTGACCGCCTTCTTCCGCACGCTGCCGACCTCGGTGGCAGAGGCGGCCTTCGTCGACGGCGCCTCGCACACGCGTACGTTCTTCCAGATCATGCTGCCGATGGCCAAGCCGGGCCTGATCAGCGTGGGCATCTTCAACTTCCTGGGCCAGTGGAACCAGTACATGCTCCCGACGGTCCTCAACACCGACCCCGACAAGCGCGTCCTCACCCAGGGCCTGGTCCAGCTGGCGGTCAGCCAGGGCTACAAGGGCGACTGGTCCGGCCTCTTCGCGGGTCTGGTCATGGCGATGCTGCCCGTCCTGGCGGCCTACATCGTCTTCCAGCGCCAGGTGGTCGCGGGCCTGACCGCCGGCGCGCTGAAGTAGGAAGCGCCCTCACGAGCGGGCCCAGCTCAGCTGGGCCTCACTCAGCGGGGGAGTGAAGCCGTCCGGAAACATCAGCATGCGCGGATCCGGCCACAGGTTCTCGGGCCCGTGCTCCGCGCAGTGCAGCTCGATCAGATGGGCTCCTTCCCCGCAGGCCTCGTGCAGGTAGGGCCGCCCGTGCGCCCGGCAGACGTACCAGACCCTCACACAGTCGTCCTCGTCATCCGGCTCGTAGAACCCGGGATCACGAACGATCACGGTCACCGGTTCCTGCCGGTTGAACCGGGGGATGGGCCGCGGGTCGCACCACAACAGTCGCTCCGGAAGCACCGTCCCATCCCGCCGCACACCCGGTCCACCCGGCTCCTGTGGCCTCGCCGCCTGGCGGCCTCCCGCCCCCCCCGCAGCCGACGCCCGCCGCCCCGCTGAGGCGCCTGTGGACCGAATTCGGGCACAGCAGTGCTTCGCAGTCGCGACTCGCCCGGGGTCTGACCGGCTTCGGTCACGGCACAGTCACGGACCGCCCCCGGATTCTGCGGCCGAACGACCTGCCGATTCCCTTGAGGCGTCCGAGTGGTGTGCCTCGCACCCCGTCCCCCAACCCCGTGCGGGTCGCCTTTCGCCCTGCTCAGGGTGGCATTCATGTGTCCGTGAGGTGTCCGGGGCGGACCACGGAAGTGACAGCGATTTCCGTCAAGTACTTGACTGCGGTAACCCATACAGCCGAGCTTGGAGTTCATAACTTGTAAGTGGCCCGGTTCCGCAGATGTGACCTGGGCCACGGGCGGCACAGGAGCCGCCCGGCCGATGGCGGGAGTGGATGGGTCGATGGAGACTCCGGGGTCGCAGTCGTCGCTGCACCGAGCCAACCTGGAACGAGTCGTACGGGCAGTGCGGCTGGCCGGGTCGCTCACGCAGGCGGAGATCGCACGGACGACCGGCCTGTCCGCCGCGACGGTCTCCAACATCGTGCGGGAGCTGAAGGACGGCGGGACGGTCGAGGTCACGCCCACGTCGGCGGGCGGGCGACGGGCCCGCAGCGTGTCGCTGAGCGGGGACGCCGGCATCGTGATCGGCGTCGACTTCGGGCATACGCACCTGCGCGTTGCGATCGGGAACCTCGCGCACCAGGTACTGGCCGAGGAGTCCGAGCCGCTGGACGTCGACGCCTCCGCGACCCAGGGCTTCGACCGGGCGGAAGAGCTGGTCAACCGCCTGATCGCGGCAACCGGCGTGGACCGGACCAAGGTGGCCGGAGTGGGGCTGGGCGTGCCCGGCCCGATCGACGTCGAATCGGGGACCCTGGGGTCCACCGCGATCCTGCCCGGCTGGGGCGGCACCAAGCCCGCCGAGGAGATGCGCGAGCGCCTCGGCGTGCCCGTGCACGTGGACAACGACGCCAACCTCGGCGCCCTGGGCGAGCTGGTCTGGGGCAGCGGCAAGGGCGTGCGTGATCTTGCCTACATCAAGGTCGCGAGCGGTGTCGGCGCCGGCCTGGTGATCAACGGGAAGATCTATCGCGGCCCGGGTGGCACCGCCGGTGAAATCGGACATATTACACTCGATGAATCCGGCCCGGTCTGCCGCTGCGGCAACCGCGGCTGCCTGGAGACCTTCGCGGCCGCGCGGTACGTGCTCCCGCTGCTCCAGTCCAGTCACGGCACCGATCTGACCATGGAAGGCGTCGTACGGCTGGCCAGGGACGGAGACCCGGGCTGTCGTCGGGTGATCGCCGACGTCGGCCGCCACATCGGCAGTGGAGTGGCCAATCTCTGCAACCTTCTGAACCCGAGCCGGGTGGTCCTCGGCGGTGATCTCGCCGAGGCCGGAGAACTCGTTCTCGGGCCCATCAGGGAGTCTGTCGGCCGCTATGCCATCCCCAGTGCGGCGCGCCAACTGTCCGTTCTCCCGGGGGCACTTGGAGGCCGTGCGGAGGTGCTCGGAGCGCTCGCTCTCGCGCTCAGCGAGATGGGCGATTCGACCCTTTTGGACGGTTCTGTGGTCGGCTCGCTGTCCGCGGCCACGCCTGCCTTCACTTAGAGAACGGATGGCACCGTTGCCATCTCGTTAAGGATTTACTTCTTGACGTCGCACGTGTGGCCGAGTTGACTTCCAGCCACCTCGGCCGCAACGACGCGGCCTCGTCAGGGAGGTTTCAAAGAGTGAACATGCGTATGCGTCGTGCGGCCTTCGCCGTTGCTGCTGGTGCCATGGCCGTCTCGCTGGCCGCCTGTGGCAGCGCCAAGGAGTCCAAGGGCAGCGACAGCTCTTCCTCGGCGTCCGCCAAGAAGGGCGACAACATCAAGGTCGGTCTCCTGCTTCCGGAGAACAAGACCGCCCGCTACGAGAAGTTCGACAAGCCGCTGATCGAGAAGAAGATCAAGGAGCTGACGAACGGCAAGGCGGAGTTCCAGTACAACAACGCCCGCCAGGACGCGAACCTGCAGGCGCAGCAGGTCGACACCATGGTCACCAACAAGGTGGACGTCCTGATCCTGGACGCGGTGGACGCCAAGGCGATCCAGAACTCCGTCCAGAAGGCCGTGGACGCCGGCATCAAGGTCGTCGCGTACGACCGCCTCGCCGAGGGCCCGATCAGCGCCTACACCTCGTTCGACAACGAGGAGGTCGGCAAGACCCAGGGCGAGGCCCTGCTGAAGGCGCTGGGCAGCAAGGCCACCAAGTCCTCCAAGATCGTCATGGTCAACGGCTCGGTGACCGACCCGAACGCCGCCATGTTCAAGAAGGGCGCGCACTCCGTCCTCGACGGCAAGGTCACCATCGCCAAGGAGTACGACACCAAGGAGTGGTCGCCGGACAACGCCAACTCCGAGATGGAGTCGGCGATCTCCGCGGTCGGCAAGGGCAAGATCGCGGGTGTCTACTCCGCGAACGACGGCATGGCCGGCGGTATCATCACCGCCCTGAAGGCCGCGGGCCTCTCCGTCCCGGTCACCGGCCAGGACGCCGAGCTGGCCGGTGTGCAGCGCATCGTCGCCGGTGAGCAGTACATGAGCGTCTACAAGCCGTACGCCCCCGAGGCCGACGCCGCCGCCGAGATGGCCGTCGCGCTCGCCCAGGGCAAGTCGCTCGACTCGGTCGCCAAGGACAAGGTCTCCTCCGGCTCCGCCAAGGACGTCCCGTCGGTCCTGGTCCCGGTCACCTCGCTGACCAAGGACAACATCAAGGACACCGTCATCAAGGACGGCGTCTACACGGCCGCCGACATCTGCACGGGCAAGTACAAGGCCGACTGCACCAAGCTCGGCATCAACTAAGCAGTCCCCAAGTCCCCTCCCGGTCACGGGCATTCGCACCCCGAACGCCCGTCCGGGACCGGACGGACTGCCCAAGGCCCCTCCGGTGCCCCGCGCATCAGACAGCCCCGCAAGCTCGGCGCGGGGCGCCGGACGGAACTCCCGCAGGGTTGCTCCCAACCCACCCACCCAGATTTCTGCACAACCTCCCGCCGGGTCAGGCGGCGAAGGAGATGGTTCACGTGTCCGCTACGCCCGTGCTGGCGTTGCGCGGGGTCTCCAAGCGGTTCGGTGCCGTTCAGGCGCTCACCGACGTAGAGCTTGAGATCCACGCCGGTGAGGTGGTCGCCCTCGTGGGCGACAACGGTGCCGGAAAGTCCACGCTGGTCAAGACGATCGCCGGCGTGCACCCCATCGATGAGGGCGTCATCGAATGGGACGGCAAGGCTGTTTCGATCAGCAGGCCGCACGACGCCCAGGCCCTGGGCATCGCGACGGTGTACCAGGACCTCGCGCTGTGCGACAACATCGACGTCGTCGGCAACCTGTTCCTCGGCCGCGAGCTGCGGAAGTGGGGCGTCCTCGACGAGGTCGAGATGGAGCGCCGCTCGCGCGAGCTGCTCACCACGCTGTCGATCCGCATCCCGAGCGTCCGCATCCCGATCGCCTCGCTCTCCGGCGGTCAGCGCCAGACCGTGGCCATCGCCCGTTCGATGCTCGGCGACCCCAAGCTGGTCATCCTGGACGAGCCCACCGCCGCCCTCGGTGTCGAGCAGACCGCCCAGGTTCTCGACCTCGTGGAGCGTCTGCGCGAGCGCGGTCACGCCGTCATCCTCATCAGCCACAACATGGCGGACGTGAAGGCGGTGGCCGACAAGGTCGCCGTTCTGCGCCTCGGCCGCAACAACGGCGTCTTCGAGGTCAAGTCGACCTCGCAGGAGGAGATCATCTCCGCCATCACCGGCGCCACCGACAACGCCGTGACCCGCCGTGCGGCGCGCACGTCCGGGGAGGTTTCCAAGTGAGCATCGACAAGACTTCCGCGAACGTCGACGAGGCTCCCGAGGCCCCCAAGGACGTCGTGAACCCCGAGGCCGCGGCCGCCGCGGTCACCGCGGTCGACCCGCGCCTGCTGGTGCGCGAGCAGGGCCTGCTCGGCTACTGGACCGAGTTCAAGCGCAAGATGAAGGCCGGTGAGCTGGGTTCCCTCCCGGTCGTCCTGGGCCTCGCGATCATCTGCATCATCTTCCAGGTCCTGAACTCCGAGTTCCTCTCGGCGCAGAACATCAGCAACATCACGGTCACGATGGTCGGCACGGGCATGATCTCCGTGGGCATCGTCTTCGTGCTGCTGCTCGGTGAGATCGACCTGTCGGTCGGCTCGGTCAGCGGCGCGGCCAGCGCCCTCGCGGCCGTCCTCACGGTCAACCAGGGCTGGCCCGAGTGGCTCGCCGTGCTCGTCGCCATCGCCGTCGGTGCCGCCATCGGCTCGCTGCACGGCTTCTTCTTCGCGGTGCTCGGCGCGCCCGCCTTCGCCGTGACCCTGGCCGGTCTGCTGTTCTGGCTCGGCTTCATGCTCAAGGTGCTGGGCGAGGACGGCACGATCAACCTCGACAGCGACGGTCTGATCGGCAAGCTGACCACGTACACCTTCACGGACGTGGCCGCCGCCTACGGGCTCGCGGTCGTCGTGGTGGCGCTGTTCTTCATCAGCTCCTTCCTCGGCAACCGCCGCCGGGAGGCCGCGGGCGTCCCGTCCCGGCCGCTCAGCGACACGGTCCTGCGCACGGTCCTGCTGGCCGTGGTCTCCTTCGCCGGCGCCTACATGTACAACCAGTACAAGGGCCTGCCGCTGGCCACCGTGATCTTCCTCGCGTTCCTGGTCGCCACCGACTTCGTCCTGCGGCGCACCGCCTACGGTCGCAAGATCTTCGCGCTCGGTGGCAGCGTCGAGGCCTCGCGGCGTGCGGGTATCAACGTCACCGCGGTGCGGATCTCCGTGTTCGCCATCTCCGGTGGGTTCGCGGCGATCGGCGGCCTCTTCCTGGCCTCGAAGATCGCCTCCGCCAACCAGAGCGCCGGTACGGGTGACCTGCTGATGAACGCGATCGCCGCGGCCGTCATCGGTGGTACGTCGCTCTTCGGCGGCCGGGGTCGTACCTGGAACGCCCTGCTCGGTGTGCTGGTGATCGTGTCGATCCAGTACGGTCTCCAGCTGGAGTCCATCGCGGAGCCGGTGAAGTACATGATCACCGCCGCGGTGCTGCTGACCACCGTGGTCATCGACTCCATCACCCGGAAGACGCAGAAGACCGCGGGTCGCGCGTAGCGCCCCTTAGGGTTGGACAGTTGCCCGGTGCCTCAAAGGTGCCGGGCACTGTCGTGTCCCGCAAAGCCGGAACATTAGACTCGTCAAGCCCGGCAACAGCTCGATCAGCTCTACTTGCAAGGAGGCACGGGTGCCGCTGCTGACCCGCATCAGGGGACCGCGCGATCTGGACCGGCTCAGCCTGGAGGAGCTGGACCAGCTGGCAGGGGAGATCCGGACCTTCCTCGTCGACGCCGTCTCCAAGACAGGCGGACACCTCGGCCCCAACCTGGGCGTGGTCGAGCTCACCATCGCCCTGCACCGCGTCTTCGAGTCCCCGAAGGACAAGGTGCTGTGGGACACGGGCCACCAGTCCTACGTGCACAAGCTGCTCACCGGCCGGCAGGACTTCTCCCGGCTGAAGATGAAGGGCGGTCTGTCCGGTTACCCCGCGCAGGCCGAGTCCGAGCACGACGTCATCGAGAACAGCCACGCGTCCACCGTGCTCGGCTGGGCCGACGGCATCGCCAAGGCCAACCAGCTGAAGAAGCGGGACAGCCACGTCGTCGCCGTGATCGGTGACGGTGCGCTGACCGGCGGCATGGCCTGGGAGGCGCTGAACAACATCGCCGAGGCCAAGGACCGCCCGCTCGTCATCGTCGTCAACGACAACGAGCGCTCCTACGCCCCGACCATCGGCGGCCTCGCCAACCATCTGGCGACCCTGCGCACGACCGACGGCTACGAGCGCTTCCTGGCCCGGACGAAGGACATCCTCGACCGCACCCCGGTCGTCGGGAAGCCGCTGTACGAGACCCTGCACGGCGCCAAGAAGGGGCTGAAGGACTTCATCGCCCCGCAGGGCATGTTCGAGGACCTGGGTCTGAAGTACGTCGGTCCCATCGACGGCCACGACATCGAGGCGCTGGAGTCCGCGCTGGCGCGGGCCAAGCGGTTCGGCGGACCGGTCATCGTGCACTGCTTGACCGAGAAGGGCCGCGGCTACCAGCCCGCCCTCCAGGACGAGGCCGACCGATTCCACGCCGTCGGCAAGATCCACCCGGACACCGGCCTGCCCATCGCGTCCTCGGGCGCCGACTGGACCTCCGTGTTCGGCGAGGAGATGGTCAGGCTCGGCGAGGAGCGCGAGGACATCGTCGCCATCACCGCGGCCATGCTCCAGCCGGTCGGCCTGGACCGGTTCGCCAAGCGCTTCCCCGATCGCGTGTACGACGTCGGGATCGCCGAGCAGCACGGCGCCGTCTCCGCGGCCGGCCTGGCCCACGCCGGTGTGCACCCGGTGTTCGCCGTCTACGCCACCTTCCTCAACCGCGCCTTCGACCAGGTCCTGATGGACGTGGCCCTGCACAAGTGCGGGGTGACCTTCGTACTGGACCGGGCCGGCGTCACGGGCACCGACGGCGCTTCCCACAACGGCATGTGGGACATGTCGATCCTCCAGGTCGTGCCGGGGCTCCGGCTGGCCGCCCCGCGCGACGCCGACCAGGTGCGGGCGCAGCTGCGCGAGGCCGTCGCCGTCGAGGACGCGCCGACCGTGGTGCGCTTCTCCAAGGGCGCCGTGGGCCCCGCCGTACCGGCCGTGGGCCGGGTCGGCGGCATGGACGTGCTGCGCGAGCCGGGCACCGAACGCCCGGACGTGCTGCTGGTCTCCGTGGGCGCCCTCGCCCCGATGTGCCTGGAGATCGCCGGCCTGCTCGACAAGCAGGGCATCTCCACCACCGTCGTCGACCCGCGCTGGGTCAAGCCCGTCGACGAGGCGATGGCCCCGCTCGCCGAGCGGCACCGGGTCGTCGTCACCGTCGAGGACAACAGCCGCGTCGGCGGTGTCGGCTCCGCGATCGCCCAGGCCCTCAGGGACGCGGGCGTGGACGTGCCGCTGCGTGACTTCGGCATCCCGCCGCGCTTCCTCGACCACGCCTCCCGCGCGGAGGTCATGGCCGAGATCGGGCTGACCGCGCCCGACATCGCCCGTCAGGTCACCGGGCTGGTCGCCAAGCTGGACGGCCGGTTCGACCGCACGGCCGACGAGGTCGACTCCGTGGAACCCGCGCGCGACTAGGCATTTTCGGGAAAGCCCCGTATGGCCGGTTTCGCCCCCTTCTCAGGTGGCGGAGCCGGCCCTTTTGCGTGAATCTGCCAGTGCCGGGGCATACGCATCCCCAGCCCTCTCGATCATGTCGAGGACGACGAGCGTGTGGGAGGTAGCCCCGTGAGCAGCAGCCTCTTCCGAACGAAGAAGGTCGAGCAGTCCATTCTGGATACCGAGGAGCCAGAACACGCGCTCAAGAAGTCCCTGACCGCGCTGGATCTGACGGTCTTCGGCGTCGGTGTCATCATCGGCACGGGCATCTTCGTCCTCACCGGCAAGGTCGCGAAGGAGACCGCGGGTCCCGCGGTCTCCCTGGGCTTCGTGGTGGCCGGCATCGTCTGCGCCCTCGCCGCACTGTGCTATGCGGAGTTCGCCTCCACGGTCCCGGTGGCCGGGTCCGCGTACACCTTCTCGTACGCCTCCATCGGTGAACTGCCCGCCTGGATCATCGGCTGGGACCTGGTCCTGGAGTTCGCGCTCGGCACCGCGGTGGTCGCCGTCGGCTGGTCCGGATACATGCGCTCCCTGCTGGACAACGCGGGCTGGCACCTGCCCGACTACCTCGCCGGCCGGGACGGGGCCACGGGCTTCGGCTTCGACATCCTCGCGGCCGCGCTGGTCCTGGTGCTCACCGCCATCCTCGTCATCGGCATGAAGCTGTCCGCGCGGGTCACCGAGGTCGTCGTCGCCATCAAGGTGACGGTCGTCCTGATCGTGATCATCGCCGGCGCCTTCTTCATCAACAGCGACAACTACAAGCCATTCATCCCCAAGGCTCAGACGGTGGAGGCCGGTGGCAGTCTCAAGGCGCCGCTCATCCAGCTGATCGCCGGCTGGGCGCCGTCCAACTTCGGCGTGATGGGCATCTTCACCGCCGCCTCCGTGGTCTTCTTCGCCTTCATCGGCTTCGACGTCGTGGCCACCGCCGCCGAGGAGACCAAGAACCCGCAGCGGGACATGCCGCGCGGCATCCTCGGCTCCCTGTTCATCTGCACGGCGCTGTACGTGCTGGTGTCCATCGTCGTCACCGGCATGCAGCACTACACCAAGCTGTCCGTCGACGCCCCGCTCGCCGACGCCTTCAAGGCCAACGGCCACCCCTGGTACGCGGGTGCGATCAGCTTCGGCGCCGTCATCGGCCTGACCACGGTCTGCATGATCCTGCTGCTCGGCCAGACCCGGGTCTTCTTCGCGATGAGCCGCGACGGCCTGCTGCCCCGCTTCTTCTCCATCGTCCACCCGCGCTTCCGCACCCCGCACCGGCCGACCATCCTGCTCGGCGTGCTCATCGCCGTCATCGCGGGCTTCACCAGCCTGAGCGAGCTGGCCGAACTGGTGAACATCGGCACGCTGTTCGCCTTCGTCGTCGTCGCGGTCGGCGTGGTCGTCCTGCGTCGCACCCGCCCGGACCTGCACCGGGCCTTCCGCACCCCGTGGGTGCCGTTCATCCCGATCCTGTCCGTCGCCGCCACCCTGTGGCTGATGCTGAACCTGCCCGCCGAGACCTGGCTCCGGTTCGCGATCTGGATGGTCATCGGCTGTTTCGTCTACTTCCTCTACGGTCGCTCGCACAGCCGCCTCGGCCGGCACGAGGAGACCACCATCGACCAGGTCATGCACCCGCCGAAGGGCGACAACAAGTAACCACCCCCGTCACTGATCCGGCCCGGTATGTCCTGCTTCGGCAGGAACTGCCGGGCCGGATAACGTGCTCCCCATGCTTGCCGCCCCGCTCGCCCCCGCACGGTCCGTGACGACCCGGAGGGCGTACTGGACGCGGCTGCTGCCCGCCCTCGCGGTCCTGGCCTGCGTCACCCGGGTGCCCTCCTTCGTCCGGCCGGTGTGGAACCCCGACGAGGGCTATCTCGCCGTACAGGCCCGCCTTCTCGCCCACGGCGGGCATCTGTACGAGACGGTCGTGGACCGCAAACCCCCGCTGGTGCCCTGGCTGTACGAGGCCGCCTTCGCGGTCTGCGGCTCCGGCTCCCTCGCCCCGGTCCGGGTGCTGGCGGTCCTGGCGCAGACGCTCACCGCCGTCCTGCTCGCCTCCCTGGCGCGGCGCCGCTGGGGTGACACCGCGGGCCGTACCGCGGGGGTGCTGTACCTGCTGGTGTCCGTCGGCCTCAACCCCGAGGACGCGCAGGCCGCCACCTTCGAGGTGTTCATACTGCCCGCCACGGCGGCCGCCCTGTGGTGCGCGGACCGCAGTCGCTGGGGCGCGGCCGGGACCGCCGTCGCCTGCGCCTTCCTCACCAAGCAGACCGGCGGCGCGGTACTGCTGCCGGTGGCCTGGCTGCTCAACCGCGCCGGCACCCCGGGCGCGGGCGCGCTACGGCTCGGGGCCGGGTTCGCCGTACCGGTGCTGTGCGCGGCCCTGGTCACGGACCCCGCCGGATTCCTGTTCTGGACGGTCACCGGCTCTGCCGCCTACGCCTCCTTCACCGGCTCCGAACTCCACGTCCTCGGCCGTGGCCTGGCAAACACCGCCCTCCTGGCCGTGGCCTGCGCGGGCCTGATCCCGCCGGTCGTACGGTCCCTGCGCACCGCCCGCACCGCCCGCGCCGGCGTGGCCGACGCAGCCGACCTGTGGCTGTGGCTGGCGTCCTCGGCCGTCGCCGTCACCGTCGGCTTCCACTTCTTCGGCCACTACTACCTGCAACTCACCCCGCCCGCGGCCCTGCTGGCCACGGCCGCGCTGCGGGCATCGCCCCGCGAACGCCTGTCGGCCGCCGTCTTCACCTCGGCCTGCTGCTGCGCCCTGTTCCTCGCCTGGGGTCTGCTCGCGCCACACCCCGAACTCGCCCACGCCCAGCGCCTCGCCGCCGCCCTCGCCCAGCGCACCGGGCCCGCCGACCGTGTCCTGGTGTGGGGCATGCACCCGGAGACGTACTGGCTGGCCCGCCGCACCCCCGCCACCCGCTACCTCACCGCGGGCCTGCTCACCAACTACAGCGGCGGCCGCGACGGCCCCCAGGTCGGCGAGAAGTACGCGGTCGAGGGCGCCTGGCCGGTCTTCCGGGCGGAGCTGACCGCACACGCCCCCGCCCTGGTCGTGGACGACTCCCGCGGCGAGCCGTACGCCGCCGACCGCATCCCGAGTCTGCGTCGGCTGCTGGCCGGCCGGTACGAGGAGGTGGGGAGGGTGGACGGGGCCGTGATCTACGCCCGGACTCCGCCCGAGTGAAGGGGAGTTGGCCCGCGGCTGTCCGCACGCTGCTGCTATGCTCGCGGTAGAGATTTGAACACGTTCAAATGAGGGGGATCCGCATGACCACGCCGACCACGCCGGCCCGGAACGACGACTCACCCGCCGTCGCCCTCGGGCCCCTCGCACTCATCCTCGGGGCTGTCTCGACCGTGGGCGCATGGCCCACCATCTGGTTCGTCGGGTTCCCATGGACGTTCCTCGCCGGCTGCTTCGCCGTCACCTTCGGCGCCATGGGGATCCACTACGCCCGTCAGGGCACCGGCCGCCTGTGGACGGCAACCGCCGGAGCCGTCCTCGGAGGCGCAGGACTGGGCGTCTACCTCACCCTGCTCATGGCGTACGCCGCCTAGGGCGGAACCGGACCCTCAGCCGAGGACCGTGCGCGGTCCGGCCACCTCCGCGCCCAGTTCGGTCACCCGGCGCCGCAGTTCACGGTCGGCCGTGACCACGAGACGGGCCCGGTCGGGGTTCTCGGCGGCCAGCTCCACGATCCGGTCGTCCCCGCTGCCGGACGCCTCCGCGACCCGTACCCCCGGCACCGACTCCACCCCACGGGCGGCGCCTTCGACGACGAGCACCAGCTCCACGGCGCCCGCATGACCCGGCAGCCCCTCGCGGGCCAGCCGGTCCCGCAGCCGCTCGGCGGCGCCCCTGCGGTCCCGCCACCAGCCGTCGGGCCGCGACCCGACGACGTTCGCGCCGTCGACGATCACGAGCAGCGGGCCGTCCGGGTCCGGGGAGCCGAGGGGGTCGTCCATGGGGCAAGGGTCCCACGCCACCGGAGAGGGGGCGGGCCCCGGCCTGCGACCAGGGCCGCTTAAAGTGAACTGGTGAACGGCGACTGGCTCCTACGCGGCCGCGACGGCCGGCTCAGTGTCTACCAGCTGTCGGGCGACGCCGTCCTGTGCCGGGCGGAGCGTGGCCCGGACGGCCCCTGGAGCGACCCGCACAAGGTGGGCGGCGACCAGAAGCTCCACCGCGTCCTCGCCGTCGGCCAGGGCACCGACGGCTACGCCCACCTGGTCTCCTGGCGGCCCACCACCAAGGGCGAGTCGGGCCTGGTGCACTCCACCCACTTCCGCCCCCGCCTCGCGGCCCTGGACTGGAACCCGATCGGCCACCCGGACAAGAAGGGCGACCGCACCGGCACCCCCGCCGTCGCCGTGGACGCGCAGGGCCGCGCCCATGTCTTCGTACGGAACAAGGCCGGCGGGGTGAGCCTGCTGGCGCAGAAGGAGAAGGGCGGCTGGGACCCCTGGCGGGACCTGAAGGGCCGTGAGGTCCAGGAGGGCCTCGCAGCGGTGACGGGGGAGTCCGGCAGGGTCGAGCTGTACGCGGCCGCCCCGGGTGCCGTCCTGCACTGGCGTCAGGAGGAGCCGGGCGCCCAGCCGGTGCTCCAGGAGACCCTGGAGACGGCGGTGCGCCCCGGCACCCTGCACGCCCTGGCCACGTCCCCCGAGAGCACGACCGTCTACTACACCGACGACTCGGGCGACCTGTGCTCCTGGCGCCCCGGCACCAAGCCGGTCACGCTCCTGCCCGCGGCGGGCTCCGGCCCGGTCGCGGCGGTCCGCTGCGAGCTGGACGGCCACGACTGCACGCTGCTGGCCCAGCGCTCGGCGAGCGGTCGCGTCGCCTTCGCCGCCTACCCGACCGAGCTGGAGTCGGCGGGCGCGTGGTGGACGGAGTCGGGTCCGCAGCTGCCGGTGGACGCGCTGGTGTCTCTGGCCGTGGACGAGGACGAGCGGGTGGTGGCGGCAACGTTGTCCCCGTCGACCGGCCAACTCCTGCTGACCAGACGCAAGGACGAACCCGGGCTGGCGCTACAGGCGTGGCGCCCGCTCTGACCACGCAGAAGGGCCCCGCCGAAGCGGGGCCCTTCGTCATGTCACCGGGTGTTACGCGGGAACGCTTGCCACGCCGGGAGCGAGGAACTTCTTGCCGTTCACACGCTCCGAGACGCCCTCACGGTCCAGGTACGGCGTGATGCCGCCCAGGTGGAAGGGCCAGCCGGCGCCCGTGATGAGGCAGAGGTCGATGTCCTGGGCCTCGGCGACGACGCCCTCGTCGAGCATGAGCCCGATCTCCTGCGCCACCGCGTCGAGCACGCGCTCGCGCACCTGCTCCTCGGTCAGGACGGAGTCGCCCTGCTGCAGCAGCGCCGCGACCTCGGGGTCCAGCTCCGGCTTGCCGCTGTCGTAGACGTAGAAGCCGCGCTTGCCCGCCTTGACGACGGCCGCGAGGTTCGGGGAGACCGTGAAGCGGTCCGGGAAGGCCCGGTTGAGGGTCTCCGAGACGTGCAGACCGATCGCGGGGCCGACCAGCTCCAGCAGCACCAGCGGGGACATCGGCAGACCGAGCGGCTCGACGGCCTTCTCGGCGACCTCGACCGGGGTGCCCTCGTCGATGACGTTCTGGATCTCGCCCATGAAGCGGGTCAGGATGCGGTTCACGACGAACGCCGGGGCGTCCTTGACCAGAACCGCGGTCTTCTTCAGCTTCTTGGCGACGCCGAAGGCCGTGGCCAGGGAGGCGTCGTCCGTCTTCTCGCCGCGGACGATCTCCAGCAGCGGCAGGACCGCGACCGGGTTGAAGAAGTGGAAGCCGACGACCCGCTCGGGGTGCTGCAGCTTCGACGCCATCTCCGTGACCGACAGCGAGGAGGTGTTGGTGGCGAGGATCGCGTGCGCCGGGGCGACCGCCTCGACCTCCGCGAACACCTGCTGCTTGACGCCGATCTCCTCGAAGACCGCCTCGATGATGAAGTCGGCGTCCGAGAAGCCCTCGGCCTTGTCCAGGACACCGGTCACCAGCGCCTTGAGGCGGTTGGCCTTGTCCTGGTTGATCCGGCCCTTGCCGAGCAGCTTGTCGATCTCGGCGTGGACGTAGCCCACACCCTTGTCGACGCGCTCCTGGTCGATGTCGGTCAGGACGACCGGCACCTCCAGGCGGCGCAGGAAGAGCAGCGCGAGCTGGCTGGCCATCAGACCGGCGCCGACGACGCCGACCTTGGTGACCGGGCGGGCCAGGTTCTTGTCCGGGGCGCCCGCGGGACGCTTGCCGCGCTTCTGCACCAGGTTGAACGCGTAGATGCCGGAGCGCAGTTCGCCGCCCATGATCAGGTCGGCGAGGGCGACGTCCTCGGCGTCGTAACCCTGCTGCAGGTCGCCGTTCTTGGCGGCCGCGATGATGTCCAGGGCGCGGTAGGCGGCCGGAGCGGCCCCGTGCACCTTGGAGTCCGCGACGAAGCGGCCCTTGGCGACGGCCTGGTCCCAGGCCTCGCCGCGGTCGATCACCGGACGCTCGACCTCGATGTCGCCCTTGAGGACGTTCGCGGTCCAGATCAGCGACTGCTCCAGGAAGTCGGCGCCCTCGAAGATCGCGTCCGCGATGCCGAGGTCGAAGACCTGCTGGCCCTTGAGCTGCTTGTTCTGGTTGAGGCTGTTCTCGATGATCACCGAGACGGCCTTGTCGGCGCCGATCAGGTTCGGCAGCAGCGCGCAGCCGCCCCAGCCCGGGACCAGGCCCAGGAAGACCTCGGGGAGGGAGAACGCCGGGATCGCCTTGGAGACGGTCCGGTAGGAGCAGTGCAGGCCGACCTCGACGCCGCCGCCCATGGCCGCGCCGTTGTAGTACGCGAAGGTCGGGACCGCGAGGGCCGCGAGGCGCTTGAAGACCTCGTGGCCGCCCTTGCCGATGGCGAGCGCGTCCTCGTGCTTCTTCAGCAGCTCGACGCCCTTGAGGTCGGCGCCGACCGCGAAGATGAACGGCTTGCCGGTGATGCCGACACCGACGATGTCGCCGGCCGCGGCCTCCGCCTCGACCTGGTCGATGGCGGTGTTGAGGTTCGCCAGCGAGGCCGGACCGAAGGTGGTCGGCTTGGTGTGGTCGAAGCCGTTGTCAAGGGTGATGAGGGCAAAACGCCCAGCACCGAACGGCAGGTCGAGGTGGCGTACGTGCGCGGACGTCACGACCTCGTCGGGGAACAGCTCGGCCGCGCCCTTCAGAAGCTCAGCGGTGGTGCTCACTTGTCCCCCTCGAAATGCGGGTTCTCCCAGATGACCGTCGCGCCCATGCCGAAGCCGACGCACATGGTGTTCAGGCCGTAGCGGACGTGCGGCTGCTCCTCGAACTGGCGGGCCAGCTGCGTCATCAGACGCACACCGGAGGAGGCCAGCGGGTGGCCGTAGGCGATGGCGCCGCCGTACTGGTTGACGCGCGCGTCGTCGTCGGCGATGCCGTAGTGCTCCAGGAAGGCGAGGACCTGGACGGCGAAGGCCTCGTTGATCTCGAAGAGACCGATGTCGGAGATGGACAGGCCCGCCTGGGCGAGGGCCTTCTCCGTGGCCGGGATCGGGCCGTAGCCCATGACCTCGGGCTCGACGCCGGCGAAGGCGTAGGAGACCAGGCGCATCTTGACCGGCAGGTTGTTCTCGCGGGCGAAGTCCTCGCTCGCGATGATCGAGGCGGTGGCGCCGTCGTTCAGCCCGGCCGCGTTACCGGCGGTGACCCGGCCGTGGACGCGGAACGGGGTCTTGAGGCCCTGCAGGTTCTCCAGGGTCGTGCCCGGGCGCATCGGCTCGTCGGCCGTGACCAGGCCCCAACCGGTCTCGCCGGCCTCGGGGTTGGTGCGGCGCACCGAGATCGGCACCAGGTCCTGCTGGATCTTGCCGTCGGCGTACGCCTTGGCGGCCTTCTCCTGCGAGCGCACCGCGTACTCGTCGGCGCGCTGCTTGGTGATCGTCGGGTAGCGGTCGTGCAGGTTCTCCGCGGTCATGCCCATGAACAGGGCGGACTCGTCGACCAGCTTCTCGCTGACGAAGCGCGGGTTCGGGTCCACGCCCTCGCCCATCGGGTGGCGGCCCATGTGCTCGACACCACCGGCGATGACGGCGTCGTAGGCGCCGAACGCGATCGAACCGGCGGTGGTCGTCACGGCGGTCAGGGCGCCGGCGCACATGCGGTCGATCGAGTAGCCCGGGACGGACTGCGGCAGACCGGCGAGGATGCCGGCCGTACGACCGAGGGTCAGGCCCTGGTCACCGATCTGCGTGGTCGCGGCGATGGCGACCTCGTCGATCTTCTTCGGGTCCAGCCCGGGGTTGCGGCGCAGCAGCTCCCGGATCGCCTTCACGACGAGGTCGTCGGCGCGGGTCTCGTGGTAGATGCCCTTCGGGCCCGCCTTGCCGAACGGGGTGCGGACGCCGTCGACGAAGACGACGTCCCT
Source organism: Streptomyces sp. NPDC001410 (assembly GCF_042895235.1). NCBI lineage: Bacteria > Bacillati > Actinomycetota > Actinomycetes > Kitasatosporales > Streptomycetaceae > Streptomyces > Streptomyces sp. NPDC001410. The sequence continues at coordinate 172,126 of NZ_JBIAWE010000011.1, forward strand.
GACGGTACGAGGCACGATGGCTCTCCTCCAGGGTGCGGGATGGCACTGCTGCGATGCGCTGAGCGCGCGCTCAGGCCCATGCTACTTATGAGTAACGTAGCTGCACAGTCCCGGCGGCGGGAGCGGCGAACGTCACATCCGCCCTCCCAGGATCTTGGCGTGATCTCGACGTCCCTGTTCCGCTTCAGCGGCCCGTACCGAAGGGGTTCGGTGTGAGGAGCGACCAGGTGAGCCGCTCAGACCCCCTTCGCCGACAGCGCTGCCACCAGCACCGGCGTGACCTGCTCCACCTGCCAGGCCCGCGCGCCGTACCCGGCCAGCGCGACCTCGACGGATACGGCGTCCACCACCTTCGGCGGCTCCCAGCAGACCCTTCGCACGGTGTCCGGGGAGACCAGGTTCTCCTGGGGCATGTTGAGCTGCTCGGCCAGAGCCGACACTCCCGCGCGGGCCGCGGACAACCGAGCCGCGGCAGCGGGATCCTTGTCGGCCCAGGCCCGCGGCGGGGGTGGCCCGGCGACCGGCTGCCCGGGCTGCGGCAACCCGGACTCCGGCAGGGCCTTGGCCCGGTCCACCGCCGCCTGCCACTGCTCCAGCTGTCGCCGCCCCACCCGGTGCCCGAACCCGTTCAACGCGGTCAGGGCATGCACATTGCTCGGCAAAGAGAGCGCGGCCTCGACGATGGCCGCGTCCGAAAGCACCTTGCCCGGCGACACATCCCGTCGCTGGGCGATCCGGTCCCGCGTCTGCCACAGCTCCCGGACGACGGCCAGCTGCCGGCGCCGCCGCACCTTGTGCATGCCGGACGTACGGCGCCAGGGGTCCTTGCGGGGTTCGGCGGGCGGAGCGGACGCGATCGCGTCGAACTCCTGGCGCGCCCAGTCCAGCTTGCCCTGCCGGTCCAGCTCCTTCTCCAGGGCGTCCCTGAGGTCGACGAGCAGCTCCACGTCCAGGGCGGCGTAGCGCAGCCACGGCTCGGGCAGCGGACGGGTGGACCAGTCGACGGCGGAGTGCCCCTTCTCCAGGACGAAGCCGAGGACGCCCTCGACCATGGCGCCGAGGCCGACCCGGGGGAACCCGGCGAGCCGCCCGGCCAGCTCCGTGTCGAACAACGATGTCGGCACCATGCCTATCTCGCGCAGGCAGGGCAGGTCCTGGGTGGCGGCGTGCAGCACCCACTCGACGCCGGACAGCGCCTCGCCGAGACCGGACAGGTCGGGACAGGTGACGGGGTCGATCAGCGCGGTGCCGGCGCCCTCGCGGCGCAGCTGCACCAGATACGCGCGCTGGCCGTAGCGGTAGCCGGAGGCGCGCTCGGCGTCGACGGCGACGGGGCCGGAGCCGGAGGCGAAGGCGGCGATCACCTCGGCGAGGACGTTCTCGTCGGTGATCACCGGCGGAATGCCCTCACGGGGTTCGAGAAGTGGCGTCGGCGCCTCCGTCACAGAAGATCCGGCGTCGTCCGGAGGGACGCCTCCGGTGGTGCGCAGGGCACTGTCTGCTGCGGTCTCTTGGGCGTCGGTCACCTGTCAAGGGTATCCGTGTGTGGACAGCGCCCGTCGACGGAACGTTCCGTCGACGGGCACCGGGGGGTCGTAAATCAGTCAGGCCGGTGAAACTCACGGTTCACATGAATGAACCAGGGGCTCCGTCGAGCGCCTCGGCGGCGGTGTCGGTCAGGGGCGCAAGGGCTTAGCGGTTCAGGGATTCAGGCGGATGGGGGTTGGCGGGATGGGAGGGGATGAGGGACGGCGGGGTCAGGGGGCAGGGACTCAGTGGATGATTCCGGTGCGCAGGGCCACGGCGACCATTCCGGCCCGGTCGCCCGTGCCGAGCTTGCGCGCGATGCGGGCGAGGTGGCTCTTCACGGTCAGGGCGGACAGGCCCATCGAGACGCCGATGGCCTTGTTCGACTGGCCTTCCGCGACCAGTCGCAGCACCTCGACCTCGCGTCCGGACAGCTCGCGGTAGCCGCCCGGGTGGCTCGGGGCACCCGGGGGGCGGCGGTGCATACGGGCGCCGGCGCCGAGGGGAGCGGCGCCGGGTCGGGTGGGGAGCCCGATGTTCGTCCGGGTGCCGGTGACGACGTAGCCCTTGACCCCGCCGGCCAGGGCGTTGCGGACGGCGCCGATGTCGTCGGCCGCGGAGAGCGCCAGCCCGTTGGGCCAGCCCGCGGCGCGGGTCTCGGACAGCAGGGTCAGGCCGGAGCCGTCGGGCAGGTGGACGTCGGCGACACAGATGTCGCGGGGGTTGCCGATGCGGGGACGAGCCTCCGCGACGGACGAGGCCTCGATGACGTCGCGGACACCGAGCGCCCACAGATGGCGGGTGACGGTGGAGCGGACGCGCGGGTCGGCCACGACCACCATGGCGGTCGGCTTGTTCGGGCGGTAGGCGACCAGGCTTGCGGGCTGCTCGAGGAGAACGGACACCAGGCCTCCTGGGGTGGGGGGACGGGGCCGGCTTGTGGGGATGAAGCCGGGACGAACCGTGCTTTCAGGTCACAGTCGTCTTCGGCAGCAAACGCGTCCGCCTTTAGAGAATGATCACGATCTAGTGAGTAACAATCCGTGCAATTCGGACGCGCGATCGATCATCCGAAGATCGAGTCGGTTCGGGCCGGTGCGATTCGAGTGCGGAAAGTGGCCGTATCGACAAAGAGATGGTCAACAAGGGGTCTGTGAGGATTACGGAGCCCTGTGCGGAGTACGTCGATACGGCCCAGATCACGTCACCGGGACTGCGGACCCCTGCGCTGCGGCAGGGTCACCACCGAGGCGTCGCCCGGTCCGGCCGGGGGCAGCCCGCCGACCTGGGCCAGCAGATCGCACCACGAGGCCAGGTGGCAGGCGGTGTCCGGCACTCCGCCCAGGCCCTCGCGGGGGGTCCACGAAGCCCGGATCTCGATCTGCGAGGCGGCGGGGCGCTCGGACAGACCGCCGAAGTAGTGCGAGCTGGCGCGCGTGACGGTGCCGCTCGGCTCGCCGTACGTCAGCCCGCGCGACTGCAGCGCACCGGTCAGCCACGACCAGCACACCTCCGGCAGCAGCGGATCGGCCGCCATCTCCGGCTCCAGCTCCGCGCGCACCAGCGTCACCAGCCGGAACGTGCCGTGCCAGGCGTCGTGCCCGGCCGGGTCGTGCAGCAGCACCAGCCGCCCGTCGGCCAGCTCCTGCTCGCCGTCGACCACCACGGCCTCCACCGCGTACGCGTACGGCGCCAGCCGCTGCGGAGCCGGCGTCGGCTCCACCTCGACCTGCGGCCTCAGGCGCGCGGCCCGCAGCGCCTCCACCGCGGCCCGGAACGCCGGCGGCCCCGCCGTACCCGCATGCCCCTCCGCCTCCGCGTTCCCCTTCGCGTCGTCCATTTCGCCAGCGCCGTCCGACAGTCGTCCCTGAGCCGCAGCCATGCGGGGAAGAGTAAGGGGAACCGGGGCTTTGTGCAGGGCAAGACACCCCGCACCGCTGTTGCCGCGGCCACGTGCGTTCCGCTCACCGGCACCGTGCGAGACTTGCCCCGTGACCGCCAACGACGCCTCCACGGGCCAGCAGCCGACAGCCACGTACGACAGCGCCTTCCTCAAGGCGTGCAGGCGCGAGCCCGTGCCGCACACCCCCGTGTGGTTCATGCGTCAGGCCGGCCGCTCGCTGCCCGAGTACCGCAAGGTGCGCGAGGGCATCCCCATGCTGGAGTCCTGCATGCGGCCCGAGCTGGTCACCGAGATCACGCTGCAGCCGGTGCGCCGCCACAACGTGGACGCGGCGATCTACTTCAGCGACATCGTCGTCCCGCTCAAGGCGATCGGCCTCGACCTCGACATCAAGCCCGGCGTCGGCCCGGTCGTCGAGCAGCCGATCCGCACCCGCGCCGACCTCGCCCGGCTGCGCGACCTCACCTCCGAGGACGTCCCCTACGTCACCGAGGCGATCGGCCTGCTCACCCGTGAGCTGGGCTCGACCCCGCTGATCGGTTTCGCGGGCGCGCCTTTCACCCTCGCGAGCTACCTGGTCGAGGGCGGTCCGTCGCGTACGTACGAGAACGCCAAGGCGATGATGTACGGCGACCCCGAGCTGTGGGCCGACCTGCTGGACCGCCTGGCCGACATCACGGCCGCCTTCCTGAAGGTGCAGATCGAGGCGGGCGCCTCGGCCGTCCAGCTCTTCGACTCCTGGGTCGGCGCGCTGGCCCCGGCCGACTACGTGAAGTCCGTGATGCCCGCCTCGGCGAAGGTGTTCGAGGCCGTCGCCGGGTACGGCGTCCCGCGCATCCACTTCGGTGTCGGCACCGGTGAGCTGCTGAAGCTCATGGGCGAGGCCGGTGCGGACGTCGTCGGCGTCGACTGGCGCGTCCCGCTGGACGAGGCCGTCCGTCGCGTCGGCCCCGGCAAGGCACTGCAGGGCAATCTCGACCCGACCGTCCTGTTCACCGACAAGGACACCGTCGAGGCCAGGGCCCGCGAGGTGCTGGACGCGGCCGCCGGTCTCGAGGGGCACGTCTTCAACCTCGGCCACGGCGTGCTGCCCAACACCGACCCGGACGCGCTGACCCGGCTCGTGGACTACGTCCACGCGGCGAGCGCCCGCTGAGCGGAGCGGCTCGGGGGTCCCGCGCGTAGGGGACCGGCTCACCACACCTGACGGGGCCGGGCCTGCCTGCCGAACAGCAGGCGGGGCGGCTCCGGTGGGGGCGGGGTGCCGGGCTTGAGCGGCCAGGCCAGCAGCATGCCCGCCACGAAGCCGACCACATGGGCGGCGTAGGCCACGGTTCCGGCACCGGAGACGCCGTGCCCGGAGGAGTACACCGCCTGCAGGGCGAACCAGAAGCCCAGCACCAGCCAGGCGGGCAGCCTGAGCGGCAGGAAGACCAGGAACGGGACGAGGACCCACACCCGCGCCCTCGGATACAGCACCAGATAGGCGCCGAGGACTCCGGCGATCGCCCCGGAAGCGCCGATCAGCGGGTCGCCGGAGGAGTCGTTGAGCAGCGCGAAGCCGTACCCGGCCGCGTAGCCGCAGACGACGTAGAAGAGGAAGTAGCGGATGTGGCCCATCCGGTCCTCGACGTTGTTGCCGAAGATCAGCAGGAAGAGCATGTTGCCCAGCAGGTGCAGCCAGCTTCCGTGCAGGAACATCGCGGTGAGCACGGACAGGGGCGGGGACTTGCGGTACCGGACCGGTCCCACCACACAGCCCGGGCCGTGCGGGCCCACGCCCACGTCGCCCGTAGGGACCAGCTGCGGCAACTGATGGTGGATCAACTCCCGGGGGACCGCCGCGTAGTGGTCCATGAACGCCTGCAGATGGCACAGCTGCGCCAGATCGCTGCCTCCCGCCACGGAGCCCGCTATGCCGGGCATGGCGAGGAAGACGAGGACGTTCGCGGCGATGAGCGCGTACGTCACGTAGGGCGTGCGGCGTGCCGGGTTCACGTCATGGACGGGGATGACCACACAGAAGTAGTGCCCGCGATGCGGGGCGCGAATCGGTGAACGCGACCGGGCGGGATTGCGTATCTGTTCTCAACCGACGTGAGGACAGGCGATGGAAGCTCCGCAGGTTTCGGCGATGCATGCTCTGCCCGATGGTGAGGCCGAGCTGTCTTTGGTGGTACGGCTCCCCTGGGAGGACGTTGCGCGGCTCGGTCAGGAGGCGGGGCGGCTGGCCTCGCAGATGCAGCGTGCTGTGACGTTGGACGAGGCGGTGAGCTATCGGCTGCGGTCGACCCGGCCGTCCGCCTCCCATGCGAAGCCTTCGGTCGAGCAGCCCGCGGCTGTGACGTCGGGTGCGGGTGTCACTTCATTGCCGCGGATCAGCAGTGGGACGGCTTAGGAGCGTTGGGCAAGTCACTGTGGCCGTACTTTTGACGCAGCCTTTCTCGCTGCCACCAGTACCGGGTCCCATACCGGCGAGAACGGCGGGGCGTAGCCCAGGTCCAGGGCTGTCATCTGCTCCACCGTCATGCCCGCGGTGAGGGCCACCGCCGCGATGTCGACCCGCTTGGCAGCGCCCTCCCTGCCGACGATCTGGACGCCGAGCAGGCGGCCGGTGCGGCGTTCGGCGAGCATCTTGACCGTCATGGGGGAGGCGCCCGGGTAGTAGCCGGCGCGGCTGGTCGACTCGATGGTGACGGTCTCGAACTGCAGGCCCACGCGGCGGGCGTCCTTCTCGCGCAGGCCGGTGCGGGCGATCTCCAGGTCGCAGACCTTGCTGACGGCCGTGCCGACCACACCCGGGAACGTGGCGTAACCGCCGCCGACGTTGGTGCCGATGACCTGGCCGTGCTTGTTGGCGTGGGTGCCGAGCGGGACGTACTGCTCCTGCCCGGAGACCAGGTTCAGCACCTCGACACAGTCGCCGCCCGCCCAGATCTCCTCGTGGCCGCGCACGCGCATCGCGAGGTCGGTGAGCAGGCCGCCGTGCGCGCCGAGGGGGAGGCCCGCCGCCCGGGCGAGCGTGGTCTCGGGGCGTACGCCGATGCCGAGGACGACGACGTCCGCGGGGTACTCGGCGTCCTCCGTGGCCACCGTGCGGACCCGGCTTCCCCCAAGCTCTCGGCTTCGCTCGAGCAGGGAGGTGCCCCCATCGCCGGTGAGCAGCTTGGTGACCTCGGCGTCGTTCACCATGGTGATGCCGAGGCCCTCCATGGCCCCGTGCACCAGGCGGCCCATGTCCGGGTCGAGCGTGGACATCGGCTCGCTGCCGCGGTTGACGACGGTCACCTCGTACCCGCGGTTGATCAGTGCCTCGGCCATCTCCACGCCGATGTATCCGGCGCCGACGACGACCGCGCGTCGGCCGCGCGTGTGGACCAGCGAGTCCAGCAGGGCCTGCCCGTCGTCGAGCGTCTGCACGCCGTGCACACCCGGGGCGTCCGCGCCGGGCATGTCCGGGCGGATCGGGCGGGCGCCGGTCGCGATCACGAGTTTGTCGTACGGCACCCAGGACTCGTCCCCGGAATCGACGCCACGCGCGCGTACCCGACGGCCCGCCACGTCGATCTCCGTGACCTCCGTCCGCATCCGCAGGTCGATGTCCCGCGCGCGGTGTTCCTCCGGTGTGCGCGCGATCAGCCGGTCCCGCTCGGACACGTCACCGCCGACCCAGTACGGGATCCCGCACGCCGAGAAGGAGGAGAAGTGGCCGCGCTCGAAGGCCACGATCTCCAGTTCGTCCGGCCCCCGCATCCGGCGCGCCTGCGACGCCGCGGACATCCCCGCGGCGTCGCCGCCGATCACGACCAGCCGTTCCCTGCCGCCCCGCCCGCTACTCATGCTCATGCGAACACGCTACGGGGCGAGATCATTTCAGTGCTGGTCGGGCGTGCCGGAAGCGTCCGGTGCCGGGCGGGACTGGGGCAGTGGGGCGGCTGCCGGTGTCGCGGGTGCGGGCTGGGCGTGGCGCGGCAGGCGGGGGCGTACGACGCGCAGCCACAGCAGTGTCAGCAGTGCCGCGAGCGCGGCGAACGGCAGGACCGCGCCGAGGGCCAGGGCGATCCAGCGCAGCATCGTGACGAACACGTGCCAGCCGCCCGACACGGCGTCCACGAAGCCCGGCGTGTCGTCCTCGGCGGCCTTCTTCACGGGCGTCTCGGACAGGGCCAGGGTGATGGTCGCGAGGCTGGTGCGGTCCTTCAGGGACGCCTGCTGTGCGAGCAGCGCCTCCAGGTCCGCCTCCCGGCTGCTCAACTCCCCTTCCAGGGTGACGACGTCGCTCAGCTTGGTCGCCTTGTCCATCAGCTCGCGGATCCGGGCCACGCTCGCCCGCTGCGACTTGATCCGGCTGTCCACGTCCACGACCCGGTCGGTGACGTCCTCCGCCTTCGCCGTGCGCTCGACCAGCTTGCCGGAGCCCTGCAGGTCGGCGAGGACCTCGTCGTACTTCTCGGTGGGCACGCGCAGCACGACCCGGGTCTGCTCGTGGCCCTCGGTGTCCCGGCTGGTGCTCTCCTTGCCGACGTAGCCGCCCGCGCTCTCGGCGGTCGTACGGGCCGTCTCCAGGGCCTTGGGCACGTCCTTGACCTCGACGGTCAGGGAGGCGGTGCGGATGATGGCGCTCGGGGTCAGCCTGGGCGCCCTCGGGGCCGACTTGGCGTCCTGCGCGTTGGCCTCGGCGGCGCCCGCCTGCGGTGCCGAGCGCCCCCCGGCGGACTTCGTGTCGCCCGAGTCGTTCGCGCCGCTGCACCCGGCGAGCGCGAGGGAGGCGGCGAGCAGGACCCCGGCCAGGACCTGGACGGAGCGTGCGGGACGTGCGGTGCGTGCGGAGCGTGGTGTGCGCATGGGCGTACCCCCCGATGACGGTGACCTGTGACGCTCCTTCGACGCCGGGGCCGGGCCGGACGTTTGGCGTATGCGGTCGCGATGTGGTCACGGTCACGACTCGGCAGGGCCACATGGCCCTGGCTCGGGTGTCAGTGGCGTCTGAGAGGGTGGACCCATGAGCGGACCACCTACGGGCACGGAGCGTGTCGTCGTCATCGGGGCCGGGATCGCGGGGCTGGCCGCCGCGCACCGGCTGCTGGAGCGTGGGGCGCGGGTGACCGTCCTCGAAGCCTCCGGCCGGGTCGGCGGCAAGCTGCTGCCGGGCGAGATCGCGGGCGTCCGGGTGGACCTGGGCGCCGAGTCGATGCTCGCCCGCCGCCCCGAGGCGGTGGCCCTGGCCCGCGAGGTGGGCCTCGCCGACCGGCTCCAGCCGCCGGCCACCGCGACCGCCTCGATCTGGACGCGCGGCGCCCTGCGCCCGATGCCCAAGGGCCATGTGATGGGCGTCCCCGGCACGGCGAACGCACTGGCCGGTGTCCTGTCCGACGAGGGCCTGGCCCGTATCGAGCGCGACGCCGCCCTGCCCCGCACGGAGGTCGGCGACGACGTGGCCGTGGGGGAGTACGTGGCGCAGCGGCTCGGCCGCGAGGTCGTCGACCGCCTGGTCGAGCCCCTGCTGGGCGGGGTGTACGCGGGCGACGCGTACCGCATCTCGATGCGCTCGGCCGTCCCACAGCTCTTCCAGGCCGCCCGCACCCACGACTCGCTCACGGCGGCCGTCCGCGACATCCAGGCCAAGGCCGCCGCCAACCAGCAGACCGGGCCCGTGTTCATGGGCATCGAGGGCGGGGTGGGCCGGCTGCCGCTCGCGGTCGCCGAGGCGGTGCGGGCACGCGGCGGCGAGATCCTGACCGGCGCTCCGGTGACGGAGCTGAGAAGGGTGGCCGAGCCGGAGGCGGACGGCGCGGGCGCGCCGCTCGCCGAGGCCCCCGCGGTGGCGCGGCCGCACACGGTCTGGCGCGTGGTCGCCGGCGACCGTGTCCTGCATGCCGACGCCGTGATCGTCGCCGTCCCCGCGTCCGTCGCGGCCGGCCTCCTGCGCGCCGAGTCCCCCGAGGCCGCCGCCGAACTCGCCACCGTCGAGTACGCCTCCATGGCCCTGATCACCCTTGCCTACCGCCGGACCGACCTCGCCCTGCCCGAGGGCAGCGGCTTCCTGGTGCCGCCCGTCGACGGCCGCACCATCAAGGCGTCGACCTTCGCCTCCCAGAAGTGGGGCTGGATCGCGGACGAGGATCCGGACGTGGTGGCGCTGCGCACCTCCGTGGGGCGCCACGGCGAGACGGAGATCCTCCAGCGCGAGGACGCCGGCCTGGTCGACGTCTCCCGGCACGACCTGCGCGAGGCGACCGGCCTGGACGCCGTGCCGCTGCAGACCCGGGTGACCCGCTGGACCGACGGCCTGCCCCAGTACCCGGTGGGCCACCACGCGCGCGTGGCCCGCATCCGCGAGCACGTCGCCAAGCTGCCGGGCCTCGCGGTGTGCGGCGCGCAGTACGACGGCGTCGGCATCCCCGCATGCATCGCGAGCGCGTACGCGGCGGTGGACCAGCTGGGCGGCGACCTGAGCGGGGTCCGGGAACTGACCGCCAACCCGGTGCAGAGCCTCCACGGCGGAGCGGGAGAATAGGGACCATGAGTGACGATGCCCCCACCACCGAGTCCGGCAGGATCCCGAACAAGGGCAAGCTGGCCAAGGACCTCAACGAGGTCATCCGCTACACCCTCTGGTCGGTCTTCAAGCTGAAGGACGTGCTCCCCGAGGACCGCGCGGGTTACGCCGACGAGGTCCAGGAGCTGTTCGACCAGCTCGCCGCCAAGGACGTGACGATCCGCGGCACCTACGACGTCTCCGGCCTGCGCGCCGACGCGGACCTCATGATCTGGTGGCACGCCGAGACCAGCGACCAGCTGCAGGAGGCGTACAACCTCTTCCGCCGCACCAAGCTGGGCCGCGCCCTGGAGCCGGTCTGGTCGAACATGGCGCTGCACCGGCCCGCCGAGTTCAACCGCTCGCACATCCCGGCGTTCCTCGCCGACGAGACGCCCCGCAACTACGTGAGCGTCTACCCGTTCGTGCGCTCCTACGACTGGTACCTGCTGCCGGACGAGGACCGCCGCCGCATGCTCGCCGACCACGGCAAGATGGCCCGCGGCTACCCGGACGTGCGCGCCAACACGGTCGCCTCGTTCTCGCTCGGCGACTACGAGTGGATGCTCGCCTTCGAGGCCGACGAGCTGTACCGCATCGTCGACCTCATGCGCCACCTGCGTGGCTCGGAGGCCCGCATGCACGTCCGCGAAGAGGTTCCGTTCTTCACCGGACGCCGCAAGTCCGTGGCCGAACTGGTCGCCGGGCTCGCCTAGGTCCTGTCGTCAAACTCCCGTCGTCCGCCCGAAGGGCGGGCCGCGCGGCGTCAGGCGGGAGTTTGACGGCAGGGCCTAGGCGGCCTTGCCCTTCAGGGAGTCCCGCAGGGACTTCCTGGGGGCGTTGTCCGCGGGGGTCTCGGGCTTCGGCTCCGGGCGCGGCGCACAGGCCGTGTGCCGCCCCGGGAGCCGGCCCTCCAGCAGGTAGGCGTCCAGGTGCGCGTTGACGCACCGGTTCGGGCCGCCCCCGATCCCGTGCGTGCCCGCGTCCCGCTCGGTCACCAGCACCGAGCCGGCCAGCCGCCGGTTCATCTCCAGCGCCCCCGCGTACGGCGTGGCCGCGTCCCGCTCGGCCGCGAGGATCAGCACCGGCGGCAGCTCACCGGGTCCGGTGCGCACGTCCAGCGGCTGCCGCCGGGGTGCCGGCCAGTAGGCGCACGGCAGGTTCATCCACGCGTTGTCCCAGGTCTCGAACGGCGCCGCGCGCGCGAGCCGCGTGTTGTCCCGGTCCCACACCTTCCAGTCCGTCGGCCAGGCAGCGTCGTTGCACTCGACGGCCGTGTACACCGCGCTGCTGTTCTCGGCCGCGGCGGCCGTCTCCGGGCTCGGCGCCGCCAGCCGGACCAGGGGCTTCGCATCGCCCTTCAGATAGGCCGACAGCGCGGCGGCCCGGCTCGGCCAGTAGTCGTCGTAGTACCCGGCGCTGAGGAACACGTTCTGCAACTGCCCCGGCCCGACCTTCCCGTCCGCGGCCTTCGCGGCCAGCCGCCCGCGCGCGGTGTCGTAACTGCGCTGCACCCTCGCCGCCGTGTCGCCGAGCCGGTAGACGTCGTCGTGCCGGGCGATCCACTCGCGGAAGTCGGCCCAGCGCTCTTCGAACGCGGCCGACTGGTCGAGGTTGTTGCGGTACCAGACCTTCGCCGGGTCCGGGTCCACCGCCGAGTCCAGCGCCATCCGCCGTACGTGCGAGGGGAACAGCGTCGCGTACACCGCGCCGAGGTAGGTGCCGTACGACGCTCCCATGAAGGTCAGCCGGTCCTCGCCCAGGGCCGCCCGCAGGACGTCCAGGTCACGGGTGTTGTTGAGCGAGTTGTAGAACCGCAGCTTGCCGCCCGACCGCCCGCCGCAGCCGCGCGCGTACGCCTTCGCCTGGTCGATGCGCTGTCGCTTGTACTGCTCCGAGGGGTGCGTCGGCGACTGGGTGGGTCCCCCGAAGAAGTGCTTGGGGTCCACGCACGACAGCGGCGCCGAACGGTCCACCCCGCGCGGGGCGTAGCCGACCAGGTCGTAGGCGGCGGCGATCCGCTTCCACTCGGGGAACGTGCCGATCATCGGGAAGTACATGCTGGAGGCGCCGGGGCCGCCCGGGTTGTAGACGAGGGCGCCCTGCCGGGGCACCTTCCGCTTGCTGTTGTGCGGGTCCTTGTGGGTGGCCCGCACCCGGCTGACGGTCAGCTTGATCTGCTCGCCGTCGGGGTGGGCGTAGTCCAGCGGAACGCTCACCGTGCCGCACTGCAGGCCGGTCGGCGCGTGCAGCTCGGCGGCGCACTTGGCGAAGTCGACGCCGGCCGTCCGGGCGCGCGCGGCGGCCACCGCGGTCCCGTGCAGCTCCGCCGCGCCGGGAACGGCGGGGGCGCCGCCCGCCGGGGCCGCGGCCAGGGTGGTCAGGAGCATGGAACCGGCGGCCGAGTACAGGGCGGCAGCTCTCATCGCGTATCCCTTCCGTGCACGGCGGCGATGGCACGGCTGCCATGACCCCGGCGACGACAAAAGGGATGTTTCGTTCGGTCGTCGGTGAAGGCAAGCACCGCCCGGCGGGTGTCGCGGTCAATGCCCCCGATGCGCCCCCGAGTCCGGCCTCACTCCCGCCAGGGCTGGTCGCGGTGGGTGAAGGCCGCGCGCAGTTCGGGCTCGCCGATCGCGCGGATGCCGCGTACGGCGACGGAGGTGAGGAAGGAGCGCTCGTCGCCGTCGCCGGTCGACCGCCGGGTCAGCGCTCCCAGCAGCCGCTGTCCGGCGGGGGAGGCCCAGCGTGAGTACGGATGCACCTCGACCCGGGCGATGACCAGGCAGCTCAGGGTGAGGATGAGCGGCAGTGCGAACCACAGGGCGACGAGGAGGCGTGGCATGACCGTCTGACCGGGCATCAGCAGCGCGGTCAGGCCCAGCGCCGGCACGACCAGCGCGGCGGCACGCACTTGGTGCACTCCCGCCGCCACGGTCGTACGCGCGCCGTCGGGCACCGCGAGTCCCGCGCGCACCAGACCGTCGGCGAGCCGGTGTACGGCCTCCGCACCGGCAGCGGCGGCGCGCACCGGCGCGATCCGGGACTGCCCCTCAGGTCCTATCGCCCCTATGACGGACCGCTCCATCTCGTCGTGGCCCCGCGGGTCCACCACCGTGGCCCAGCCGGTGTGCGCGAGCAGCAACCGCCGCTGCCGGGCCATGGACACCATGGTCACATCGGCGACCCGCGCGGGGCCGCCGGACAGGAACGCCGCCTCGTACAGCGTCAGTGCGTGCCCGTGGTCCGCGACGGTGCCGTCCGTGTCGACGGCCGCGGCGTGTACGGCGGCCAGGCACAGCCGGGTGCACGCGATGCCGGCCAACGCCCAGGCCAGGAGCAGCAGAAGGACCCAGAACATGACGTGTTTCTATGCCAGGGGCCTGGGAAACGCCATGCCTTGTTCACCATCCGGACCGAGTGTTGCAGGGATGTGACGTTCCGTTTCACCCGCAGGTCAGGGGCTGTTCGCCGGTGGTGGACTGGCGGCGGCGGGCGGCAGGGAGTACGTCGTCGACGGCGAGGGCGCCACCGGCACCGCGGAGGCGGGCTCGACCACCGGGGGAGTGGGCACGGCGGAGGCGGACGCCGCGAGGTCCCGGGCCAGCGCCGAGAAGTCGACGTACCCGGTCGCCTCCAGGATCTTGATGTGGTCCAGCACGGTCGCGTTGGCGTCGTCGGCCAGATCGCGCACCAGGGTGTTCTGGGTGCCGGCGCGGACCTGGGCGACCAGGGAGAAGACCCGGCCGTGCGCGAGGCGCAGGATGCTCGTGAACTTGCGGTCGAAGTCCTGGCCCTGCGCCGAGTTCAGGGTGGCGAGCCACTGCCTCTGCTGCTCGTTGGGCTCGTTGGGCAGGGGGACGCCGAGCTGGGTGGCGACGGTGCGGACATGTGCGTCGAGCGAGGTGTGGCCGTCGATCAGGTGCTGCCCGGCGTCGCGTACGGCCTGTGTGGTGCCCTTCCGCTCCGCCAGCTGTCCGGCGGGCAGCTCCCACAGGCCCGCGAGCCGGACCTTGGTGACGAGGTCCCGGTCCTGCGCGGACAGCGGACCGTACGGGGTCGTCACCGTCTGTGCGCTGAATGTGTTCGCATCGGTCGTGCCCGATCGGTCGGCGTAGGACCAGACCGGGAAGAGCAGCGCTGCGGTGGTCGCCGCCAGGCCCGTGATGATGAGTCCTGTGCCGCTGAATATGCCTCGGCCCTTGATGGCGGGTCGCGGTCGCATGGTGCCTCCTGCTCCGCGCCCCGGGGGTTCGTGCGGCGGGGGCGGGCTTGGCATATTACTGCGGGGTTCGGGGTGAGCTCGCACCGCGCCGTTGAGCAGTGAGCCGTCGGTCGGGTGCGGGTGTGTGGGGCTGGTCGCGCCCGCGAGGCGGAGCCGCATATTGATGCAACCCCGCGCCCCTGGGGAGATGCAGTCCCGTCGGCTGCATGGCGCCCGCGGCAATCCCCACGTAGCAGCGGCACCTTGCCGGCGCCAGGAAGCGGACCCACCCCCGGCCCACATCAGTGCCGTTCAGCGTCGCCGCAGCAGTACCTTCGCCCGCTCCGCCAGCCCCGGGGACCGCGGCGTCGGACCCGCCCGGTCCAGCCACCACGCGCGCAGCTGACGCCGTACCCTCGCATCCTCCGGGCGTCCGACTTTCAGCAGATGCTCGGCGAAGTCCAGCGCATCCCGCCGGTACCCCCCGCTCATCGGCCGCACCCGCGCGTACTCCAGGAACGCTCCCCGGTACCCCTCCCCGAGCAGCACAGGCAGCTCGGGTGCCACCTTGGCCACGACACCCGCCCGCTTAGCCGCGAGCGCCCGCGCCTGCACCCCCATCCGCACCCGATCGAACCCCTCCGGCACCGGCGTCCCGGCCACCAGCGAGGACAGCACCGCGGCCTGGGCGACACCGAGCCGCTGCCGGGCCTCGGGCGGGGCCAGGACGGCGACGCCCCCACCCCCGGCCGGCCTCCCCGTACCGCCGACCGGCGCGGTCGCCCGGCCGGCCGTCACGGCCCCCCGGATCGTCCCCAACTCCCGCTCCAGCTCGGCCGGCTCGGGGAAGTTCTCGTCCCGTTCCAGCAGCACCCCGGGCGGCGCGACCCGGGACGCGAGGTCGGTCAGGATGTCGAGCACCGGACGCGGCACGGGGTGGGCGTGACTGTCGTGCCAGACGCCGTCGCGCTCGAAGCCGCCCGCGACATGGACGTAGGCGATGGCCTCCAGGGGCAGTGCGGCGAGCGCCTCGGCCGGGTCCTCGCCCCGGTTGACGTGGTTGGTGTGCAGGTTGGCCACGTCGATGAGCAGCCGTACCCCGGTCCGCTCGACCAGCTCGGCCAGGAACTGCCCCTCGGTCATCTCCTCGCCCGGCCAGGAGAACAGCGCCGCGATGTTCTCCAGGGCGAGCGGCACCGGCAGCGCGTCCTGTGCGATTCGCACGTTCTCGCAGAGCACGTCGAGCGCGTCCCGGGTGCGCGGCACGGGCAGCAGATGGCCCGCCTCCAGGTGCGGGGAGGCGGTGAGCGCGCCGCCCGCCCGTACGAACGCGATGTGCTCGGTGACCAGCGGCGCGCCGAGCGCCTCCGCCCGCTCGGCGAGCGCCGTCAGCCGGCCCTCGTCGAGCCGGTCCGCACCGCCGAGGCCGAGGGAGACACCGTGCGGGATCACGGTCACCCCGCGCTCGCGCAGTCTGAGCAGCGAGTCGGGGACGTGGCCGGGGCAGACGTTCTCCGCCACGACCTCCACCCAGTCGATGCCCGGCATGCGCTCCACGGCGTCCGCGATCTCCGGCCGCCAGCCGATTCCCGTCCCCAGTCGCCGCACCGCTCCACCCCCTGCTTCTCCGAGTGACGGGGGTATGGCCCCGGCGGGCGGCACCCAATCCCCGCGCCCGCGCCTTCAGAGCAACATTTGAGGTTCGCCGTTCCTCACCCCCGCACCGGCCACTCCTCCGGGACCCGGCCCAGCAGGCGCAGCGCCTCCTCCAACGGCCCGGACCCCGCCGGCACCTCCAGCGCCGGGGCGAAGGCGAACCCCGGCCCGCGCCGGGCAGGGTCGACGGGCACTGGCCGGGCCACGGCGAGCGCGGCGTCGAGCACGTGCTCCGGCAGTTCCACGGGCACTCCGAGGGCGGCGGCGACATCCCAGGCGTGCACCACGTAGTCGATGAAGTGGAAGCCGACGGCCCGGCCGCCCGGGAAGTTCCCGCCCAGCTCCGGCAGCGCGAACTCGCGCTCGACCGCGCCCGGTTCGGCGAAGGCCGCGAGTACGGCGGTGGCGGCCACCCGGTGCACCCCGGCGGGCTCGCGCATGTCCTCCGGCTCCCGCCAGTTCGCCGCCTCGTGCCCCGCACCCCGTGCGGCCGCCGCGAAGCCGAGGTGCTGCGCGGTCATGTGCGCCACGAGCCGCCGCAGGGTCCACCCCGCGCACGGGGTGCCCCGCTCCCAGTCCGACTCCTTTGCCAGTCCCACCACCCGCACGGCCTCGCGCACGGCGATGCGGTCGAGTTCCACGATGTCGCTCTCGGTGACGGTCATGCGGACGAGCATAAAACTGTGCGAACGATCGTGCTAGTTTTTAAACAGCGCCCCACCGCGTCCTCATGGTCCTCATCGACGCATCCCCTCAAGGGATTTCGGGAACCGGGACCTCTCCCACCGCCGCGTCCCGCAACCGCCGCGCGATGCCCACCCGGGCTCTGCGATAGGCGGTCTCCTCGTCGTGCAGTACGGAGAGGGCGTTCGCCGTCTCCAACAACGCCACGATTTCGAAGGCCAGTTGGGGGACATCTGTGTCGGCGCGCAGCTCACCCGCCGCGCGAGCCTCCTCGATCGTGCGCTCCACATGGGCCGACCAGTCGCGCTGCGCGCGGACCACCGCGTCGTGCACCGGGCCCGTACGCGCGTCGAACTCGGCCATGACGCCGTAGAAGAAGCAGCCGCCGGGGAACACCCGACCCCGCGAGTAGTCCAGCCACAACTCGCACAGCCGCCACACCCGCCCGACGCCGGCCGGCACCTCGCCCGAGGGTCGGATCACCCGCTCGGTGAAGATCCGGGCCGCCTCCCGCACGGTGGCCAGCTGCAGCTCCTGCTTGGAGCCGAAGAGCGCGAACACCCCGCTCTTGCTCAGCTCCAGCTCGGTGGCCAGCCGGCCGACGGTCAGCGCCTCCAGCCCCTCGACCGAGGCGATCTCCACGGTCCGGCGCAGCACCAACTGCCGGGTCCGGTTGCCCCGTTCGACGCGCCCGTCGAGCCGAGTCACCGGCACCCCTACCGCAGCGCGGGGTGGTCGGCGACCACCGTGCACGAGCCCGGCGCGATCTCCGTGAAGCCGGCGTCCCGCACCAACGGCAGCCCGCTGCCGGTCAGCCGGCCCCACTCGGCGGGATCGGCGGTGCGGACGGCCAACGGGAACCCGGCCTCCCGCCACGCGGTCCGCTCCTCGTCGGACAGTGCCCACCAGGCCAGCTGGGCGCCGTGCCCCGCCTGGGCCATCGTCTTCCCGGCCGACATCTCCAGGTCCGGGTTCAGCCACAGCACCGGCCGGCCGCGATCAGCCCCGACGGGCGGCTCCGGATCGTCCAGCTCGGTTCCCGACACCTGCAGCTTCGCCAGATCCTTCGGCCAGCCGTCCAGCGGAACCGGCGGGAAGACCCGCACCTGCGCGGACTTGCCGTGCACCGTGATTCCGGGCAGCGCCTCGGCCCGGCGCCACTCGGATCCCCGGGCCCGCCGTACGACCTTCCGGATCCGTGCGTCCTCCCAGTCCCGCACGACCTGAGCCCACTCCCCGTCCCCGGCGGCCCGCTCGTCACTCAGCAGCAGAAGCACGGCCCGAGCGGCCGTCTCCAGCGCATCGGTACGGGCCGGAGGAGCACCCCGCTCGATGCGGACGACGAGGGGCAGGACGTACTGCCGTGCCTCGTCTCGAGGATGGGGCTCGGTCTGGAAAGGACTGTCACCGGGGGACGACGAAACTTGGCTCACACCACCCAACCCTAAAGGGCGCGAGGCTGTGCAATATTTGCGGCTCCGCCGCGTGGGTGCGACCAGCCCAGACGTCTCGTAGATCGGACTGAAGATCAGCCCCTACGGCGAGACCGGACAAAATCCTCCTATGCAACATGACCTACGACTGGCAGCCGTAGGCCGCCGCTACGGCATGCGCGGCCCCTGGGTGTTAAGAGGCATCCACCTCACGCTCACCCCCGGAACCCTGACCCGCATCGAAGGAGCGAACGGCACCGGAAAATCCACCCTCCTTCGCATCATCGCCCGCTTGGACGCCCCGACCGAAGGCCGTGTCACCGGGCGCCCGCGCACGGCCTACGTCCCGGAGCGCTTCCCCTCGGCCCTGCCCTTCACCGCGTCCGGCTACCTGACCCACCTCGGCACCATCCACGGCCTGTCCCGGAAGACCGCCGCGCACACCGCACACAGCTGGTTGGAGCGGTTCGGTGCCGCGGCCTACGCGGGTACGCCCATGTCACGCCTCTCCAAGGGCAGCAGCCAGAAGGTCGCCGTCGCGCAGGCCCTCCTCGCCGACCCGGAGCTGATAGTCCTGGACGAGGCGTGGACCGGGCTGGACGCGGCCGCGCGGGCCGAGCTGGAGCGGGCGGTGGCCGAGCGGACCGCGGCAGGGGGCGCCGTCGTCTTCGTCGATCACGACCCGCGCCGCCTGGCCGGGGTGCCCGACGCGACGTACACCGTCGTGGACGGCGGCATCAAGCTCGGTGCGGACGGCGGGAGTTCGCCGCCTGCCGGGCCGCTCACCCGCGTCACCGTGCGAGGACCGCAGGGGGCGCAGCTGCCGCCCGACGCGGTGCGGACCGTCACCTCGGCGGACGAGACGGCCCCCGGCGTCCACCGCCTCGCCGTCCCCGCCTCCCATTCGGACGTTCTCCTGCGCGCCCTGCTGACGGCCCGCCCGCCCTGGCACGTGGTGAGCGTCGAGCCGGACGGCACCACCCCACTCGACCCCGGAAGCCGCCCATGACCGCTCTCCTGCGCTATCAGGCCGACCTGCTGCTGCGCTCGCAGCGCTGGCTGCCGCCGGTGATCCTCTACGTCGCCTTCCTCGGGGTCGGCGTGCAGAGCGGTCAGCCGGTGCTCGACTCGCTCGGCTACGCGGCCGCCGGTCTGCTGCCGGTGGCCGCCTGGCTGGCGCGGATCTGCGTCACCGCCGAGCCGGACGCCGCCCGTGCCTGCGTCGCGGCGGCGCGCGGCCCCGCCCTCGCCCACCTGGCCTGCCTGCTGACGGCGCTGCTCGCCTCGGCGGCGCTCGGGGTGGTGGCGACCCTGGTCATGACGCTGATCAGCGATCCGGCGAGCAACGGCCACCGGACCCATGTCCCGCCGCTCGGGGCCGGCCTGGCCGGGCTCCTGGCCGCCCTGGTCTGCGCCCTGCTGGGCAGTGCCGTGGGCGCGCTCACCAACCGGCCGGTGCTGCACTCCACCGGCCGCGCGGTGCCCGCGATGCTGCTGGCCGCGCTGCTGTCGATGGTGCTCGCGGGCTCCCCGGCCCAGGCCGCGGTCAGCGGTCTGGTGACCGGTTCGCAGTCCGGCCGGGTCCCGGTGCCGCTACTGCCCCTGGCCGGGGCCGCCCTCGTCACCGCCGCGGCCTTCGCGGCGGCCTGCGCGCTCACCGCCCGCCGCTCACCCTGAACAGGCGGTGCGCTGCGCCTCCTGCCACTCGCAGACGGGGCACAGCGTGATGCCCTTGTACGACTCCGGGTACTCCGTAGGCTCTCGGCACAGCACACACTCCGCATACGGCGGCCCGTCGGCATTCGGAGACCGGGTCGCGTCGCTGACCGTGCAGTAGTCGTCGTCGCTCATGCCCTCAGCGTAGGCCGGTCACCGGTGGCCGTTCGACTCGCCGATCAGCTCGGAGACCTTGACGAACCGGTAGCCCTGTTTGCGCAGTTGCGGCACGACCGTGCGGACGACCTGCTCGGTCGTCGGGGCGGCGCTGCGGGTGCAGTGCATGACGACCACAGAGCCGGGCTTCACCCCGTCCAGCACCTGCCGGACGACCGCGTCGGCGTCCGTGGCGAACGCGTCACCGCTCACCACGTCCCACTGCACCGCGGTGACCCCGACCCCGCTGAGCTCGCGCAGCACCTGACGGTCGTAACAGCCGCCGGGGAAACGGAAGTACGGCAGGGGATGGGGCACGCCCGCCTTGCGGATGGCGGTGTACGCCCGCTCGACTTCCTTGCGCATCTGGTCCTTGTCGACGGTCGGCAGGCCGTAGCAGTCGTCGGTGAACGCGTAGTGGCTGTAGGAGTGGTTGGCGACCTCGAACTGCGGGTCCTGGCCGAGGGAACGGGCCTCCGCCGGGTACTGATCGGCCCACCGGCCGGTCATGAAGATGGTCGCCGGCACCTTCAGCGTGCGCAGGGTGTCGATCAGGTCCGGGTTGTCGAAGTGCTCACCGGAGGCGGCGCGGGGCCCCTGGTCGGCGGTCATGTCGGCGTCGAAGGTCAGCGCGACGGTCTTGCCCAAGTTGCGCGGGCCGTGCTCGAACACAGGGGTCAGACCGCCCGGGCCCGGGGCAAGTACGGGCGGACGCGTGGCGGACGGGGAGGCGGCGGGTCCGGCATGGGCCGGGCGCGCGCCGTCGGGGGTGCCCGCGGTACCGCAGGCGGCGATGGCTGCGCCCAGGGCGCAGACGGCGGTGACAGTGCGTGGTACTGAAATCACAATATGAAAGTATTACTAATTGACCGGGTGTGCGGTCCTATGCACCCATGCGTGGAAGTACCCTCACCCACGCAGGTGGCGGCGGGCTGCTAGCGGCCGTACCGGCCGGTCAGGGTGCCCGTCGTCAGGGTGTGGCCGGACAGGGCTCGGAGGAGGTCGGCGGGGGTGGCGTCGGGGGCGAGGTTCGGCCGGCCGTCGGTGGCGTACACCGTGAGGACGTAGTGGTGCGGGCTGTCGCCGCGGGGCGGGCAGGGGCCGCCGTAGCCGGTCCTCCCGAAGCCGTTGCGGCCCTCGACCGCTCCCCGCGGACGCTCGCCGGCCGTGAGGTGCGTGGTGTGCGGGTCGACGTCCCACACCAGCCAGTGCGTGAAGGTGCCGCGCGGGGCGTCGGGGTCCTGGAGCAGAAAGGCCAGGGAAGCGGTCTGCGGGGGGACGCCGTTGACGGCGAACGGGGGTGAGACGTTCTCGCCGTCGCAGGTGTAGCGGCTCGGGATCGTGGCGGCGTCTGCGTACGCGGGGCTCGTGACCGTGAGCCTCAGGGTGGTGGTGGGGGAAGGGGTCGAGGACGAGCCGCCCCGGTCCGCGCATCCCGGTACGACGGCCATCAGGGCCATGGCGATCACCCAACCTTTGCGCATGCCCGGCACGCTAGCCGGAGGAAGGTCCTCCGTCCGCGTGCGGCGCGAGCTCCTGCTGGCCTCTCTCCTCTTGCTGGCCTCTGTCCTGTTGCTGGCCCCTCTCCAAGAAGTGCAGCAGCTCCACCGGGATCGGCAGGACCAGCGTGGAGTTCTTCTCGGCCGCCACCGCCATCACCGTCTGCAGCAGCCGCAGCTGGAGCGCAGTCGGTGTGTCGGCCATCTGCTGGGCGGCCTCGGCGAGCTTCTTGGAGGCCTGCAGTTCGGCGTCGGCGTTGATGATCCGCGCCCGGCGCTCCCGGTCGGCCTCGGCCTGGCGGGCCATGGACCGCTTCATCGCGTCCGGCAGGGACACGTCCTTGATCTCCACCCGGTCGACCTGGATGCCCCAGCCGACGGCCGGGCTGTCGATCATCAGCTCCAGGCCCTGGTTGAGCTTCTCACGGTTGGACAGCAGGTCGTCCAGGTCGCTCTTGCCGATGATCGAGCGCAGCGAGGTCTGCGCCATCTGGGAGACCGCGAACTTGTAGTCCTCGACCTTCACCAGCGCGCTCACCGAGTCGACCACCCGGAAGTAGACGACCGCGTCCACGCGCACCGTGACGTTGTCGCGGGTGATGCCCTCCTGGGCCGGGATCGGCATGGTCACGATCTGCATGTTCACCTTGTGCAGCCGATCCACGAACGGGATCACCAGGTTCAGGCCCGGATTGCGTACCTCACCCGCGACCCGCCCGAGCCGGAAGAGCACCCCCCGCTCGTACTGCTTGACGACCCGTGCCGCCATCGCGAAGTACACGACCCCGACGGAACCCAGCGCCGCAAGCGCCCCCAGCAGCTCCTGGAGCATGGTGACCTCCTCAGGGAGAGGCCTTGCTTTGTGTCCGTTGCTGTAACGATAGTTCCGGGTTGGGGCGGAAGCCATGGGCTGCGCCGAGAGGCCGGGCCGGGCTGCCGAGGGGCGTCGGCAGCCCGGCCCGGGGACAGCGGCCGGATCAGGCGACCGCGGCTCTGGCAGGCTCCTCGGGTGCGGTCACCTCCACCGGCTCGGTGCCCGTCGCGCTGTGTCGTGCCGCCCAGTTCTCCAGGGCCGTGCGGCATGCGTGGTCCAGGTGGTGCAGGCCGGACAGGTCGAGCCGGACCGGGCGGTCCCGGGGCAGCGACTCCAGGCTGTCGAGCATCTTCGGCAGCCGCAGGAAGGTCGCGTTGCCCGACAGGTACGCCTCGATGGGACCCGCGCCCTTGTCCACGACCTCAAGCCGGAGGTGCGAGGCCTCCCAGGCCGTCTTGACGATCGCCAGCGCCAGGCCGATGAGCACGCCCTCGAACATGCTGACCGCCACGATCGACACGGCGGTGACGACCAGGATCAGCGCCTCGCCCCGGTGCTCGCGCCACAGCACGGCAAGCGCCCGCACCGGCACCAGCTTGGCGCCGGAGTAGATCAGGATGCCCGCGAGAGCCGGGATCGGGATGTAGGCGAGCACGCCCGGCAGCAGGGCCGCGAACAGCAGCAGCCAGACGCCGTGCAGCACGCGGGACGCCTTCGTCCGGGCGCCCGCCTGCACATTGGCCGCGCTGCGCACGATCACCGCGGTCATCGGCAGCGCGCCGAGCAGCCCGCACACCGCGTTGCCCGCGCCCTGGGCGATCAGCTCCCTGTCGTACTCGGTGCGCGGTCCGTCGTGCAGCCGGTCCACGGCCGCCGCGCTGAACAGCGACTCGGCGGACGCGATCAGCGTGAACGCGACGACCGTGCCGAGCACCCCGACACCGGCGAACCCGGCGAAGGCGTCGAGCGGCGGCGGCTGGACGGCGCCCAGCAGCCCCTGCACCTCGACGGTGGCCACCGGCAGGCTGAGCACCAGCGCGGCCAGCGTGGCGAGGCCGACCGCGGCGAGCGGACCGGGCACCGTACGCACCTTCGCCGGTGCGTACTTCCACAGCGCCAGCACCATGACGGTGCCCGCGCACAGGGCGAGCGACGCGAGCGCCGCCCCGTCGCCGAGGGCGTCCAGGAACGCCCTCGGCAGCCCGGCCGTCTTGCCCAGGCCCGAGTCGGGAGCCTTGGCCGCCATGGCCGGGTACAGCTGACCGGCGATCAGGACCAGACCGATACCGGCCAGCATGCCCTCGACGACCGAGACCGAGATGGCCCGGAAGTACCGGCCCAGCCTCAGCGCGCCCATGAGCAGCTGGAGCACGCCGGTGGTGAGCACGATGGCGCCGAGCATCGGCAGCCCGAACTCCTGGACCGCCTCGAAGACGAGCACGGTCAGTCCGGCGGCCGGCCCGGACACCTGCAGGCTGCTGCCGCGCATCAGTCCGGTGACCAGGCCGCCCACGATGCCGGTGACCAGGCCGAGTTCGGCCGGCACTCCGGAGGCGACGGCCACGCCCACACACAGCGGAAGCGCGACCAGGAACACGACGAGGGAGGCGGCGAAGTCCTGCCTCAGATGAGGGACACGGGATATGAGAGGACTGTTCATCGGTGCGCTCACAGGGCTTCGAAGGTGTCGGACTGCGGGCGGTGCGCGCGTACGGCGCCGGTGTGCACCTCGTAGTACCAGGCGTGCAGGTCCAGCTGACCCTGCGCCAGTTTCCGCTCGATGCACGGGTACGAGCGCAGCCGCAGCAGCTGGGCCAGGACATGGCTCTGGACGCCCTCGGCGACCTCCGGGTCCTCGGCCGCGCCGGCCGGGCGCGGGGTGGCGTGCGCGAGCCAGTCGCGCACGGCGGGTACGGCGGTCAGGTCGTCGCCGCGCACCAGCGCGCCGACGGCGCCGCAGTGCGAGTGGCCGCAGACGACGATGTCGCGGACGCCGAGCACCTCCACGGCGTACTCGATGGTGGCGGCCTCGCCGGTGGGGTGCTGCGAGGCGTACGGCGGGACGATGTTGCCCGCGGTGCGCAGCTCGAACAGCTGGCCGGGACGGGCGCCCGTGATCAGGGCCGGGACGACCCGGGAATCGGAGCAGGTGATGAACAGGACCTGGGGGGACTGGCCTTCTGCGAGTTTGGCGAACTCCTCAGGGCGTTGTCCGAAGGTACGGGCGTTGTCGATGAGGGGCTGCATGCGTGTGGACTCCTCCTGGCGCGCCGCAGCGGCGCGTCGGGCTTGCACGACGTTCGTGGGGATGAGCCGTCGATCAGCAGCGGAAGACCTGAAGAGCTGCCGGGGACTGGGCTCTGGAGGATCTCGTGATGCGGTGGTGCGGGGCACCGGACGTGCCCGGCGATTGCGGGGTTGCCGTCTGCCGGGCTATGAGCGGGTGTTCCGGCGTCCAGCCGGAGGCGGGGCCGCGCTGCCGGTCGCGCAGGTGCCGGTCCCCGCCGGGATTGTGGGTGCAGCCGCCGTCGCGGAGCGCGCCCGCACCGATGCGCACGGGTTTCGAGGGACGCACGGTTTCGGGTGCGGCTTTGGCCTTCGCATGACCGAGCGTATGCGCGGATGCGAAGGTTCCCGTGGGTGTGAAGAACTGCAGGGCGAGCAGGGCGGTGGCGAGCAGGGCAAGCAGGGTCCGGGCCGTCGTACCTCGGAACATGCACCCTCCTCCCAGGAGTTCACACCTCTTGCACGCACCAAGCATTGGTCAATGGTTGGTCAAGAAACACGTTAACCCTGCAAAGTCCTTTGCAGGGTTAACCGGGCGTTATGAGCGCAAGAGAGCGTGAAAAATGCCGGTCGGATGGCGAGATCCAGCTCTTGACTACGAGCTGACGAGGCCCTTCGCGTCCCGAGCCAGCGCGGTGAGCCGGGATATCGCGCGGAAGTACTTCTTGCGGTAACCGCCGTTCAGCATCTCCTCGCTGAACAGCCGGTCGAACGGCAGGCCCGAGGCGAGCACCGGGACCTCGCGGTCGTACAGCCGGTCAGCGAGCACCACCAGCCGCAGCGCCGTCGACTGGTCCGGCACCGGCCGCACGTCGGTCAGGCACACCGCCTTCACCCCGTCGGTCAGGGCGCCGTACCGGCTCGGGTGCACCTTGGCCAGGTGCTCCAGCAGATGCGGGAAGTCGTCCAGCGAGGCGCCCGCGGTGGCGTACGCCGCCTTGGTCACCTGCTCGTCCGAGTACGGCGCGGGAGCCTCGGGCAGGCCGCGGTGGCGGTAGTCCTCGCCGTCGATGCGCAGGGCGCGGAAGTGGGCGGACAGGCCCTGGATCTCGCGCAGGAAGTCGGCGGCGGCGAACCGGCCCTCGCCGAGCTTGCCGGGCAGCGTGTTGGAGGTGGCGGCGAGCGCCACGCCCGCCTCGACCAGCTTGCCGAGCAGCGTGGAGACGAGCACGGTGTCGCCGGGGTCGTCCAGCTCGAACTCGTCGATGCACAGCAGGCGGTGGCCGCTCAGCGTCTGCACGGTCTTCTGGAAGCCGAGCGCGCCGACCAGGTTGGTCAGCTCCACGAAGGTGCCGAACGCCTTGAGCGCGGGCTCGGCCGGCGTGGCGTGCCACAAGGAGGCGAGCAGGTGGGTCTTGCCGACGCCGTAGCCGCCGTCCAGGTAGACACCGCGGGGGCCCGCCGGGGCCTTGGGCGCCTTGGCCCTGCCGAACCCGAAGAGGCCGCGCCGGCCGGCGCCGGAGGCGTGGGCGCCGCCGAGCCCGGCCGCGAAGCCGTCCAGCACCCCCACCGCCTCGGTCTGGCTGGGCTGGTTCGGGTCCGGGATGTACGTGGCGAAGCGCACCGCGTCGAAGCGCGGCGGCGGCACCATCTCGGCGACCAGCCGGTCCGCGGGGACATGCGGCTCGCGGGTGCACAGGGAGAGGGGGCCCGCATCGGTCAGAGGGCTGGAACCGGGGGCGGCGGTGGAGGACGACACGGTTACCCATGCTAAGCGCCGTGTCACACTGCACGACATGCGACGCCTGTTCCCTGTGACCTACGAAACAGCAGCCCAGGCCCTCGGCGGGGGCACGGAGAGGGAGGGGGTGGCTGGGGCGGCAGGGGCACCCGCGACGGGTGGGCCCGGCGGCCCTGCCGGTGCCGACGCACTCGTGAACCGTGAGTGGAGCCTCGCCGAGCTGGCCGCCGCCTACGCGTATCCGGAGACGGGTTCCGGGGCCCGGCAGCCGTGGCTGCGGGCCAACATGGTCTCGACCCTCGACGGCGCCGCCCAGCACGAGGGGCACTCCCAGCCCATCTCCAGCGCGGCCGACATGCGCATCTTCGGCACGCTCCGGGCGCTCGCGGACGTGATCGTGGTGGGTGCGGAAACGGTACGGCAGGAGGGGTACCGCCCGGCACGCGCGCGTGCGGAGTTCGCGGCGGCCCGGCAGGCCGCGGGACAGGGGCCCGCCCCGGCGATCGCGATCGTCACCGCCGGCCTGGACCTGGATTTCTCCCTCCCCCTGTTCACCTCGCCCCTGGTGCCCACCGTGATCCTCACCGGCGCCACCGCGGCCCCGGAGCGGGTCGCGGCCGCCGAGAAGGCCGGCGCCCGGGTGGTCGTCGCCGGGGAGGGCATGGGCGTCGACCCGGCCCGCGCGGTACGCGCCCTCGCCGACCTCGGCCACACCCGGCAGCTCACCGAGGGCGGGCCCCGGCTGCTCGGCCAGCTGGTGGCCGCGGACGTGCTCGACGAGCTGTGCCTGACCGTGTCGCCGATGCTCAGCGCGGGGGACGCGCAGCGCATCGCCGGAGGGCCGTCCGTCACCGTTCCGCGCCGCTTCGAACTGGCGTCTTTGCTGGAAGAGGACGGATTCCTGTTCAGTCGCTACCGCCGGTCCTGAAATCAGCGGAATCTACCGTTCCGTTTAGCTTCGGGCGGGCAGACTAGGTCCGGCACAACCCGTGCGAGCACGGGGCAGGATGGTTTCCGCAGGGCCTTGCCTGGCCCACGGAGGGAAGAGGCGCCGCGTGTTCACAAGCGTTCTGATGATCGAGAAGGCCCTGACGTCCGCCGACGTGGAGTTCGTCACCACCTTGCACGGAGACGAGCAGGTCTCCTTCCATGTGCTCCTGCAGCCGCGCGGCGACCAGGCGGACCGGCTGCTGCGGGCCATCGACGACATTGCCCTCGGCGAATTGGACGAGGCTCGGCGTGAAGGGGAGACGCCCGAGGGTGAGAAGGCGCGGAGCGTCGGACAGCAGGCGCTTGATGTGTCCCTGGCTGCGTTGCACGCCGCGGGCAGTGAGGCCGAGGGGCGGCTGGTCGAGGATCATCCGCTGGACGCGCTGAAGTCCTTGGTCGCCGAGGCCGGTGCGGACGAGGTCATCGTGCTGACCGACCCCCACTATGTGGAGGAGTTCTTCCACCGGGACTGGGCTTCCCGGGCTCGGCACAAGGTGGGGGTGCCGGTGCTGAAGCTGTTCTCGCACAGCAAGGCCTAGGCGCCGTGCGTGTGGGGGGAGCGGTCCTTCAGCGCATAGGCTAGGGGCGCTCAGCCTCGTACCGGATCTTATGGAGACTTGCATGGCACCCGGACTTCCTGCCGCCATGGACCGACCGCACTTCATCGGCATCGGCGGTGCTGGGATGTCGGGTATCGCCAAGATCCTCGCGCAGCGCGGGGCCCAGGTGGCCGGGAGCGACGCCAAGGAGTCGGCGACCGCCGAGGCGCTGCGGGCGCTCGGTGCGACCGTGCACATCGGGCACGCCGCCGAGCACCTCGCCGACGACGCGAGCTGTGTCGTCGTGTCGTCGGCGATCCGCAAGGACAACCCGGAGCTGGCCCGCGCCGCCGAGCTGGGCATTCCGGTGGTGCACCGGTCCGACGCGCTGGCCGCGCTGATGGACGGGCTGCGGCCGATCGCCGTGGCCGGCACCCACGGCAAGACCACGACCACGTCGATGCTGGCGGTCTCGCTGAGCGAGCTGGGCCGCGAGCCGTCGTACGCCATCGGCGGCGACCTGGACGCGCCCGGCTCGAACGCGCTGCACGGCGAGGGCGACATCTTCGTCGCCGAGGCCGACGAGTCGGACCGCAGCTTCCACAAGTACGCGCCCGAGGTCGCCATCGTCCTCAACGTCGAGCTGGACCACCACGCGAACTACGCCTCGATGGACGAGATCTACGAGTCCTTCGAGACCTTCGCCGGGAAGATCGTGCCCGGCGGGACGCTGGTGATCGCCGCCGACCACGAGGGTGCGCGGGAGCTGACGCGGCGGCTGGACGGGTCGGTGCGGACCGTGACGTACGGGGAGGCCGAGGACGCCGACGTGCGGGTCCTGGCTGTGGTGCCTCAGGGGCTGAAGAGCCAGGTCACCGCGGTGCTGGACGGGCAGGAGCTGACCTTCGAGGTCTCCGTGCCCGGCCGCCACTACGCGCTCAACGCGGTCGCCGCGCTGGCCGCCGGTGCCGCCCTCGGCATTCCCGCCGCCGAGCTGGCGCCCGCGCTGGCCGCCTACACCGGGGTCAAGCGGCGCCTGCAGCTCAAGGGCGAGGCGGCCGGTGTGCAGGTGATCGACTCCTACGCCCACCACCCCACCGAGATGACCGCCGACCTGGAGGCCATGCGCGGCGCCGCCGGTGACTCCCGGATCCTGGTCGTCTTCCAGCCGCACCTCTTCTCCCGCACCCAGGAGCTGGGCAAGGAGATGGGCGAGTCGCTGGCCCTCGCCGATGCCTCGGTCGTGCTCGACATCTACCCGGCCCGCGAGGACCCGATCCCCGGGGTGACCAGCGAGCTGATCATCGAGGCCGCGCGCGCGGCGGGCGCCGACGTCACCGCCGTGCACGACAAGGCGGAGATCCCCGCGGTGATCGCGGGAATGGCGAAGCCCGGTGATCTCGTTCTCACCATGGGCGCGGGCGACGTGACCGACCTGGGCCCGCAGATCCTGGACCGCCTGTCGCAGCAGTAGAGGGGCTGAGACTCATGTCGTACGACGTCGAGAAGCCGGACGAGCAGTGGCGCGCGGAGCTGGCGCCGGCCGAGTACGCCGTGCTGCGCCAGGCCGGCACCGAACCGGCCTTCACCGGTGAGTACACGGACACCAAGACCAAGGGCGTCTACTCCTGTCGCGCCTGCGGTGCCGAACTGTTCACCTCCACGACCAAGTTCGAGTCGCACTGCGGCTGGCCGTCCTTCTACGACCCGAAGGACACCGACGCGGTGGAGCTGATCGAGGACCGCTCCCACGGCATGGTCCGCACTGAGGTGCGCTGCGCCCGCTGCGGCTCCCACCTCGGGCATGTGTTTGAGGGCGAGGGGTATGCGACGCCCACCGATCAGCGGTACTGCATCAACAGCATCTCGCTCCGGCTGACGCCGGATGAGTCCTGAGGCTTCTGGGGCTCCAGGGGCGGCCGGGACACCTGTGACCGGTGCCCGGCCTGCTCCGGTTTGAGATTCTGAGAGGGTGATGGGTGTCGCGCGCTGGATCCAGGCCCGTCGCAGGTCCGCGCCCGCTGACGGCAACCGCGCGGACGGCGCCGGTGAGCCGGAGGGCGAGGAGACCCGGCTGACGGCCCTGCGGGCGGCCCTGGGCGCGATCGGTACGACGCTCGACGAGGAAACCACCTGCTCCGAGCTGCCCCTGGCCGCCGTACGGCTGGTGGGCGGCGCGGCCGCGGTCATGCGGCGGACCGGGAAGATCGTCTCCGGGTACGAGGCGATGGCCGGAGATCCGGACGTGCTGCCCGATGTCCGGTGGGCCACGGCGGTGGCCCGGGAGGCGGGCACCCCGGCGGCCGACAGACAGCCGGAGCCCTGGACCGAGCAGCCGCCGAGCAGCCGCGGCCGCCCCGCGCTCTGTGTGCCTCTGACCAGCGGCGACGACCAGTACGGCGTCCTGGTCGCGGGGCGCCGCGGAGCGCGGTTCACCCGTTCGGAGGCCGAGCTGCTCGCCCTCCTCGGCGAACGCGCCGCCTCCCACATCCGGCACGCTCGCGCCTACGACCTGGTCAGCCGGACGGCCGGTGACCTGCAGCGCGCGCTGCTGGCGGAGCCCGGCCGGCCGCACCCGAACCTGGACGTCGCCATCCGCTACCTCCCGGCCGGCAGCAGCCGGGTGCTGGTCGGCGGCGACTGGTGCGAGACCGTACGGCTCCATTTCGGCCGCACCCTGCTGGTCGTCGGCGATGTGATGGGCCACGGCCTGGAGGCCGCCGTCGACATGAGCGCCTACCGCTCCTCGCTGCGCTACATCGCCTCCTCCGACCTGCCCCCGCACCGCGTGCTGCGGCAGATGGACGACATCGCCGCCGGCGAGGCCGAGCGGAGGCCGGCCACCTGTCTGCTGGCGCGGATCGACCCCGGCCGGGGGCAGGTCACGCTCGCCAGCGCCGGTCATCTGCCGCCCGTGCTCATCAGCGAGGACGGTCGGACCGCACCGCTGTCCGTACCGGTCGGGCCGCCGCTCGGCACCGGTTTCGGCGGCTACGAGTCGGCCACCCACAAGCTGGCCCCCGACCAAACACTGGTGCTCTTCACCGACGGGCTCGTGGAACGCCGCGGTGAGGACATCGACAGCTCCATGGCCCGCCTGTCCGCCCTGCGCTTCACCGGCCATGGCGTGGACGAGGTCCTGGACACCATCCTGACCAACCTGGACGCCCGCCACGCGGAGGACGACGTGGCGGTCCTCGCGGCGCGGCCGTACCCGCGGCGGGAGAGCACGGAAGTGGCGGACGACGCCGAGGTGATGGGCTCCTGAGCCCCGTCCTCTGTGTCAACTCCTCGCACATCCTGCGTGGTTGACCTGTTCCCGCCGGACAGCCATCTTTCGCAACCCCGGCGATTGAGCAACCATGAAGGCAGACGCGCGTGCTGTCGAGAGGGGGACGGGCCGTGGATCTGTCGGCACCCGATGTCGAGACCGAGTTGGTGGATCTCTCGGAAGTGCCGCTGGCGGCCGTCGGCTCCCTGGCGTCCGCCGGGTTGAGCGGGGCGGCCCGCCGCCTGCTGGCTCTGGTCGACTCCCCACCCACGCTGGGCGCGGCGTCGAACGCCGGTTGCTGACATGTTCCTGCCCGGCTGATGGCGAGGAGAAGCCGTGTCGGATGACGGACCCGTGGTCCACGGCGCGGAAGCCGGGTCTGATTCCGGACAGACGCCGCCCGGTGTCCCACGGCACCGGCTGACCGTGCCCCACCTCCGGCAGCTCGCCCACGGCGGCGGTGGCCGCGATGCCGTCGCGGCCCTGCGCACGGCACAGCGGAGCCGGCGGCTGGTCCTCCTGCGGGCCCTGGTCGAAACCGTCGACCGGGACGTCCCGCCCGACGCGCCATGGCCGTCCGCGCAGACGGCCTGGGACCTCCTGGCCGAGGCCGAGGCGGCTGACCGGGCGGCGGTGGAGGCCGTACTGCTCCACCCCCCGGTGGGCAGCTGGCTGGCCCGCGTACTGCGAGGGCTGCGAGCCGATGCCGCGTCAGCTCCCGAGCCGGAGGTGTGGCAGGACGCCGCGCAGATACACGCGCTGGCCGCCGCGGCCGCCCTCGCGGCAGGTATCCCGTTCCGCGCCCGTGTCCCGGTCCTCGGCGCGGGCGTCCTGTTCCCGTCCCTGGGCTGGGCGGTGCTGCCGTCCGCTGCGCCGCCGCCCGCCGAGCCCGTCGTGGAGGCCTTCCGCGACGACCACGGTGCGGGAGTGCGCTGTCACACCGGCACGGTGCGCCTGCCCGACGACCTCGGCGGCGACGCCCCCGGCTGGTGGGCGATACGACGGCTGCGCGCGACGCACGCCGGGGTGTCGAGCGCCCCGGTGCTGGAGGACCTCGACCCCTGGCGGCACTACCTGCGCCGGATGCCGGTCGAGCGACTGGGTGAGGACGAGGTGACCCGGTGGCGCGAGCTGTACCGGGCCGCCTGGCGGCATGTGGCGGCGCAGCACCGCGTCGACCCCGGCGGAGTCGCGGACTGCCTGCTCGCCCTCACCCCGCTGCCCGATCGCAGCCCCGCGGACCTCTTCAGCGGCAGCGCCCCCGAATCGTACGGGGGCTTCTTGATGAGCAGGCCGTCCAGCGCGCTCGACCTCGCCGCGGCCCTCGTCCACGAAGCCCAGCACATCAAGCTCAGCGCTCTCCTGGACCTGGTCACCCTGTTGCGCGGCGGCCTTGAAGAGACCCACTACGCGCCCTGGCGTGCCGATCCGAGACCGCTGCGGGGGATTCTGCAGGGCGTCTACGCATTCTTGGGCGTGGCGTCCTTCTGGCAGGCCCTGCGCGAGGGCACCGGTCTCTCGGACGCCGAACGCGCCCAGGCCGACTTCGAGTTCGCGCTGCGCCGGGGGCAGGTCGAGGAAGGGCTGCGCACCCTGTGGTCCGAGGCGTCCCTCACCGAGCTGGGCGAGCACTGCCTGCGCGCGATGGAGCACACCCTCACGGCCCTGCTCAAGGAACCGGTTCCGGCCGCCGCCGGCCAGGCCGCCGAAGAGGCCCGCGACGACCATCGGACGGTCTTCCGGCTCTCCCAGCTCAGCTGCGACCCGGACCGGGTCCGGGCCTGGGCGGACGCCTTCGAGGGCGGCCGGCCGCCCCCGCATCGGTATCCGGAGGCCCGTCCGCTGACCGGGCCGTCGGCACCGGAGGTCCGGACCCGCCTGATGCGCATCCGCTTCGGCGACCCGGAGCGCTTCGCCCGCCTGCGCGAGGATCCGCCGACCCTGGCCGGCGCCTCCGTGCCGGACTACGCCTGGGCGGCCGGGGACCGCGCCGCCGCGCTGGCCGGCTACCGCCGTCTGGTCGCCGAGGACCCTGCCGACCCGGTCGCCTGGGCGGGCCTGGGCCTCAGCCTGCCCGAGGGCCGGGCCCGGGACGCCCTGCTGCACCGCCCCGAGCTGGTGGCCGCCCTCCACCGCGAACTCCTGCGCCGAGGCCTGGACCAGGACCCGGAGACGGTCGCCGCCTGGGCGGCGACGC
Organism: Streptomyces sp. NPDC001410; assembly: GCF_042895235.1. Lineage (NCBI taxonomy): Bacteria > Bacillati > Actinomycetota > Actinomycetes > Kitasatosporales > Streptomycetaceae > Streptomyces > Streptomyces sp. NPDC001410. Next base: position 205,220 of record NZ_JBIAWE010000011.1, read on the forward strand.
CGTCCGACGGCGTGACGGCGCGCGGATGGGGTGTCGGTGGTCGGCCCGCCCGGATGTGACGGGTGGCCGGGCCGGGCCCCGGCGTCGAACTCCCGCCCGCAGCGCGGCCCGTCCAGCGGGCGGGCGACGGGAGTCCGACGACAGGCCCTAGCGGTGCACCTCCACGTCGCAGTCCGCGCGCATGCCGCGGGCGCACCCCACGGTGGCCGGGTGGCTGTTGCCCAGCTTGGCGCGGTAGCGCTCCTGGGTGTCGGCGAGCAGGCGCTGGGCCTCCTCGTTCCGGCCGAGTGCCCGCAGGTCGAGTGACAGGTTCATCGAGCAGGCCAGGGTGGCCGGGTGGTCGTCACTCAGCTGGGCCCGGCACAGCGGCAGCGTGCGCTCGTCGATCGCGATCGCCTCGGCGTAGTCGGCGAGCGCGTAGTGGTCGCTGGCCAGGTTGATCGCGATGCCCAGGGAGGCCGGATGCTCCTCGCCGAGGGCGGCGCAGTGCAACTCGTACGTCTCCCTGTCCGCGGCCAGCGCCTCGTCCACCTCGCCGATCAGCCGCCTCGTCACCGCGAGGTCGGCGGCGGCCGCGAGGGTGTAGGGATGCCGCGGACCCAGCAGGTCGCGCAGCGTGTTCAGGCACTGGACGCCCACGGCACGGGCCTTTTCGAGGTCCGCGTTCTGCCGCAGGTCCATGGAGAGGTTGAGCACGGTCGCGGCCACGTTCAGGTTCCGCTCGCCGAACTTGCTCCGGTAGAGCCGCACCGTCTCCTCGTTCAGTTCGAGGGCGCCGGCGTGGTCCCCGGCCTTGCGGCGGGCCACGGCCAGGGTGCGGGCGGCGATCAGACTCACCGGGGCGGCGCGGTCCTTGATGACGTGCCGGACGCGCTGCAGGGTCTCCTCCTGCATCTCCCGGCTGCGCAGGTAGTCGCCGGACTCCCGCACGTCGATGGAGAGGTTGCTGGTGATGAGCAGGGTCAGTAGGGCGTCGTAACCCAGCGACCTGTTGGCCGCGTCCCGGGCCTGGGTGTCGATGCTGAGGGCCTGGGTGTACTTGCCGACCAGCCGCAGCGCGAGGGCGTGGTCGTTGGCGGCCGCCAGCAGGGTGGGGTCACCGTCCTCGAACACGCGGACGGCGCGCCGCCAGCGGTCCTCCTCCAGCCGCACCGAGGCCCCGAAGTCGCCCCGGATCTGGGTGTTCTGCGACACCGCGCCGATGGCGGCGAGCGTGTCCGGGTGGTCCTCCCCGACACTCTCCCGCAGCAGGCGCAGGCTCTTGTCGTTCAGCTCCGCGGCCTCCCGGAAATCGCCCAGGGCGCGCAGCGTGTGTCCGAGCGTGCCGGCGACGTTCAGCGTCTGCAGGTCGGTGTCGCCGCGCTGGGCGGTCCAGGCGTCGACCACCTCACGGCCGTACTCCCGGCAGGTCAGGTAGTCACCCGAGCCGTGCAGATAGCGGACGATGTTGACCACCATGTCCCGCACCCAGCCGTCGTCGCACTCCAGGGCGCGCGAGAAGCGGGCGTGCACCAGCAGCTCCGCGTAGCGCGGCCAGTTCACGGCCGCCACGTCCACCGGGTCGTAGTTGGCGAGCAGGACGTGCGCGGCGTGGCGCATGTCGGCCTGCTCCTGCGGGGACATACGGCCCACGAGGACGGCGCGCACCAGGCGGTGCATCTGGATGGTGCCGTCCCGGTGGTTGATCTTGATGAGCGAGTACCGGTTGATCTCCCGGATGGCCTCGCCGAGTTTGACGGGGCTGCGCAGCACCTGGGTGAGTTCGGCGGGGAGTTCGACACCGCGCACACCGGCGAAGATGCGACGGGGGATCGGCTCGGGCGCGAAGAAGGAGCAGACCTGCAGGAGTTGATGGGCTCCGGGGTGCCGCTCGGCCAGTCGTCCGAGGGACATGTTCCAGGCGGCGGCGACCGGTTCCGGGTAGTCGAGCGGGACGCCGGCGGCGAGCAGTTCGCTGCGCTGGGAGTCCAGGTCCGCGCGTTCGTCCTCGAAGATGTGCAGATACTCGTCCACCGGCATGCCGGTCTCGGACAGCCAGGCGGCGGCCTGCTCCAGGGCGAGGGGGAGGTTGCCGAGGGCCTGGGCGATGCGGGCCGCCTGTTCCCGTTGCAGCTCCGGTCCGCGGCGGGCGAGCAGTTCGATGCTCTCCTCGGTGGTGAACACGTCGATGTCCACCGTCCGTGCGATGCGGCCCCACTGTGCGTTGCGCGAGGTCACCAGGATCCTGCCGGTGGTCTGGGAAGGGAAGAACCGCCGGACCGTCTCGGGGTCCTCGGCGTTGTCGAAAACGAGCATCCAGCGGCGGTAGGGGCGGCCCTGGCTCAGCGCCGCGAGGACCGTCGCGATGGTGATCTCCTGCTCGCCGCCCGTCTCCAGGCCCAGCGCCGCGCCCAGCTGGGTCAGCGACTGCCGGATCTGCTCCGGGCGCTCGGCGGAGATCCACCAGATGACGTCGTACTCCGGCGCGTGTTGGTGGACGTACTCGATCGCGATCTGTGTCTTGCCGACGCCGCCCAGGCCGTGCAGTGCCTCGGGCAGAACGGCGGTCGCCCCGTCGGTGGTCAGCCTCTGGTGGAGCGCCGCCAGCTCTTTCGCCCGCCCGGTGAAGCTGGGGTTCCTGGGCTGGACGTTCCAGACGGCGGGATCTCCGGTCCGACGCTCTTCCGCTGGCGGAGAGCTTCGGACGAGGGGGACTGACACAGATGCTCCTTCTATCGAACTATCCGAAATCTCAGGTATGTGAGGTATGTTGCGTATGTCGCTTGATTGTGTGTCCGGGGTCTGGTCGCCCCTGGCTCCATGAGCCGTCTCGGGGCTTTTGTGTCCATTGGTCACGTTTATCACCTCGGGATGGCCGGTCCGGGCCGAGAGCGCGGACGTGGACTGCTCCAGGCGGCTGCGGAGCCTGCGCGACGACTCCAGATAGGGGCCGCTCAGTGCCCTGGTCACGGTCACCTGAACGTGGGCGTAGGGAATCAGCCGTTCGGGTAACGGGGAGTCCGGCGGGGAGGCTCGGGGGTCGTCCAGGAGTGCGCCGAGTTCCCGCAGTGGCCGGCAGGTACGGCTCAGCAGTTCCAGGGTGCTGCGCAGCAGATAGCGGGTCTCGTCCCGCGACTCGCCCGCGGACAGCATCAACTCGCGGACCCCGTCGTGGAATTCGTACGCGATGTCCACCGCGTCCGGGGGAGCGGTGCCGACCCGGCGCAGCAGGCCGCCCAGCATGACCTCGGCCAGTTCGCCGGGGCCCGTTCCGGCCGCGCCGGTGCGCAGCACGTGTTCCATGGTGGGGATGTTGAGCGGGATCGCGGCCAGGCGTGCGGCGAGGTCCCAGGCCGCCGGGCTCGCGTCGGCCCGGAAACGGGAGACGCGCTCCATCGGGTCCCGGGGGGCGCTCTCCTCGTCGGCCGGCTCCTGGTGCCGGCCGGCGCCGGGCGAGGTGACCCACAGGTCGTGGGCGCCGGCCGTCAGCCCCGTCGCCAGTTGGGCCCAGCGGCCGAGCCAGGCCGGAGTCAGCTCCAGAACCGGGACGACAGGCGCGTCCGCCGCCGTGGCACCCTCCACCTTCCAGGTGCGGTTGGGTGCCCCCGGCCCCGGGACGCGCACCCGGGCCAGTCGGGCGGGCAGGCCGGTGCGGTGCCACACCGGCTGGGTCAGTACGTGCACCACCGCCACGGAGGCGTGCCGGGCCCAGTCCCCGAGCAGGCGGGCCGCCCGTCCGCTGCGCCAGCCGGATCCCACGCCGTCGGTCACCAGGAACACCATCAGGCGCCCCCGGTCGGGCGGCCGCACGGTCAGGGGTGAGGGCTCGATGTGCCAGGGCGGGTCCGCCTCGGCCATCCGGTCGCCGTCGAGGGTGTGCACCCGGATGTTCCGGAAGGCGCCGGTGTGCCGCAGGACCTGCTCGAACTCGGTCACCGTGTGCCGCCACACGGCCATGGACGAGCTGACGTCGGCGACCAGCACGACGTCCATCCACCGTTCGCGCAGCGGCCGGAACCGCGGGATCCAGCGGAGGCTGAGCGCGGTGGACTCCGCGGTCGCCGCCTCGTCCAGCTCGGTCTGCGTCACCGAGGCGGTCGTCCGCTTGAAGGGGCGTAAGGCGCGGGCCAGCTCGCGCGCCCGGATCGGGGGCCAGGCCGAGCGGCGGGCGGGGGCGGGCACGCCGACGGCCGGCGCCGCACTCTTTGGCGCCGGTCCGGTCGGGGCGCCGTGCGACGCGTCGACGGCACGCACGGGTCCGGCGGGTTGCGGGGCGTGCGTCACCGAGGCGCCCGGACCCGGGGTGTCGCCCCGCTCGTCCGGTGTCGGCGGCTCCGGGGCGCCCGGCTCCTCCTCCGGTCCGGCGTCGGCCGGTGGTGCGGCGGTCGGCTCGGACGCGGGCGGGCCCGGTGCGTCCGCCCGGCGGTCCGCGGGGCCGTCGCCCGCCCCGGCGGCCAGCAGGAGCAGGGCGTCGGCGATCTCGGACCACGAGACACCGAACGACTCCCGCTCCGAGGGGGCCGGTTCGGTGCCGCTGCCCTGCGTCACGTCTCTCTCACGCCGTCGAGTCGGTGCCAGACGGCGCGCAGCAGTGCCTCCCAGTCGGCGCCACGGGAGTACGCGCCGGACGTGGCGAGCCAGATGGAATTCAGGAGTTGGTCGGTCGCGAGGCCGTTCTCCTGGGCGCTGCGCTCGGCGAACAGGCGGATCAGCTCGGCGACCCGCGGATCGTCGTCCTGCGATCCGAGGTGGGCGGCCACGATGTCGGCCAGGCGGTCCCGCTCCGGCTCCTTGAAGTGGAGATGGAGGCAGCGCCGCAGAAAGGCGGGCGGGAACTCGCGCTCGTCGTTGCTCGTGATGACGACGAGGGGGAACTCCCGGCAGCGGACGCGGCCGTCCCGGATCCGGACCGTGCGGTCGGGGTCGTCGGACCGTACCTCCACCACCGGCTGGTGACCGCGCAGCCGGGCCAGTTCAGGAATGGTGAACTCGCCCGCCTCGAAGGCGTCGAGCAGATCGTTGGGCAGATCCATGTCGGCCTTGTCGAACTCGTCGACGAGCAGCACCCGGGGCAGGGCGTGGGGTAACAACGCCGTGCCGAGCGGGCCGAGTTCGAGGAAGGCGCCGATGTCCGAGGCGGCGGTGCCGGTGTCTGTCGGAGCCTGGTCCGGGGACGCGGTGGTCCGGGCGTCCGACGTGGCCGCCGCGTGGATCCTGCCCACCGCGTCATAGCGGTACAGACCGGATGTCAGTGTGGTGCGGGAGGTGATCGGCCAGCGCAGCACCCGGCCCAGGCGCAGCTCCCGGCTGATGCGGTAGGCCAGCGACGACTTGCCCGTGCCGGGGCGGCCGGTGACCAGCAGTGGGCGACGCAGGATCAGCGCCGCGTTCACCAGGTCGACCTCGGTGGGGTCGGGCACCATGCCCTCGCGGGCCGCCCCGAGCCGGCGCCGCAGCTCGGCCTCGTCCTGCGGTGGCGCGGGCGGCTCCACGGTCGCCTCTGTCTCCGAGGCCCCGTCCGCGGACGGGGAAGTCCCGGTGAACGTCCGCCAGGGCGGAGCCTTCGGCAGCACCTTGGTCAGTTCGATGTCGCGCAGGGGCAGTCCGGTACCCCGGTAGATCCACCAAGGCCGCGGAAGGCGCGTGGACATGGCCCCCGTGCCGTTCCCCTCGAATTGGGCAGCGCCGGTCATCGACCGTCCACCCCCTGGTCCGGTCCCGTCAACGGCTGAGGGCTCTCGACCGGCCGGGTCGGGTCGTCCCACAGGAGTACCAGGTGGTGCCCCGGATGATCGTCGCGGCCGTTCAAGGAACCCCCGTGGGCTTCGGTTCGCAATTCTGTCACGGCCTCACGGAGCCCTGAAAGGTTGCGGAACAAGCCGTATACGCTGTCGTCGGAGTGGACAACGGGCTGCGGTGTCCTCAGGTCACGCGCGTCACGGGTGTCCCACAGGAGGGCGGGTACCCCGCAGCGCAGCGCGACGAGTGCTTCCTGCGCCCCTTCGCCGGAGCCCTCCGGCGGCTCGGACAGCACGAGACAGCCGACCGATCTGTCGCCCCGCAGCCGGGCGTCGAGGCCGGAGACGTCCCCGGACCGCGGATCCTCGGTCCGCTGCCCGCCCACGACGAGCGGCCGGGCGAGTTCCGGGGTGTCCCGCAGGGCCGTCCAGCGCTGCTCCCAGGCGCGGTGCCACCGTGGCGTCCGGCTCCGCTGCAGGCTCCGTACGACCACGCAGTACCCGACGCTCAGATGGGACACCGGATCGCTGTCCAGCTCGGTGCGGAAGCGGTGCACCGGCAGGGTCAGGTCGTCGGAGCCCAGCAGGAACTCCACATGGATTCGGTCGGCGTCCCGGGCCCAGTGCTCGTCGGCCTCGAAGACCAGCCGCTCGACCTCCCGCTCCGCCTCGGCCAGTGTCACCTCCACACTCCTCTCCTGCCGGGGACGCCAGGCGTCCGGGTCGTCCGGGTCGTAGTGACGCCATGAGGTGAGCAGATAGCGGCCCGGTTCCTCTCTGCGCAGCAGGCGGACCACCAGATAGGCGTTGCCCGGCTCGGGAGTGCCGGCGTACGCGGCCTGCTGCCGCAGATTGCGCAGCTCCGTGAGCAGCGACAGCGCCTGGGCCTGGCCGTCGTTCCAGGACCGCAGCGCGAAGCGGCGGTCGTGCGGGGCCTCCGCGGCCGCGTACTCGACGAAGGCGAGGGTGGGCGGCAGCCCGTCCGCACGGGCGTTGAGCCGGCTGAGCCCCTCGAAGGCGGTCCAGGCGTCGGGATAGGGGGGAACCGGCCGCAGGTTGCCGACGGCTCTGCGGCACAGCGCGGGCAGGTTGGGCGGTGCGAAGCCGTCCAGCAGGGGGCGCAGCGAGAGGACCTCGTCGACCGGGAGCGCGGGGTCGGCGAGCAGGTTCTCGGTCAGCGCCCTGATCTCGGTCACGTCCTCGTGGAACGCGGTGAGCGCTTCCAGCAGGGCCCGCATCGTCCGCGGGCTCTCCAGGCAGACCGAGGCGAGTTCCAGCAGGAAGTAGTGCGCCACGTCGTACTCCCGGACTGCCGGAGGGGTGCCGAGTTCCTTGGCCATGAGCCGGAGGCACAGGGCCCGTGAGCTCCGCTCCTGTAAGCTGGCGCACTTGCCCAAGGCTTCCGCGAACTCGCGCACGAGTCCGAGGCCGCCGCCCCCGTAGGCAGCCATTCCTCATCCCTTCATGGCCGTGCACTCTTCCACAGCCGTCAGCCTCCGCCAAGCGATTCGAGTGAACGCCCGGCAACACTTCGTAGTCACAAGTCCGGTTGCTGCTCAGATGAGTTGACGCTGTATCAGATAGTGCCGTACCTCCTCCACCGCGGGGGTGCCGGGCCACAGTGCGTCGAGTGACTCCATGAGGGCCGGCCATCCGTTCGCCGACTCGCAGGTGCGCAGCAGCGACAGCGCCTCCAGACGGCTGCTGTGCTGACGGCTGGTCAGATTGCCCATGTCCGGCAGGGTGTCCAGGAGTTGTTGCCAGGCGGTGGGCGCGGAGATGCCGGGAACGGCAAGTAACAGTGTGGTCAGTTCCCCCAGTTGGAGCGTGGACAGGGGCTCCCGGGGCGCCGTGCCGCCCAGTGTGGCCAGCAGTTCGAAGGCGAAGGCGGCCGCGTGCCGGGCGGCGACGGGCTGCCAATGGGCGTCGTGCGCAGCGTCCTTGTCGCCCAGCAGGTCCGAGACGCCCCGGATCACGAGGGCCTGCACCCGGGGGTTGATCCTGGCCGCCGTGAGCAGGCCGAGGCCCTCCATCTCCACGGCCAGCGTGTCGCCCGCCACCTCGTCGAGCAGCCTGCCGGACGCCGACTCGGCGTGCGCGACCACCTTCGCGCCAGCGGCCAGCGCCCCGACATGTGCGGCCGGGGCCACCGCGGGAGGCGGTTCGATACGGCCCTGCCACCGCCGGTCGGCCGCGACCAGGCGGGCCCGCTGCACCAGGGCGAAGGCCGACGGCCAGGACTTGATCCGGGGACGGAAGGCGTCCCGCTCGTCCCGGCCGCTCTCATAGCCGTAGACCGTGTCCGCCACGACCACGTCGCCGAGCCGCGCGTCCTTGCGGCCGCCCGCGACGCCCACGAGGAGCAGCACCGAGGGGCGCAGCCGGGCCACCGCCCGCTCGGCCAGCGCCGCCGCCAACTCGTTACCGGGTCCGGCCAGTTGCACGCCGACCGTCAGCTCGCCGCGCTCTGCGGGGAAGCGGCCGATCTCGTACACGGCGCCGTCGGCCGTGCGTCTTTCGCGGCCGGGGCCGAGATGGCCGACGACGGCCAGGTACTCGGGCTCGATCGCCGTCAGCACGAACGCGTCGACCTTCTCCGCCTGCACAGACCGCCCCCTCGCCATGCCCCGGACCCTCCATGGTGAGGGATGCCCGGGGCCAGGGGAACCGCCCTGAAGGAGGCGGAGGTCGTTCAGTGCGCGGCCCGCAGGGGCAGGCCGACCGTGAACACCGTCAGCCCGTCCTGCCGGTCCAGCCCGAGGCTTCCGCCGTGCGCCTCCACCAGCCCCCGCGCCACCGACAGGCCAAGCCCGCTGCCGCCCCGGTCCCGGCTGCGGGCCTTGTCCACCCGGTAGAAGCGGTCGAAGACGCGGTCCCGGTCGGCGGTCGGGATGCCGGGCCCCGCGTCGGCGACCCGGACCAGGGCGGCGTCCGACGTGACGGACACCGCCATCGACACGCTCGTACCGGCCGGATTGTGCACCGCGGCGTTGGTGAGCAGGTTGTCCAGCACCTGCCGGATACGGTGCGGGTCCAGGCGCAGTTTCACCGAGGCCGGCCCGGACGCGACGGTCAGCGGGCGCTCCGGGTGGCCGGCCCGGAAGGCGGCGGCCGCCTCCTCGGTCAGCTCCACCAGATCCGCGTCCCGCAGCCGCAGCGGGGCGTCCACCTCCGCCGCGTCCAGGCGCGCGAGCAGCAGCAGGTCGTCCAGCAGGACGCCCATCCGGGCGGCCGCGGCGCGCAGCCGGGCCAGGTGCCTCTCCCGCTCCCCGGGGGCGTTGGCGGCGGCGTACTGGAAGAGGTCCGCGTAGCCCCGGACCGACATCAGCGGTGTGCGCGGCTCGTGCGAGGCGTCCGCGACGAAGCGGCGCAGCCGCTGTTCGGCCTCCGCGCGCACGGCGAGCGCGTCGTCGATGTGGTCCAGCATCGTGTTGAAGGCGGTGCGCAGCTCCGCCACCTCCGGGCCGCCGTCGCGCCCGTCCGCGCGCACCGGCGGCCGTGCCGCCGGCTCCGTCAGGTCGTGCGAGGCGATGCCGTGGGCGGTGTGCGCCATGTCGCTGAGCGGTTTGAGGCCGCGCCTGAGCGTCCTGCGGCCGAACACCACGAGCGCCAGCAGCGCGAGCCCGAAGGCGACCACCTGGACCGTGACCAGCCGCCGTACCGTGTTCTCGATGTCGTCCATGGGCGCGCCGCTGACCAGGACCACACCCGGCTCGAGGCAAGCCGGGCCAGATCGGCCTCGTTCCAGTGCTCCCGCACCACGCTCGCCGCCAGGGTTTCGACGAGGCCGGCAAGCCAGCCCGCCCGCGCCACCAAGGCCACCTCGTCCAACTGCTCCCCGGTCGTGGCATCCGCACCGCGCAAGGCGCGGGCACAGGCCGCCGCGACCTGCTGCACCTCCCCCTCGTCCAGCACCACCTTCCGGCGCACGCCCCACCCCCCTCACACCAACCCGACGATCACACCAACGACCAAACCTCCATCCGGGTTACGCACCTCCGTGCGACGCTTCCACAGAACCAGGAAAACCCAGGAAACCCAGGCCAATCGATCCACTGTTAACGGACCCTGGCGGGATGAGGAGAACGACACCGTGAAGCGAGGACTGCCCGTCCTGGCCCTCACGGTCGCCGGACTGATCCCGCTGTGGCGCTGCGAGCCCTCGCACGGGACCACGGCCACCGAGGCACCCGCGACCACCGCGATCCCGCAGACCTCCGCGTCCGGCCGGGTCGTGGCCGGACCGACCGTCACCACCGAGAAGGGGGACGTCCAGGTCGATGTGACCCTCGACGGGGACCGGATCAGTTCCGTGCGGATGCTGAAGCAGCCGGACAGCCCCCAGACCAAGGCGCCGTACCGAAGCCGATCGAGGAGACGCTCACGGCACAGAGCGCCGACGTCGACACGGTGTTGGGTCACAACCTGGCATACCACCCGGCTCCCTGTCCCCCGATCCGTGGGGACCGGTCGAGGGCGGTCGCTGGCCAAACTGCCGCAACACGCGCCGTCTAGACTCTCCCCGCAACGGCCCAGGCCTCGCCAAAACCGAAGGGTACGCGGCGTTTTGATACGGATAGATGCAGTCACCAAGCGGTACCCGGACGGCACGGTGGCCGTCGACGGGCTGTCGTTGGAGATACCCGACCGTGCGATCACCGTCCTGGTCGGCCCCTCCGGCTGCGGCAAGACGACGACCCTGCGGATGATCAACCGGATGGTGGAGCCCAGCGAGGGCAGCATCCTCCTCGACGGCCAGGACGTCCGGCAGCAGCCGGTCAACACCCTGCGCCGGTCGATGGGTTACGTCATCCAGAACGCCGGTCTCTTCCAGCACCGCACCATCCTCGACAACATCGCCACCGTGCCCCGCCTGCTCGGCTGGGGCAGGCAGAAGGCGCGGGCGCGGGCAGCGGAGCTGATGGAGCGGGTCGGGCTCGACAGCGTGCTCGCCAAGCGGTACCCGTACCAGCTCTCCGGCGGCCAGCAGCAGCGCGTCGGCGTGGCCCGGGCGCTCGCCGCCGACCCGCCGGTGCTGCTGATGGACGAGCCCTTCTCCGCCGTCGACCCGATCGTACGCAAGGGCCTCCAGGACGAACTCCTCCGTATTCAGGACGAGTTGGGCAAGACCATCGTCTTCGTCACGCACGACATCGACGAGGCCATCAAGCTGGGCACGATGGTCGCCGTGCTGCGCACCGGCGGCAGGCTGGCCCAGTTCGCCCCGCCGGCCGAGCTGCTCAGCGCGCCCGCCGACCCCTTCGTGGAGGACTTCCTCGGCGCCGACCGAGGCATCCGGCGGCTCTCCTTCTTCCCGTCCGCCGAACTGGAGTTGCAGACCGCTCCCGTCGTCGCGATCGACGCGAGCGCGGAGAAGCTCACCGCCCGAGGCACGGCTCCGCATCTCCTGGTGACGGACACCGACGGCAGGCCGCTCGGCTGGGGCGCGCCGGACGACCTCACCGCAGGGGAGATCGACCGGGAGCGACTCCTGCCGTACGGGCGGCCGTTCGTGCCCGGCACGGACTCGCTGCGCACCGCGCTCGACGGGGCCGTGCTCTCGCCGACCGGCTGGGCCGTCGCCGTGGACAGCGAGGGGCGCGCCGTCGGCGTCGTCTCCCAGCAGGTGATCGGCGAGGCCATCCGCACCGCCCACACCGCGGGCCGGCAGGACGCGAAGGCCGCGCGATGAGCGGCTTCTTCGACATCCCGAGCGACCTCCAGAACAGCTACTTCGGCCTGATCGGCCTGCACCTGCGGGAGGCCCTGCTGCCGGTGCTGGCCGGGCTGCTCGTCTCACTGCCCCTGGCCCAGCTGTGCGTACGGTTCCGCTGGCTCTACCCGCCCGTGTTCGGTGTGACCACGGTGCTGTACGCCATCCCGTCCCTGGCCTTCTTCGTCGTCCTCATCGACTACACCGGCCAGACCGAGACCACGGTGATGATCCCGCTCGCCGTCTACAGCCTGGTGGTGCTCGTCCCCGCGATCGTGGACGGCGTCCGCTCGGTGCCGCCGGAGACCCTCGCCGCCGCCACGGCCATGGGCCTGGGACCCGTACGGCGTTATCTCCAGGTCCAGTTGCCCATCGCCGTACCGGCGATCATCGCGGGCCTGCGGGTGGCGACCGTGTCGAGCATCTCCCTGGTCAGCGTCGGCATGCTGATCGGCAACCAGGGCGCCCTCGGCAACCTGCTGCACGACGCCCAGATCTACAACCGGCCCCTCCTCGCGGTGAACTCCGTGGTGACCACGGCCGTACTGGCCGTCCTGGTCGACGCGTTGCTGGTCGCCGTGCGTGTCCTTTTGACCCCCTGGATGCCGAAGGAGCGCGCGGCCCGGTGAACGTCCTGAACTTCGTCAACGCCTTCTTCAGCGACAGCACGCACTGGCACGGCTACGACGGCATCCCGTACCGCGTCGTCGAGCACCTGCGGTACTCCCTGGAGGCGCTCGCCCTCGCCACCGTGATCGGGCTGCCGGTCGGACTGGTCACCGGGCACTACGGGCGCGGCGGCAACGTGCTCGCGCTGATCGCCACCGCGGCCCGGGCGCTGCCCACCTTCGGCCTGCTGGTGCTGCTGGTCACCTGGCTGAGCTTCAGCACGGGGCTCGTGATGATCCCGCTGGTCGTGCTCGCCGTACCGCCGATCCTGGTCACGACCTACGAGGCCGTCCGGTCCGTCGATCCCTCCCCGGTGGACGCCGCGCGGGGCATGGGCATGCCGGAGTCACGGGTCCTGTTCCAGGTGGAACTCCCGGTCGCGCTCCCGCTGATCCTCAGCGGAGTGCGGTCGGCCGCCATCCAGATCGTCTCGACGGCCACCATCGCCGCGTACATCGGCCTCGGCGGCCTCGGCCGCTACATCATCGACGGCCTCTACCAGAAGAACTACGAGAAGGTCGTCGGCGGCGCCACCCTGGTCGCCGGGATGGCGCTCGCGACCCTCGTGGTGTTCTGGGCGGTGTCCCGGATCGCGGTCTCGCCCGGGGTGCGCCGGAGCAACTGAGGCGTCACTGCTCGGTGCGGGCCAGCGCCAGTTCGAGTACGACGAGCAGCGCGTCCCGCACCGAGCCGCGCTCCCGGGCGTCGAACACCACGACCGGGACGCCGTCGGAGACGTCGAGCGCCCAGCGGACCTCGTCCAGGGAGTGCTCCACCTTCCCGTCGAAGGCGTTGACCGCCACCGCGAACGGGATGTCCTTGTGCTCGAAGTAGTCGACGGCCGCGTAGCAGTCGTCCAGACGGCGGGTGTCGACGATGACGAGACCGCCGACCGCGCCCTCCACGATGTCGTCCCACATGAACCCGAACCGCTCCTGCCCGGGCGTGCCGAACAGATACAGCTTCAGCGTCGGGTCGATGGTGATGCAGCCGAAGTCCAGCGCCACCGTGGTCGTGGTCTTGCGCGGGGTGTGCGTGAGGTCGTCCACGCCCGCCGCGACCTCGGTGATCGACGCCTCGGTGGTCAGCGGCTCGATCTCCGAGATCGAGCCGACGGTGGTGGTCTTGCCCACGCCGAAGCCGCCCGCGATCACCATCTTCACCGGCAGCGGCGGCCGCACGGCGGCGGGCCCGGCCGTGCCCCGGGCGAGCGGTTCAGTCGGTGTCACTCGGTACCCCTCGGGAGTCGGAGACGGCCCGGAGGCCGTCGATAACCCTGCGCAGGACGGAGGCGTCGTGGGTGGCCTCGGCGTCGGGTACGTGGACCGTCAGCTGTCCCGCCTCGCGCAGGTCTTCGGCCAGGACACGGACCACGTTGAGGTGCAGTCGCAGCCGAGCCGCGAGTTCCGCGATCGACTGCGGCAGCCGGCAGGCGGCGACGATGTCGTACCGCTCGAAGGAGAGCCGGCCGAGCGCGTCGAGACCCGCTGCGGTGGCCACCACCTGCGTCTCCACGGGCATCGACCGGCCGGGAGCGGCATCCGCCACCCGGCCGGCGGTGACCAGGAACGGCCGTACGGCGGGGGCGGGGCCGACCGGGTCCGGGCCCGGGGGCCGGGTGCCGTCCGCCATGGCTGTCCACTCCTCCTGTCCGGGCGCGCGCCTCAGCGCGTGGCGCCGACGGTGTTCTTGAGCTCCAGCACCAGCTGCGGGCTGAGCGCCGCACCGGCGCGGTTGGCGAACACCGTCATCTCGTAGGCGATGTTGCCGAGCTTGGCGTCCTTGTCGGTGACCACGCCGAGGACGGCGCCGCTGCCGATCGCGGAGACGATGACATGGCCGCCCTCCAGGTCGATGATGACCTTGTTCAGGCCGCCCAGGCCGTAGTTGCCGGAGGCGCCGGCGGCCAGGCTGGTGATGCCCGAGACGATCGCGGCGAGCCGCTCGGAGTGGGCGCGCTCGCGCAGCTCCGACACGGCGATCAGCAGGCCGTCGGAGGAGACCGCGATCGCGTCGACGACGCCCGCGGTCTCGGTCGCGAAACGGTTCAGCAGCCAGGTGAAGTCGGCTGCGGCTGCCTGCAGGTCGGTCGGCGCGGTGCCGCCCGTCGGGGTGTCACCTGTCGACGTGCTCACTGCTCGGCTCCTTCCGGAAGGTGGTTCGGGTCGTGCGGCGGGGTCGGCGTGGGGGGAGCGGAGGAGGTCTCCTCGGGGTGCGGTCGCGCGTGGCTTCCGGTGTCGCAGTCCCGATGGGCGCGCTCCACCGCCGCCTCGAACTCCTCCAGCGCGCTGCGCTCCGCCTCGGCGTCGCGGGTGCGCGCCGTCTGCGGTGCGGCCTCGGAGGCGCCGGCGGTCGTCCGGAGCGTGGCCCCGCGCACCCGGCGGCGCAGGGGGCGGGCGGTGCCGGAGGAGACGAGCTGCGGCTGCTCCGTGGGGGCGGCGGTCTCGCGGCTCGGGACACGGCGGGGCAGGGGGACTGCGGGGTCGGTGCTCTCACCGGCGGAGTCGGTCTGCCCCTCGGCGGAGTCGGTCTTGTGCCCGGCGGTTTCGGTCTTCTGCTCGGCGGAGCTGGACGGCACCGGTCCGGACGGGGCGTCCGCTGCCGTCGGCGCCACGGCGACCGGCTCCGCCACCGGGCTCATCGTCAGCAGCAGCGAGGACGGGAGCGTCACCTCCGCCGTCACACCGCCGCCGGGCGTACGGGTCAGCTCCACCCCGATCTCCCAGCGGCGGGCCAGCGCGCCCACCACGAACAGGCCGAGCACCTTCGTCGGCACCAGGTCCAGGCGTTCGCGGCGGATCAGGCGGGCGTTCTCCTCGGCGAGCCGTTCGGCGCTCATGCCGAGGCCGTGGTCGGTGACGACGACGTGGGCGCCCTCGGCACCGGACCGGACGGTCACCTCCACCGGGCTGCCCTCGGGGGAGAACGACACCGCGTTCTCCACGAGTTCGGCCATCATCAGGGTCAGGTCGCCGATGATGTCGGGTTCGACCATGGTGTCCGAGGCGGCGTACAGCCGGACCCGCTGATAGCCCTCGATCTGCCCGAGCGCGGCCCGCACCACGTTGGACAGCGCCAGGGGCCCGCCGTCCAGAGCCGTCTCACGGATGCCCGCCAGCAGCATCAGGCTGTCGGCGTTGCGGCGCAGGCGTACGGCGATGTGGTCGATGGAGTAGAGGCGCTCCAGCAGCGCGGGGTCGGTCTCGCCGCGCTCCACGGCGTCGATCAGCGCGAGTTGGCGGGTGGTCAGGTTGCTGACCCGGCGGCCGACGTTGCCGAACATCTCGGCGGTGTTGCGACGGCTGAGCACCTGGCGTTCCAGCAGGGCCGCGGCGGTGGTCTGCACCCGGTTGAAGGCCTCGGCCAGGTCGCCGATCTCGTCGCGCGCGGTGACCGGCATGTCCCGCAGCCGGGGCGGCCCGTCGTCCTCGGCGTCGTCGTCGGCCACCCGGTCAAGCTCGCGCCCGGCCACCTCGGCGACCTCCTGCGCGGCCCCGGTGAGCGCCTGCACGGGCCGCACCACCGAGCGGCGCACCAGCACCGCGAAGGCGATCCACAGCGCGAACGCCACCAGCGTGCCGTACAGCAGCAGCCGCGCGTGCCACTTGGCGGAGGAGGCCTCGCGGTCGGCGCGGTCGGCGATCTGGCCGATCAGCGAGGTGGTGATCTTCAGCCGGGCGGCAGCCTGTTCGGGGTAGTTGGGGGAGTCGGCCAGCGCGTCCTGGACCGCCCGGCGCATCTCGGCCCGCGACCCGGCCTCCAGTTGCGTGGGGTCGATCTGCAAGTCGGCGTACGCCTGCGCGATGCGCTGCTGCGCGGGAGTGTGGTCGATGCCGGCCAGCTGCCGCGCCTGGCGCTCGGTGGCGAACCGGCCGAAGCGGTCGGCCTGGTGGGTGTAGAGGTCGTACGAGCCGACCGCGTTGGTGAACTCGATCAGCGCGTTGGTGTCCCCGGTCGTCGCGGAGAACACGCTCGTCTCGAAGGCGCCGTGGGCGGCGTCGGCGCGCAGCAGGGAGTCCAGCAGGTTGCCGGTGAAGGCCGACGAGAGAGTGGTGTTGTGGTCGAGTCCGAGGCTGTCGAGCAGGTGGCGTGTCGCGTCGACGTAGGGAGGGTCGATGTTGTCGGCCGGCAGATAGCCCCGCTCGACGCTCTGGCGCAGGCTGGAGAGGTCGTCGACGTCCCTGAGGGCCTGTTCCTCGGCGTACGGCAGCCGGTCGCCGTAGGTGGCGCGCACCTTCTCGGTCTGGGCCTTCACCCCCTCCTGCGCGGCGCGGTAGGCGGCGAGCGAGGGCTTGGACCAGCCGGTCTCGTAGCGCGCGGACAGCAGGATCGCCTGCTGGTGCTCGGCCTCGACGCGGTCCACGAGCCGGGCCACCTGCGCACTGTCCCGCACCGTCCGGGCCGCCGACTCGGCGGTGTCCGACTGCTCGACCAGGTCGTTGACGAGGTACGACAGCAGGGCGGCGATCACCGCGAGCGGGATGGCGACGAGCAGGTTGAGCTTGCGCCGGAAGGGCCAGCGGTCGGCGAAGCCTCGTACACCGCTGTGTACCGGGGCATGCCGGGCGGGCGCGTCCACCTGGTTCGTGGACACCGGGCCTCCTTCATGGGGGTGCCTTACGGCGGAAGCGGGCCCCGTGCACCGCTGTGACCGAATTCGACTCCCGTGAGACTACAGGCCCCTTGAAGGGGCAATCACCTCGCCTTTTATCAAGAATGAGTTACAAGGTGAGCGCTCTCTGCATGCAACTGACCGCGCATCGAAGCCAATCGGTGACCCAGAGACACTTGACTGACCGAGAACTGGCTGGATTGGATCAGTTGTGTGACTTCCACCAAGCGCACCAGCAGGCCCATCCGGAGGAACCGAGGCGCGGCGGCGGTCGCCCTCGCGGCGGCGACGGCCCTGGTGGCGGGCTGTAGCTCCTCCGACGACAAGGGCGACAACCCCCTTTCGGACAGCAAGGCCAGCGGCGACAGCGTGGTCGTCGGATCCAACAACTTCGCCGAGAGCACCCTGCTCGCGGACATCTACGGCGAGGCCCTCAAGGCCAAGGGAATCAAGGTCTCCTACCGGCCGAACATCGGCAGCCGCGAGACCACCTACGGTCTGCTCAAGAACGGGGCCGTATCGGTCCTGCCCGAGTACAACGGTGCGCTGCTGGCCTACCTCGATCCGAAGGCCAGGCCCAAGACCGTCGAGGCGACCACGTCGGCCATCGAGGCCAAGCTGGACTCCAAGCTGACCGTGCTGGAGCCCTCGCCCGCGCAGTCCAAGGACTCGGTCACGCTCAACGCGGCCACCGCGAAGAAGTACAACCTGACCGGCAAGTCGTCCATCGCCGACCTCAAGGACATCGCGAAAGACCTGGTCATCGGCGCCTCGCCGGAGTTCCAGACCCGGCAGCAGGGCCTGGTCGGCCTGAAGGACGTCTACGGCCTGGAGTTCAAGTCCTTCAAGGCGCTGGACGCGGGCGGCTCGCTCACCAAGGCGGCGCTGAAGAAGGACGCCGTGCAGGTCGCGGACGTCTTCACCACGGACGCGGACATCTCCAAGGAGAAGTTCGTCGTCCTGCAGGACCCGAAGAACCTCTTCGGCTTCGAGAACGTCCAGCCGCTCGTCTACAAGAGCGCCCTGCCCCAGAAGGGCGTCGACGCGCTCAACGCCGTCTCCGCCAAGCTGGACACGGCGACCCTGCTGGACCTGGACACTCAGGTGCAGAACAAGGACCCGATGGACGTCGCCAAGGCCTGGCTGAAGTCCGCCGGTCTCGACTGACGCACCGCGGCGCGGACGCGACCGTGGACCCGACGACGCGGGTGCCCCCGGAGGCCGGGGACACCCGCGTCGTGCTGGACGGAACGGCCCTGTCCCTGCCGGACCTGATCCGCCTCGCCGACGCCACGGCCGAACCCGCCCTGGATCCATCGGCCCTGGACCGGCTCCACCGCGCCCGCGAGCAGGCCGACCGCCTCGCCGCGGGCGGCCGCCGAGGTGCGGCGGCTGCTGGGGATGCCCGATCGGCCGGTCGCCACCGGGCGCCGGATCCAGGATCCCTTCGGCTTCCGGGCCTTTCCGCAGGTGCATGGCACCGCTCTGGAGTCCTGCGAGGCGCTGCGCCGGATCGTCGAGGTCGAGATCAACTGCCCCACGGAGAACCCGGTCCTGGCCCCCGACGGCCGGCTCTACCACCACGGCGGCTTCTTCGCGGCCCCGCTGGCCCTGGCCCTCGACGGCCTGAACCTGGCCCTGCTGCAGACCGCCCAGCTCTCCGTGGCCCGGCTGAACGCGCTGGGCCGCCCCGATCTGACCGGCCTGCCCGCCTTCCTCGCCTCCGGCCCCGCCGGCAGCTCCGGCACGATGATCCTGGAGTACACCGCCAACTCGGCGCCGGCGGAGGTGCGTTCCTGTGCCGCACCCGCCTCGACCGGCCATGCCGTCCTCTCCCACGGCCTGGAGGAGACCGCCAGCTTCGCCGGCCAGGCCGCCCGTCAGACGAGCCGTGCCGCCGAAGCGTACGCCATATTGCTCACCTGTGAACTGGTCGCCGTCGTACGGGCGTTGCGGCTGCACCGGTTAGCCCCGACGGTCCCCGCATTCACCGTCGCGGCCGCCGCGCTCCAGCCCAGCACCGAGGACCGCCCGTTGACCGGAGACATCACGACGGCGACCGAACCCCTGTCACAGCTCGCTGAGTTGTGAACCCCGTGGCGGTGGCTACGGATCAGAGGTCGAACTCGTGCGGCGGCAGTTCGAGCGTGTAGCACGCCTCACGCACCACCGCCTGCTCGGTCTTGTCGAAGTCCCCGTCCGCACCGCCGATGACGATGCCGATCTGCACCACGGCCCGCGCCTCGGCGGGCTTCTTCTTCGCCTTGGCGATCTCCTGGAGCACGCTCACCTTGCCGAAGTCGAAGTCGGTGGTCAGCTTGTTCAGGTTCTCCTCGAAGCGGCGCCTCAGGTCGTCGGCCGGGAAGTTCTGCAACACCTCGTTCGTCGCGATGAGCTGGGCCACCCGCTGTCGCTCCGACGGGTCGATCGTGCCGTCGGCGGCGGCCACGAGCGCGCACATGG
This sequence comes from Streptomyces sp. NPDC001410, assembly GCF_042895235.1. Taxonomy (NCBI): domain Bacteria; kingdom Bacillati; phylum Actinomycetota; class Actinomycetes; order Kitasatosporales; family Streptomycetaceae; genus Streptomyces; species Streptomyces sp. NPDC001410. The sequence continues at coordinate 224,394 of NZ_JBIAWE010000011.1, forward strand.
CCATGCTCGCGTCGCGGAAGGCGCCGCTCCTCAGGTCGTTCTTCTTCGCCACCAACTGGGTCTGCATCTGCGACGCCGACTCCTTGACGCGGTCCCACAGGGCCATGCGAACTCCTCGTATCCACGGTCGAATGCCTCGACGAAACGTCCACGCCAACTTCTACAGCAACGTAGAAACGTCTGGGGTGGCCGATAAGTTCCGGCAACCTGGACCGAATTCCCGGTCAGCCGAGTTCGCGCGGGCCGTAGATCGCGCTGTCGGCTCCGGTGGCCAGGGCCCAGTAGCGGTCGCCGAAGGACCAGTGCCACCACTCGGTGGGGTAGTTCACCAGGCCGGCGGCCGTCAGGGCGTCCCCAAGGAGCCGCCGGTTGGTACGTGCCTCGGCGCCGACGTTTTCGGCGTCCGTGTAGCAGGCACCCGCACTCTCCTCCGGGCTGGCGTTCAGCCGGGTCCCCATGTCGAGTTCCTGTCCGTCGGCGGTGACCAGGGTGAGGTCGACCGCGGCGCCGGCGCTGTGCGGTGCGATCTCCGGCGGCGACACGTACCGGCTCGCGGCATCCCGGACCTGCGTCGGCGACCAGTCCGGGTGGTCGCCGCACAGTTTGCCGGCATAGCCCTCGAAGTAGTGGCGCTGCAGCGCGGGCGGCCGGTACCCCTCGACGAACAGCAGCCGTATGCCGTCCGGCAGCAGTTCCTGAGCCTTGAGGAGCCGGGTCAGCACCCCTTCTCGCAGATGCGCGAACGCCCCCGAGCCATCGGTTTTGCGGGCATCGACGGCGAGGTCCCGCAGCCGGACGTCCACGAGCGGTTCATCGCAGTCGAGCACCGGGACGGCCGCGATCTTCGGATCTGACATCAGCACGATCTCGTTCATGCATTGATCATTGCCGACGGTTCGATCCGGCCGTGAGTTGTTGGGTGCCGATATCAGGCCAGGTCCCCGGCCCCTTCCCCCAGCCTCTGCTCCGCGGCCCGGGCCGCCCTGCGGCGTCGGCGGCTCACCCGGGGCTCCTGGTCGGGGAGCCAGCCGAAGGCGAGGCAGCTGCCGGTGACGCCGAGGAGGAGGCCGATGAAGAAGCCGCCCAGGTTGGAGGTGAGCCAGGTGCCCAGGGCGAGCAGGACACCGGTGATGGAGTAGAAGAGCCGCTGGGACGGGTTGAAGAGGATCAGCAGACCCAGTATCACCATCAGCGTCGGCAGCAGATAGCCGGCCAGGCCCTGCATGCCGATGTGCATCACGACCTTCAGCGAGGCCTTCTCGGTGAGCAGGATCTCGCCGCCGCCGAGGGCCAGCAGCAGCCCGCCCCAGAACGGCCGGCGGGCCCGCCATCTGCGGAAGGCGGGCCTCAGTCCCTGACGTGGACGCTCCGGCATCGGATCAGCAAGCCTTGTCGCTGAAGCTCAGCTTGAGTCCGGGCAGCCTGAACACACCGGCGGTGGTCGCGTAGTTGGTCTGCCGCAGGTTGCCGATGTGCACGGTGTCGGCCTGCTGGCTGAAGACGCCGATCGGGCCCTTCGCGTTGGCCTTGTTCAGCGTGCTCGCGTCGTTGCCGATCTCGATGTTGTCGAAGGCCGCGTCACCCGACAGCTCGGTCGAGTCGGTGGTGAGGTCGCTCGCGGTCACCTTGTGCTCGCCACCGCCCGCGGTGATCTTCAGGTTGGTGCCGCCCAGGTCGACGCTCTGGCACAGCTTGGTGAGCGTGGCGTTCTTGATGGCGGAGGTGACGACGAGCACCTGCCCGCCGGTGTCCCCGGCGTTCGGGCTGCCGTCCGCCATGTTGTCGAGCCCACCGAACTGCTCGAAGCCGGTGCCGTTGAGTTCCGTCGCCGTGACGGTGAACGGCATACCGGAGATCGCGAACTGCACACCCAGCGCGCCCTCCGCGGTGAGGATCGCGAGGCCCGCGGCGACCATGGTGGCAGGCACCGCCATGACAGCGGCCCTGCGCAGTCGTACCCGACCTCGTCTTTCGCCGCCGGCGGCGGTCCCGGACGCGGCTGAGGCTTCGGACGGGGAACCGCTTCCCGGGTTCTCGGGGGTGTTGTCGGCGGACGAGAGGTCCGGGGACGAGGCCATGTCTGCTCCCAGGGGCATAGATCAATGCGGGTTGGGCTTCAGTGGCGCGTTGTCCTGGCGCGGACAGCGGCTGCCGCACACGCCTCCTCGCACTCCCGGCGGATGCAAGGGCTTTCTCGTTACGCGGCAGTAGCCTTCGAGGAAGTTACCGCCGGTTACTTTCGGGGGTCAAGGGAGTTGTGAAAAAAGGGTGTTGGATGTGCGCGGGTGCCGACCAGCCGCGTTCCGAAGCGGTATCCGACAGCCCCTCGGTGAACAGCAACTCCCTTGCTGCTCCTTGACGTTGATGGTTGAGCAGGTCTACAACTCTCCCTGGTTTCCCCGGATCCGTGGCGCCGGATCCGCCGAGCGGCATCGGCCGCGTTCCCGGCCTTCATTTCGGTAACCGCTCTGCCTTCCTTGCTTCGACAACCGCTCCGCACCAGCGCGGTATCGGCACGGTCGCTTCCCCCTCCCGTGCCCGGCCGCCCCTTGTCCGGCCCGGCCGGAGGCCTTCCCCCGAGGTCTTCGGCCGGTGCCCGGCCGGCCGCCGTCACCGGTCCGTCACGTACGGAGAAGGCGTCACGGCCCGGCGCCGGCGGCACCCCCACCCCGCATCAGCCCCCAGCTCCACGGCGCGCCACGCGCCCCCACCCAGCGTCACCGCCCCCACCCGCGTCACCGCCCCCACAGCGCCACCCCCCACGCCAGCCACACCCCCCACGTCCACCCACACCCCCCATCTCACCTCACGTGTTGCCCCCCACCCCAGAAAAGAGGCACCCGCATGCGTACGCGATCCCTCCTTGCCCTCGCCGGCACCGTCACCGCGCTCACCGTCGCCATGGCCGTCCCCGCCTCCGCGGACGGAAGCGCCGTCCTCACCACGGGCAGCGCCGGAGGCGCCGCCGCAGCGGTCGGCGACACCCTGACCGCACCGTTGGCCAGTGGCACGACCGCGACGCTCTACTCCAGCGCGACCGGCACCAGCGGGGTCACCTGCACGTCGTCGCAGTTCACCGCCACGGTCACGGGCAACCCGACCGCACCCGGTACGGCCACCGAGTCGGTCACCGGGCACTCCTTCGACAGCACCAGCTGCACCAGCAACGTCACCGGTGTGCTCGGCGTCAGCAGCATCACGGTCGACAACCTGCCCTACACCGCGACGGTCGCCTCCGACGGCACCCTCACCGTCTCGCCGGCCAGTGGCTCCACCATCCAGACCACGGTGAAGCTGCGCACCCTGCTGGGCACCATCACCTGCGTCTACCAGGCGCCGAGCCTGACGGGCAAGGCCGACAACAGCGACAGCAGCATCGCCTTCACCAACCAGCAGTTCGCGAAGAGCTCCGGTTCGTCGCTGTGCTTCGCGAACGGCTACTTCACCGCCAAGTACGCCCCCGTCACGGACGCGGGCGCCCCCGTCTACGTCAACTGAGCCTCGCAGGAGAGAGGTTCAGCGTCGTCGTAGACGCAGAACCAGGGCGGCGCCCCCGGTGAGCACCAGCACCGCGGCGGCGCCGCCCGCCAGCAACGGCGCCGAGGGGCCCGCGTCCGCGCGCGTGGCGTCGGCCACCGGCGTGCTGTCGCCGGTGGTGCCAGCCGAAATTCCCTTTCTCTCGGCGGCAGTTGGCGTTCCGGACGACGGCTGCGCAGTCTCCGTCCGTGCGGGCCGAGTGCTCGCCGGCGCCTGCGACGCGGCGGCGGTCTCCGTGGCCTCCGCCGAACCCGAACCCGAGCCCGACTCCGAGCCCGCCCCCTTGCTCGCCCCTGGGAACACCACGTCGGAACACGAGTAGTACGTGTCCGGCGTGCTGCTGTTCTGCCAGATCGTGTAGAGCACCTGACGACCCGTCCGGTCCGACGGCACCGTCGCCCGGAAGTGGTACGCCCCGTTCGTCAGCGGCGGGTCCGTGACCTCGGCGAAGGGGCGTGTGGGCAGGTCCGCCCACTTCAGCGGCTTCGACGGGTCGTAGCCGGGCTTCGTGAGGTACAGCCTGAACGTGCCGGTGTGCGCGATCGTCGAGGCGTACGTCATCGTCAGTTTGCCGCCGGGCGTCAGCCGGGTCGCCGGCCAGTCCCGCCGGGCCAGATCGAGGCCCCGATAGGCGGGCAGGTTCCCGCTGCACAGTTTGCCGTCCGGAATCACCTGCCGGTCCCGGCCGTTCACCCCCGCCACGCGCAGGTTGTCCCACGCGGTGAACGGGGCGCCGTTCGCGCTGATCGCCGCGCGACAGGCCGCCGACCGGTTCGCGCTGCCGCCCTCGGGCGAGCAGGCGTACACCCGGCTGACCGGGTCCGTGGGGGCACCGTGCGCCTGGGCAGGCCCCGCCGCCCACGGCAGGAGCAGGAGTGGGGTCGCCGCAGCGGCCGCCGTGACGCTCAGGCGGGCGGTCGTCCGAGTCATCCGAGTCATTCGGGACACTTCTCCTCGGCAGGCGCGGGAACGGGGTCTGCTGAGTCCAGTACGGGGCACATGTCCGTCGCGTTCAGCCACTCCGGCGTCCTTGGTGTCACGGCGCACCACACCCGACCGGTCAGACTGTTTTTGCGGGTCACGGGGAGGCGTGACCGGAACACGGGCCCGGAGCCTCCCGACGAGTCGTCCAAGGGCACGGTGAACACAGTGACTTGGCTTCCGGAAACACGCAGAAGTGGTGGGAGGAGTGCATTCTGGGGTCGTCCGTTTGCGGAGTGTCATGCCCTGGCCTGGTGTCGTGCGGGTGAACGGACCGTGTGACGCATGGAAGTGCGACCGGCTGACTCCCTTTGGCGCCTGGTGAGTTATCGTATGTGTGGGTCAAAACAAACCGCGTGTCCCGTTCGGTAGAGCTGCAAGGAGGGGTCAGTCGATGGCGAGGCAATTACGCGCTGAGCAGACCCGGGCGACGATCATCACTGCTGCCGCCGATCTGTTCGACCGACAGGGCTACGAATCCACCAGTTTGAGCGACATCGTGGGCCACGCGCAGGTCACCAAGGGGGCGTTGTACTTCCACTTCGCCGCGAAGGAGGATCTGGCCCACGCCATCCTGGAACTGCAGGCCAGGGCCGCGCAGCAGGTGGTGGCCGATGTCGAGGGCCGGGGCTACACCTCGCTGGAGGCCCTGATGCGTGCCACGTTCGCCATCGCCCGGCTGGCCGTGGAGGATCCGGTGCCGCGCGCCGGACTTCGCCTCGCCACCGCGGACGTCACCGTACGGCCGCCGCTGAGGCACCCCTTCACGGAGTGGCTGGAGTTCGCCACCCGTAAGTTCAGCGGCGCCGTGAAGGAGGCGGATGTGCACGCCGAGACCGATGTCGGTGTCGTCGCCCATTCCCTCGTGTGCTTCTTCATCGGCACCCGGGTCGCCGGCCGCTCCCTGGAACCGGTCGGACGGCTGCCCCGCAGGGTGGCGGAGATGTGGCACCTGATGGTCCGGGGCCTGGTGCCGGTGCACCGCCGCCCCCGCTATCTGACCCTCGCCACGCAGCTGGAACGGGAGACAAGAACCGGCTGACCCGCGCGATACGGTGACGCCCATGCCCGACACCCCCACGGCACCCGTCATCGTCGGCGACGAACCCGGCTCGTTCCCGCACAGTGTGCTGGCCCAGCGGCACCCCGCGATCATCCGGCAGGTGCGGGACGCGTTCCCGTACGCCCCCGGGCAGCACCGCGCGCTGGACGAGCTGCTGAAAAGCTGCACCGAAGGCGTGATCGAACCGCTGCCCGAGGGTGCCGGTGACCGGGACCGGTGGCGGGCCTGGGGGCTGGACGACTACGCCGGCCGGTCCTGGTTCGACGTGCCGTGGCTGTGGTCCGAGAGCCACTTCTACCGTCGGCTGCTCGACGCCGTCGGCTGGTTCGGCCCGGGTGCCTGGCAGGGCATCGACCCCTTCCGTCCCTTCAAGCGTGCCGAACTCGACGCGCCGGAGACCGACGAGGAACTCGCCGCGCTCGACGCGCTCCAGGACCGTCCGGAGCCGGAGCGGGCCCGCGCCCTGCTGCACGGCTCGCTGTGGGGCAACCGCGCCGACCTCGGCTTCCGGCTGTCCGCCGCGGGCGCCGAGGCCGCGGAGCCGGTCCCCGCTCTGGTCGCCGACGACAGCGAGGCCCTGTGGTCGCTGCTGCCGCCCTCCGGCACGGGCGTGCTCGTGCTGGTCGCGGACAACGCGGGCCGCGAACTCGTCCCCGACCTGCTCCTGATCGCCCATCTCCTCGCCGAGGGCCGGATCGGCCGGGCGGTCCTGCACGTCAAGCCGTACCCCTACTACGTCTCCGACGCCACGACCGCCGACGTGGTCGACGCCCTGCAGCGCCTCGCCGCGGCACCGGGCGCGGCCGCCGGGTACGGGCGCATGCTCTGGTCGGCCATGGCCGACGGCCGCCTCACGGTGCGCGCCCACCCCTTCTCCTGCGCCCCGCTGCCGTACGCCGACCAATCGGACGACCTGCGCGCCGAGTTCGCCTCGGCCACGCTGACCGTCTTCAAGGGCGACCTCAACTACCGGCGCCTGGTGGGCGACCGGCTGTGGCCGCCCACCACGTCCTTCCAGGAGGTGACCGCCTACTTCCCCGGCCCGGTCGCCGCCCTGCGCACCCTGAAGTCCGACGTGATCACCGGCCTGACCCCGGACACCGAAGCCGCGTTGGTCGCGACGGAGGGACAGGCCTGGCGCACCGGCGGCACCCACGCACTCATCCAGGTGAACGCCTCGAACGTCTCAAGTGACCCGCACGGGAAGTGACTTGAGGCCGTTGATGAAGTTGGACACCAGACGTCCGGCCGGTCCCGCGGGGCGCAGGCCGGGCAGGGTCCGCAGCACCTCCTCGTAGAGCAGCCGCAGTTGCAGGCGGGCGAAGTGGGCACCCAGGCACACATGCGGACCGTCCCCGAAGGACACGTGCGGGTTGGGTGTGCGGGCGAGGTCCAGCCGGTCCGGCTCGGTGAAGACCCGCTCGTCGCGGTTGGCCGAGGCATGGAACACCACGACCTTGTCGCCCGCCCGGATCCGGCGGCCGGCCAGCTCGGTGTCCTGCGCAGCGGTCCGGCGGAAGGTCAGGACCGGCGGGTGCCAGCGCAGCAACTCGTCCACTGAGGTTGCCATTTCGGCCTTGCCGGCGCACAGCAGCTCGTACGCCTCCGGATGCTCCGCCAGGGCCAGCAGCCCGCCGGGTGCCGCGCTGCGCACGGTGTCGTTGCCCGCGACGGTGAGCAGGAAGAAGAACATCTCCAGTTCGGCGTCGGCGAGTTCGGTGTCGTGGGCGAGCGTGGTCATGATGTCGTCGGCGGGATACCGCCGTTTGTGCGCGGCCAACTGCCCGGCGTACGCGAACATGTCCCGCAACATCACCGGCGAACGCGGGTTGACCGGCTTGCCCGCCTCGTCCAGCACCGCAGGGCCGGCCTCGTCCGGATCCTGGTAGCCGATGACCCTCTGCGTCCAGTGCAGCAGCAGCCGCCGGTCGCTCTCCGGAACCCCCAGCAGATCCGCCAGGTTGAGCAGGGCGTACTCGTCGGTGACGGCGGCGACCAGGTCGACCGTGCCGTTACCCGACCGGGCTTCGTCCACCGCCCGGTCGAGCAGGGTCCGGGCCCGCTCGCGCGCGACCGCCGTGAACCGGTCGACGCGCCCCGGAGTGAACGCCCGGCTCACCAGCCGCCGCAGCCTTCCGTGCTGCGGCGGATCCTGGTTGAGCATCATGCGCCGGATGAACGGCAGGTCGTCCGGGTCGGGGTCACGGATCTGGGTCGCGCCGAGGTACGAGGAGTACGTCGCCGAGTCCTTGAGCACACGGACCACGTCGGCGTGCCGGGTCACCGCCCAGAACCCGGGCCCGGCCGGCCAGCCCTGCAGCTCGCTCTCGTCCTGCCAGGCGACCGGGTGATGGTCGCGCAGGAGACGGTAGTCGGCGTACGGCACCCCGGCGGCGTACCGGCGCGGGTCGAAGACGTCGGGGACGGCGGGGACGTAGGGCACCGGCGGGGCCCCCTTCCGTACGCTCACGCCGGCTTGCCCTCGTCCGCTCGCAGAAAGTCCTCCACCGTGCGGATCAGCTCCAGCGGAGTCTCGTCCATGGCGTAGTGCCCGGCACCGGGCAGCCCCACGAGTTCGGCGCGCGGATACCAGGACATCCACGTCTCCCGCATCAGCGCGGGCGACAGCGCCGGATCGAGTTCGCCGGCCACCGCCAGCGCGGGCACCTCGCTGCCCTCGACGTCGGCGCGGAAGTCCTCGCCCGCCCAGGAGTCGAGCCAGGCCCGGAACGCCTTCGCGTCGCTGCGCTCCAGCGAGCGGTCCACCATCCGGTCGAGCCAGGCGTCGGGACGGCGGCTCCCGGTGGTGAAGTCGATGATCGTGCGCCGGTTCTCCGGCCGGTGCGCCGCGTCCGCGAACAGCACGCCCTGCTCGCCGGGCAGCGGCAGCCCCGAGGCGGGCACGGGGGAGACCCCGACGATCCGGCGCAGCCGGTGCGGGGCGACCGACAGCAGCCGCTGCGCCACCGCGCCGCCCATGGAGTGCCCGATCACCGAGAACCGCTCCCAGCCCAGCCGGTCGGCCAGCTCCACCAGGTCCACGGCCGCCTCGGTCGTCGTATAGGAGCCCACGGCGTCCCGGGCGGCTCCGTAGCCGCGCAGATCGACCAGCGCGTAGGTGAAGGCGGTCCGGTCGAGATCCGGTAGGACGGCCTCGTAGGCGGAGCGGTCGGCGAACCAGCCGTGCACGGCGAACACCTTGTGGGTGCCGTCGCCGTGCACCTCATGGGGCAGCACGAAGGAGGTCATGCGCCTACCGTGACCCGCGCGCGGGGGCTCGGCAAGAGCGCGGACGGGACTCGCGTGGGCCAAGGCCAACGCAACCGAAAACCACGGAAGTTCCCTGCTCTACCGGTGGTTCACGCGATGGTGTGATCATCGCCCGGGGGGCGGATGGCGCTTCCGGGCCACGAGTAGGGCCCGGGCATGACGCAGCCGTTCGAACTCCCGCACTTCTACATGCCGTATCCCGCGCGGCTCAACCCGCATGTCGACGAGGCACGTGCCCACTCGACGGCGTGGGCGCGCGAGATGGGCATGCTGGAGGGCTCCGGGATCTGGGACCAGGCCGACCTGGAGGCGCACGACTACGGGCTCCTGTGCGCCTACACCCCCCCGACTGCGACGGCCCGGCCCTCTCGCTGATCACCGACTGGTACGTCTGGGTGTTCTTCTTCGACGACCACTTCCTCGACATGTACAAGCGCACCCAGGACCGCGCAGCCGGAAAGACCCACCTGGACCGCCTGCCCCTGTTCATGCCGCTGGACCCGGCGACACCCGTGCCGGAGCCGGAGAACCCGGTCGAGGCGGGCCTCGCCGACCTGTGGAGGCGGACGGTGCCGTCGATGTCCGTCGACTGGCGCCGGCGCCACCTTCGGCTCCGACCTCACCCTCAGCCTGTGCCGCGCGGGCCAGGGCCCCGCGATTCCGCCGGAGGTCTACCGCAGCGGCCCCGTCCAGGCGCTGGAGAACGCCGCCGTGGACTACGGGTGCCTGGTCAACGACGTCTTCTCGTACCAGAAGGAGATCGAGTACGAGGGCGAGCTGCACAACGCGATCCTCGTCGTCCAGAACTTCTTCGGCTGCGACTACCCGGCCGCCGTCGGCATCGTCCACGACCTGATGACCCAGCGCATGCAGCAGTTCGAGCACATCGTCAGCCACGAACTGCCGGTCCTGTACGACGACTTCGCTCTGTCGGCCGAGGCGCGTGAGGCCATGGGCCACTACGTGGCGGACCTGCAGAACTGGATGGCGGGCGTCCTGCACCGGCACCGGGAGGTCGACCGGTACAAGGCCGGCTGTCTCGCCCGCCGGACCCACGGCTTCGTACCGGACCTGGGGTCGGCGCTGCCCATCGGCTGACATCGCACCGGCCGTTTCGGAAAATTCTCGTACGGAACGGGATATTCAGGGAACCTCGACGAGGCGTCGGGAGTCTTCTGAGGCAAGGGGAACAGACAACGGAACACGGGGGTGTTCGACCTTGACCGACATCATCGAGAGGATCACGGAGGACGCGGCGGGCAAGCAGGCGCCGGAACCGGGCGAACTGACGCCGTACGTCGCCCGGTTACCCGTCCCGCCCGTCCTGCGCCCGGCGGCCGCGTCCGCCGACGTGACGCACGAGACGGAGATCGCTCTGCGCCCCACCTGGGTCCGCCTGCACCCGCAGCTGCCGCCGACCCTGATGTGGGGGTACGACGGCCAGGTGCCCGGCCCGACCATCGAGGTGCGGCGCGGACAGCGCATCCGCATCGCCTGGACCAACCGCATCCCGAAGGAGAGCGAGTACCCGGTCACCTCGGTGGAGGTGCCGCTGCGCACCGACGGCCGCCCGCCCGCCACCACCGAGCCCGGCCGCGAGGGCGTCGAACCGAACAAGGATGTCGCCGCCCTGCCCGCCTGGACGGTGACCCACCTGCACGGCGCCCAGACCGGCGGCGGCAACGACGGCTGGGCCGACAACGCCGTCGGACACGGCGACGCCCAGCTGTCCGAGTACCCGAACGACCACCAGGCGGTGCAGTGGTGGTACCACGACCACGCGATGAACATCACGCGGTGGAACGTGATGACGGGCCTGTACGGCACCTACCTCGTCCGTGACGACGAGGAGGACGCGCTCCACCTCCCCTCCGGGGAGCGGGAGATACCGCTGCTGCTCGCCGACCGTAACCTCGACACGGACGAGGACGGCCGCCTCAACGGCCGGCTGCTGCACAAGACGGTGATCGTCCAGCAGCAGAACCCGGAGACGGGCAAGCCGGTCTCCATCCCGTTCAGCGGCCCGTACACCACGGTCAACGGCCGCATCTGGCCGTACGCCGACGTCGACGACGCCTGGTACCGCTTCCGGCTGGTCAACGCGTCCAACGCGCGCATCTTCAACCTCGTCCTGGTGGACGAGGACGACAACCCGGTGCCGGGCGTCGTCCACCAGATCGGCAGCGACGGCGGGCTGCTGCCCCGGCCCGTCCCGGTCGACTTCGACGAGGCGCTGCCCATGCTGACCGCGGCCCCGGCCGAGCGGTTCGACCTGCTCGTCGACTTCCGGGGGCTGGCGGGCAGGAAGCTCCGGCTGGTCAACAAGGGCCGCAACCAGCCCGCGGGCGTGCCCGATCCGGCGGGCGACGTGCGCTATCCGGCGGTGCTGGAGTTCCGCGTCGGCGAGACCGGGGCGTGCGACACCTTCGAACTGCCCGAGGTGCTCTCCGGCTCCTTCCGCCGCCTCACGCACGACATCGAGCACGGCCACCGCCTGATCGTGCTCACGCCGCCCGCCACCAAGGGCGCCGGCGGCCACCCGGAGATCTGGGAGATGACCGAGGTGGCGGACCCGAGCGGCCTCAAGCTCCCCGCCGACGGCGTCATCCAGCTCACGGGGGCGGACGGCACCACGAAGACCTACCGGCGCACAGCACGGACGTTCAACGACGGTCTCGGCTTCACCATCCCCGAGGGCGGCTACGAACAGTGGAGCTTCCTCAACCTCGCACCGATCGTCCACCCGATGCACATCCACCTGGCCGACTTCCAGCTGCTCGGCCGGGACGCGTACGACGTCTCGGGCTTCGACCCGGCGGTGGGCGGCACCCGTACCCCCATCGCCTACGACGCGGGCACCCGGACACCGCTCGCGCCCAACGAGCTGGGCCACAAGGACGTCTTCCGCGTCCCGGGCGGGCAGATCCTGCGCGTCATGGGCAAGTTCGACGGGGCGTACGGCCGGTTCATGTACCACTGCCACCTCCTGGAGCACGAGGACATGGGCATGATGCGGCCCTTCGTCGTCATGCCGGCCGAGGCCATGAAGTTCGACCACGGGGCGCACGGCGGTCATGACGGGGGCCACGGCGGAGGTCACACCGGCTGACCCCGGTCAGGTCACGCGGGCAGGCGCGCCGCCCGGCCCGCGTGCTCGACCGCGGCTCGTGCCAGCGCCCGTACCACCGGGTGCGGGCGCGAGCCGTCGCCGGACAGCTCCGGCTGGAACAGCGTGGCCAGGAAGAAGGGGTGGCCCGGCAGTTCGGCGACGCGGACCTGCCCGCCCTCGTCGTGCCCGGACAACCGCAGACCGTGGGCGCGGAGGGTGTCGAGGTGGCGCGAGGGGCCGTAGGCGCAGTGGTACCGCTCGACCGTCCGCTCCGCACCGATCACGGAACGGGCGAGCGAGCCCGGCTCCAGGGCCACGGCGGCCTCATGGCCGACAAGCGAACAGGCCAGCGGCTCGATGAGCAGGTCCTCGGCGTCGGGGTCGTTCTCGGCGTGCGCGGTCCCGGTCAGCCCGCACACGTTCCGGGCGAACTCCAGCAGCGCGTGCTGGAATCCGCCGCAGGTGCCCAGGAACGGGATGCCCTCCTCGCGCGCGGCGCGGATGGCCGCGAGGACGCCCGCCTCGCTGCGGTACGGGCTGCCCGGCAGCACCCACACCGCGTCGAAGCCGCGCACCGCCCCCTCGGCCGCCGCGTCCTCGGACGGGATCCAGTAGGCGTCCAGGACCAGCCGGTCGCGTTCGGCGAGCGCGTCCAGCAGGAGCGGGACACGGGTGTGCGAGACGACGTTGGGGGAGCGGTCCCCGACGAGGGCGAGGGTGGCGGTGCGTGCCGCGGTGTTCGTCATGCCGTTCATCCTGGGCGGCGCCCGTCGTTCACGTCCAACGATGATTCCTGCACGGTCGATAAGCGCTGCTGATGGAGTGCGATCCTGTTCCGCATGGACCCGCACCTGCTGCGCACGTACGTCACCGTGGCGCGCCTCGCCTCCTTCTCCGAGGCCGCGCGCGAGCTGGGCTACACCCAGTCCGCGGTGTCCCAGCACATCGCCGCCCTCGAACAGGACCTCGGCGCGCCCCTGCTCACCCGGCGGCCCGTCGCCCCCACCGCGGCGGGCGAACGTCTGCTGGAGCACGCGGGCCCGCTGCTGCTGCGCCTGGACGCGGCCCGCGCCGACGTGGCCCGCATGGCCGCCGCGCCCGCGCACGGTCTGACCCTCGCCACCACACCGACCGCCCTCGGCCCCGGCGTCCTGGGGGCGCTCCCGGCCGCGGGCGTGACCCTGCGCGTCCTCACCCGGGACGAGATCCCGGCCGCCGTCGCCACCGGCACCGCCGACCTCGGCCTGGTCGACGGCGTCGCCGCCCCCAGCGATCCACTGCGGCTGCCCGACGTGGCACCGCTGACCACGCACGGCGTCGCCGAGGAACCCGTCAGCGTCCTGCTGCCCACCGGCCACCCCCTCGCCGGCCGCAGCGGCCTGCGCCTCGGCGACCTCGCCGACGCCCGCTGGCTCGACGCACCCGACGCGGCCCTCCCGCTCGCCCACCTGCGCGCTGCGGGCGGCGGCGGCGCCTTCCGGCCCGCCCTCCGCTACGAGGGCACCGACCTGCGCACCCTCACCGCCCTCGCCGCCGCCGGCCACGGCCTCACCCTGCTGCCCCGCTCGACGGCGACCGGCGTCCCGGGCACCGTCGCCGTCCCGCTCACCGCACCCCGGGTCGTCCACCGCACCGAACTCGTGCACGGCGGGGCCCCGACGGGAACGGCGGCGGAGGTGGTCCGGCAGCTGGTGGACCGTGCGTGAGTAGTGGACCGTGCGTGAGTGTGGGTCCGGTGCGTCGCCTCGAAGGCCATGACTACCCTCCGCCACGCTCCGGCCAGTCTCACTCGTTCGTGTCTCGTCGTGGAGCGGAGCCCCGGGTAGAGCACCAGCCGGAGGCGAGCGAACCATGGATCAGACTGCGTTGCGTCCCAAGCCGATGCCCGGTCAGAAGCGGCGGGGGAGCGGCACTCCCGACCCCGTCCGGCGCCCGCACGCCGCGCGCCAACGAGGCCGGCGGCTCAGGACCCTGCTGTTCGGACTGTGCACCGGCACCGTCCTGGTGCTCTCCGGGGTCGGCATCGGCACGGTCGGCGCCACCGTCATCGGCATGAGCAGGCTGGCCGAGCTGCAACGCCAGGCCCCGCCGCACCACCCCTCGGCCAAGCCGGCCCCTTCGCCGGGCCCCTCGGAGGCCCGGACCGGCGCGACCCTGGGCGTGGAGGCCGTCGACGCCGACAAGGCCGGCGCCCTGGTGGTCGGCGTCCACGTGCCGGGCCCGGGCTACACGGCGGGCCTCGTCCGCGGCGACGTCCTGCTGCAGTTCGGCAGAGCCCGCGTCGACACGGCCGCCGACCTCGCCCGGGCCGTCGCCCACGTCCGCCCCGGCACGGAGGTGACCCTGACCGTGCGCCACCCCAGCGGTGGCTTCCAGCAGCTGACCGTCGTTCCGGGCGTGGTGACCTGACCGCGGCCGACGTACGCCCCCGCGTGTCCGGACACGTCGGGAAACTCGCTGGTCGCACCCCGCCCCACGCGCCATGATGGCCCCATGCCGAGCCCCGTCCCCGCGGACCGCCGCCACAGGACCGCGCGATCGGCTCGCGCCGCCCTGTCCGGCCGGGCAGGATGCTGCCCGAGACCGCTTCGCCCCGTCACCACGACCGCGCTCGGAGGCCCGGATGACCGGTAACACGCCCGCGCCCTTCACCGCCGACGACTACAGGGCCCGTATGGAGCGCGCCGCGCACGCAGCCGCGGACGCCGGCCTCGCGGGACTGCTCGTGGCGCCGGGACCGGACATGGTGTGGCTCACCGGCTACACGCCCACCGCGGTCACCGAACGGCTCACCGTGCTGGTCCTCACCCCGGGACACGACCCCGTGCTCGTCGTGCCCACCCTGGAGGCCCCGGACGCCGAGCACGCGGCCGGCGCGTCCGCGTTCACCCTGCGCGACTGGACCGACGGCAAGGACCCCTACGCCGTCACCGCAGCCCTCCTCGACCACAGCGGCCGCTTCGGCATCAGCGACAACACCTGGGCGATGCACCTGCTGGGCCTCCAGCGCACCCTGCCCGGCACCTCCTACGCCGCCCTGACCGACGCCCTGTCCATGCTGCGCGCCGTCAAGGACGCGGCCGAACTGGAACTCCTGGCAGCCGCGGGAGCCGCCGCGGACCAGGCGTTCGAGGAGATCCGGAAGGTTCCCTTCGCCGGGCGACGCGAGTCCGACGTCGGCCACGACCTCGCCGACCTGCTGCGCCGCTTCGGGCACTCCCAGGTCGACTTCACCATCGTCGGCTCGGGCCCCAACGGCGCCAACCCGCACCACGAGGTCGGCGACCGCGTCATCAAGCACGGCGACATGGTCGTCCTCGACTTCGGCGGACTCAAGGACGGCTACGGCTCCGACACCACCCGCACCGTCCACGTCGGCGAGCCGACCGACGAGGAACGCACGGTCCACGACATCGTGCGTGCCGCCCAGGAGGCCGGTTTCCGGGCCGTACGGCCGGGCGTCGCCTGCCAGGAGGTCGACCGCGCCGCGCGTGCGGTGATCACCGACGCCGGATACGGCGAGTACTTCATCCACCGCACCGGCCACGGCATCGGCGTCACCACGCACGAGCCGCCGTACATGATCGAGGGCGAGGAACAGCCCCTGGTACCCGGCATGTGCTTCTCCGTGGAGCCCGGCATCTACCTCCCCGGCCGCTTCGGCGTACGCATCGAGGACATCGTCACGGTGACCGAGGACAGCGGCCGCCGCCTCAACAACACCACGCGTGAGATGGTCATAGTGGACTGAGCGGCCCAGGAGACACACCCTCGACGACACCCCGGAACGGCTACGGCGCGACCCATGACCCAGGCACCGACACCCACCGCGGACTCCGTCCGCAGACTGGTCCGTTCCCTGCTCAAGGAGAGCAAGGAGACCGCGAACGGCACCGAGGGGCCCGAAGTCCGGCCCGTCACCGAGGGCCGCGAGCACACCTGGTGGGTCGGCACCCGCCATGTGCTGCGCCTCGCCCCCGACCGGGAAGCCTCCGCCCGCCGCCGCCGCGAACTGCGCCTGCGCGACCTCGTCCGCCCGTACGTGCCCGTCGCCGTCCCGATCAGCGTCGCCCACGGCGACTGGGCACCCGGCCTCGCCTACACCCTCGACACCAAACTACCCGGCGGCACCGCCGACGAGCACGACGTCTCCGCCGTCGGCGAGGCCGACCTGGCCGGGCTGCTCAGCGGACTGCGCGCCGTGCCGGCCCGGCAGGCGGAGGCGCTCGGTGTGCCGCGCACCGCCGCGCGCTCCCTGGAAGCGCTGCGCCGCATGGCCGTGCACGCGGCCGAACGGCTCGCCGCCGCCGACGAGTTCGACGCCGCCCGCCTGCTCCAGCTCACCCCGCCCGGCGCCGCCCAGCTCGCCGCACAGACCGGCACCGCCGTCCTCACCCACCACGGCCTCACCGGCGAGCACGTGGTGGTCAGCGCCGACGGACGGGTCCGCGGCATCCTGGACTGGACCGAGGCCGCCTTCGGCGACCCCGCCGAGGACATCGCCGGGCTCGCCGTCGCCGTCGGCTCCCCGGCCGCCGTCCGCGCCGCCACCCTCGCCGGCTACGGCGCCCGCCCCTGCCTGCGCGGCCTGTGGCTCGCCCGCTGCGACACCGTCATCCGCCTCACCGACCACCTCGAAGGCCGCACCACCGGCTCCCCGACGCTACTGCGGATCCAGCTGCGCCGCGCCTGGGAGCCGATCCTGCTGGAGCGCGTGACCGAGTTCAAGGACGACGAGACGGAGCCCTAGGGCCTGTCTGACAATTCCCGCCTGCCCCGCGACGCCTGGCACGCACGCTCGCACGCTCCCCCCACGCTCGAACGCGCTCGCGCGGGGGCACCCCCCATCGCCGCCGCGGGGCCCGCCCTCCGGGCGGACGACGGGAATTGTCAGACAGGCCCTGGCTCAGGGCTGGACCAGCACCACGCACGACTCCCCGGGCACCTGCAGCAGCCCGTCCGGGCCCGGTGCCGCCACCGGGTCCCAGGCGGCCAGGACCTGTACCCGCCGAGTGCCCAGCGGGATCCCCGCCTGCTCCTTGCCCAGGTTCACCGCCACCCGGACGTCCCCGCGCCGGAAGGCCAGCCAGCGGGCCTCCTCGTCGTACGCCACCTTCGTGTCGGCCAGGTCGGGATCGGTGAGGTCCGGCTGCTCCCGGCGCAGCTCGATCAGCCGTCGGTACCAGGCCAGCACGCGCGCGTGGGGTTCGCGTTCCGGCTCCGACCAGTCGAGGCAGGACCGCTCCCGGGTCGCAGGGTCCTGCGGGTCCGGTACGTCCTCCTCGGCCCAGCCGTGCTGCGCGAACTCCCATCGCCTGCCCCGCCGTACCGCGTCGGCCAGCTCCGGGTCCGTGTGGTCGGTGAAGAACTGCCAGGGCGTGCCCGCCGCCCACTCCTCGCCCATGAACAGCATCGGCGTGAACGGCGCGGTCAGCGTGAGCGTGGCCGCGCAGGCCAGCAGACCGGGGGAGAGCAGGGCCGAAAGGCGGTCCCCCTGTGCGCGGTTGCCGACCTGGTCGTGGGTCTGGCTGTAGCCCAGCAGCCGGTGCGCGGCCACCTGCGCCCGGTCCAGCGGCCGCCCGTGGCCGCGGCCCCGGAAGCTCGAGTACGTGCCGTCGTGGAAGTAGCCGCCCATGAGCGTCTTGGCGAGCGCGGCGAGGGGAGCGCGCGCGAAGTCGGCGTAGTAGCCCTGGGACTCGCCGGTCAGCGCGGAGTGCAGAGCGTGATGGAAGTCGTCGTTCCACTGCGCCTGCAGCCCGAGGCCGTGGTCCGCGCGCGGGGTGATGATCCGCGGGTCGTTCAGGTCGGACTCGGCGATCAGGAACAGCGGGCGGCCCAGTTCGCCGGCGAGGCCGTCGACGGCCGCCGACAGCTCCTCCAGGAAGTGGCACGCGCGCGTGTCGCGCAGCGCGTGCACCGCGTCCAGGCGCAGCCCGTCGATCCGGTAGTCCCGCAGCCAGGCCAGCGCGCTGCCCACGAAGTACGCGCGCACCTCGTCCGAACCCGGCGCGTCCAGGTTCACGGCGGCGCCCCAGGGGGTGTGATGGGTGTCCGTGAAGTACGGCCCGAACCGCGGCAGATGGTTGCCGGACGGCCCCAAGTGGTTGTGCACGACGTCCAGCACGACACCCAGGCCCAGTTCGTGCGCCCGGTCCACGAACCGCTTCAGCGCCTCGGGGCCGCCGTACGGCTCGTGCACCGCCCACGGCGACACCCCCTCGTACCCCCAGCCGTGCCGCCCCGGGAACGGACACAGCGGCATCAACTCCACATGGGTGACGCCCAGTTCCACCAGGTGCTTGAGGCGCCCGGCGGCCGCGTCCAGGGTGCCCTCGCGGGTGTACGTGCCCACGTGCAGCTCGTAGAGCACCGCGCCGGGCAGCTCGCGCCCCGCCCACGCGGAACGCCACGCGTACCCCCCGTGGTCGACGACCGCGCTCAGGCCGTCCGGGCCGTCCGGCTGACGGCGCGAACGCGGGTCCGGCAGCACCGGACCGTCGTCCAGCGCGAACCCGTACCGCGAGCCGTCCTCGGCCTCTGCCTCCCCCGTCCACCAGCCGGCGCGTACGGAGTCGCGCTCCAACGTGCGCGTGGCGCTGTCGCAATGGAGCGTCACACGGTCTGCCTGCGGTGCCCACACCTCGAACTGCACGGACGGTTCCCCTTCGTCTGCTCACCGTGATGTAGCCCGTCCATCGTGCCGCGAAAGCGATCTATCCGCTTTCGAATCCGCCCTTTACCAGCAGGTGTCGTGGAACTATGCGCGTGCGGTAACCGTTCTCCGCGTTTCTGGACACCAGGGGTTCACTGCCCGACAATCACCAGCGTGACGTCGTCTTTCGAGATCCCCGTGTACCCCGCGCGACTGTCCGACGCGGAGCGCGACAAGGCGCTGCAGGTGCTGCGAGACGGCGTCGCCATGGGCCGCCTGTCGCACGACACGTTCGTACGCCGCATGGAACTCGCGCTCGCCGCACGCCGCGCCGACGAACTCGCCGCCCTCACCGCCGACCTGCCCCGCGAGAACCGCCTCTCCCGCGCGGTCTTCGGCACCGTCGAGGCCGTCTCCGGCTTCACCGTACGGCTGCGCCGGGCCTGGCAGGCCGAGCGGCTGCCCAAGCTGCGGCTGCCGAACCCGGCGAACGGCCATCCCCTGCGCATAGGCCGCGACCCCGCGAACGGGCTGCGCCTGAACCACGAGACCGTCTCCCGCGTACACGCCGACCTCCGCCGCCAGGGCGACATGTGGGTCCTCAGGGACCTCGGCTCCACCAACGGCACCACGGTCAACGGCCGCCGCGTGGTGGGTGCCGTCGTGGTCCGAGAGGGCGACCAGGTCGGCTTCGGACGGATCGCCTTCCGGCTCTCGGCGGACTGAGACGCCGTCCCGCATTCGAGTCCCGCATTCGAACTGATGCACCGCTGTGCGCCCGTACGGTCCCGTTCGGGTGAGTCGGGGTGCGGAACGCGGGCCGCCGCGCCGATGCTTCGGGAATGACGTACATCACCCGAGCGACAGCGGCCGCAGGCGCCCTGCTGGCCTCCGTCGGCCTGCTCGCCGCGGGCCCGGCCCAGGCGGCACCCCGTCACACGCTCACCGGCAACTGGCTCGACCTCACCGTCACCCGCGGCGACACCCGGGCCGGCTACACGCGCGACACGCGCCACACGCTGCTGCTGTGCGACCCGCCCCTCGGGCACCGGCACGCGGCCGAGGCCTGTGCCGAACTCGCGGCCGCCGACGGCGACATCGATCGCATCCCGCCCAAGAAGATCTTCTGCACGATGATCTTCGCTCCCGTCACCGTCCACGCGCGCGGGCGGTGGCACGGACGGCCGGTCGACTTCCAGGAGACGTACTCCAGCAAGTGCGTCATGAACGGGCGGACGGGAGCGGTCTTCGCGCTGGACGACTGAGTCCGGCCCGCGGCAGGCGCGGGAGGCGGCAGGTACGGGAGGCGGCGGACCCGGCAGACGGCGGGCGCGGGAGGCTGCGTGGAGGCCTCACGCGGCCCGTTCCCGGGCCTGCTGGGCCGCCACCAGCACCGTCCGGGACTGGTGCTCCACCTGGTTCTCCAACGGCACCCAGCGGGCCTGGAAGCGGTCCGCGAAGGCCTCGCACCAGGCGGCGACCAGCTGTTCGAGCAAGGGCGCCGCCCGGTCGTCCGTCTCCCGCAGCACCCGCAGCAGCATCGCCGCCGCCCGCAGCGGCAGCCGCCGCCCGAAGGCGTCCACACTGCCGACGTACGCCATCGTCGTGCCGGCCGGTGGTGTGTGGATCCAGTCCTGCGCCAGGCCCGGTATCAGCTCCAGCGCCCACCGCGCGGCCCGCAGCAGCGGCCCGTTCGCACCCTCCAGCCGGGGCAGCGCCTCGGCGAGCACCCGCTCCACCTCCAGCGAGTCCCGCAGCAGCCGCTGGGCCAGGCGTCGCATCGCCGCCGCCGGTGCCGGGTGCGGCGCCGGGTCGTCCACCAGGTCGCTGGCCCACATCGGCACCTCCACCACGGCCGTCAGACCGCCGTAGCGGTGCGCGTGGTACCAGGTGCTGTGCCGTGCGTCGTCCGGCAGGCTCGGGTAGGCGACCCCCGTCTCCGGGCCGGGCATCACATGCACCCCGGGCCCCGAGGCGGGCCAGCCGGCGGCGTCCGAGGCACCCGTCTCGATCGGGATGTGCAGCTCGGCGGCGGACTTGGCGAACGGCTCCGCCAGGCCCGGCACGTCCTTCGTCAGCTGCACCCAGCTGCCGCCCAGATCGGTGCCGTGCAGGGTCACCTGGAGGTAGGGGCGCAGTTCGTCGATCACCCCGGTCAGGGCCCGGGTCTCGGGCGGCAGGCGGTCCGGCGGGAGCACCGCCGGGGACCACTCCGGCTGCTCCGCGCCGGTCGGCCGGTAGAAGCCGAGGTGGTAGTCGAGCAGGCTGCGCGGCGCCGGGGTGACATGCAGGCTCGCGCCGTCCGGGTCCGCGCACAGCAGGAAGTGCCAGGAAGTGCCGGCCCGCAACTCCCGCTCGGCCAGCACCCGTTCGGCCAGCACCCGGAGGGTCGAGCCGCCCGTCGGCTCGTTGGCGTGGGCGCCCGCGACGACCAGCACGGCGCGGCGGGCGTGTCCCACCGACAGCAGGTGCAGAGGCCGGCCGGCTCGCGAGCGGCCCACCTGTCTGAGCGAACACAGCCCGGACTCCTGAGCGGCCAACGCTCGTGCGGAGGCGACCAGTTCGGGAACGCTGGGGTAGCGCAGCTCCGGCAGGAGACTCACCCCCGACTTGTCCGCCCTGCTTCGCCCTCCCAGTGCCGCACGGCATGGGTGAACTGTCAAGCACACGGCCGGGAGGCTCCAGGGGGCGCCCGGAGCATTCACGGAGGGTGCCGGCCCGCCGCGATCCGGGGGCTCACTGCTGGTGCAGGCCGCGTCCGGCGAGCGTCAGGAACACCTCGCCCACCGCCTCCGACAGCGTGGGGTGCGGGTGCACGTGCCGGGCCACGTCCGAGGGCTGGGCGTCCCAGCCGACGATCAGCTGGCTCTCGGCGATCATCTCCGACACGTTCGGGCCCACCAGATGCACACCGAGCACCTGCCCGCCGCCGGCCTCGGCGACGACCTTCACCAGGCCGCCCTGCCCGTGCACCATCCCCTTGGCGACGGCGGTCAGCGGCATCGTGTTGACGTCGACCTCGTGCCCACGCGCGCGTGCCTCCGCCTCGCCGAGCCCCACGGAGGCGGTCTGCGGCGACGAGTACGTCACCCGGGGCACGGCCGCGTAGTCCACCGCAGCCGACGGCAGCCCCGCCAGCGTCTCGGCCACCAGCAGGCCCTCCGCGAAGGAGGCGTGGGCCAGACCGAGCGAGGGCGGCGGCAGCAGGTCGCCCACGACATGGATCCCCGGTACGGCCGTCTCCAGCCGGCTCCAGTCCGCCGGTACGACGAACCCCCGCTCGTCCGTCGTCAGTCCGGCGGCGGCCAGGTCCAGGCCCTCGGTGACCGGGGCCCGGCCGACGGCCACCAGCAGCCGCTCCGCCTCCACGGTCCGGGTCTCCCCGCGGGCGGTGCGCACCCGCGCGCGTACGCCGTTCTCCAGCACCTCCGCGTCCAGCAGCCGCGCGCCCGCCTGCACGTCGACGCCCCGCTTCTTCAGGCCGCGGGTCAGATGCCGGCTCACGTCGGCGTCCTCCAGCGGCACGATCCGGTCGGCGGCCTCCACCAGGGTGACCTCCGCGCCCATCGACCGGTGGAAGGAGGCGTACTCCGCCCCGATCGCACCTCCGCCCAGCACCAGGACCGACCCCGGCAGCCCCGGCGCGAACAACGCGTCGTCACTGGTCACCACGCGCCGCCCGTCGGGCACGAGCCCCGGCAGTGTGCGCGGTCGCGAACCGGTCGCGAGGACGATCCCGCGGCGCGCGGTGAAGTCGCGCACGCCGAGCGCGGAATCGGCGTGCGCGCCCTCCACCCGCACCGTGCGCGCCCCCGTCAACCGCGCGCTCCCTTGCACCACCCGCACACCCGCGTGTGCCAGATGCGCCTCGACCCCCTTGTGGTTGCGCGCCACGATGTCGTCCCGTGTGGCCACCAGCGCCGGCCAGTCGACGGAGTCCAGCGTGGCCTTCACCCCCCAGCGTTCGCGGGCCTCGGCGATGCCGTCGACGAGTTCGGCGGCGTGCAGCATCGCCTTGCTGGGGATGCAGCCGCGGTGCAGACAGGTCCCGCCGACCTTGTCGCGTTCGACGAGGACGACGCCGAGACCGAGGGCGGCGGCGCGCAGGGCGGTGCTGTACCCGCCCGTGCCACCGCCGATGACGACGACGTCCGGCGTGTGCGTTGCCTCTGTGCTCATGGCCTGTGAGTTCATGACCTCCACCCTCCGCCCGTCCCTTGCCATGAGTCCAAGGCAATATATTTGTGGAACCGATGCAGGATCCTCATGGGAAGACTGGCAAGGCGGGCAAGGCGGGGAAGGCGGCGCGATGAGCCTGCGGCAGATGGAGTACCTCCTGACGGTCGTCGAGGAGGCGTCCTTCACACGCGCGGCGGAGCTGCTGCATGTCACCCAGCCCGCGCTCTCGCACCAGATCAAGGCCCTGGAGAAGACGGTCGGCGGCGCCCTGCTGGAGCGCATGCCGCGCGGCGCGTGCCTCACCCCGATGGGCCGAGCCTTCCTGCCGCACGCGGAGCTGGCCGTCCGCAGCGCCGCCCAGGCCCGCCGCGCGGCCCGCGCCGCCGCCGGCGCCGCGGGCGGCGAGCTGCACATCGCGGCCCTGCACTCCATCGCCGTCGGCGCCCTCCCCGACGTCTTCGCCCGCTGGCGTACGGCCCACCCCAGGGTCCTGCTGCGCCTGCACGAGTACGCCACCTCCGAGGCCCTGGAGGAGGCCGTCCAGCGCGGCACCGCCGACCTCGCGATCGGCCCCGAGCCCGTCGGCGCACCCGGCACCGTCGTACCGGTCGGCGAGGAGGAAGTCGTCTTCGTCGTGCCCTTCGACGACCGGCTCGCGGGCCGTACGAGGGTGACGCTGCCGGAACTCGCCGACCGCGCCTGGATCCGCTGCGCCATGGAACCCGTCGTCCACGGCGAGCGCTTCCTCGACTGGGCGTGCGGACAGGCCGGATACCGCCCCCGGACCGCCGTGTGGACCGAGCACACCTCCACGGCCGTGCGCATGGCCGCCGCCGGGGTCGGGGTGTGCGTGGCGCCCTCCCACGTCGTGCGGGGTGCCGTCGGCGAGGACTGCGTAGTCCTCACCCCGGACCCGGCCTGGAAGCGCGCCCTGACGGTCTACGCGCGCGTGCCGCCCACCGGAGCAGCCGAAGCCTTCGTCGACCTCCTGCGCACCACCTGGCCCTCGCCCGGAGCAGCCGCCCCCCGGGAGCACGAGGACCAGGCCCTGCCCACTGCGCAGGCCGGCTGAGCGAGCGCCGACCCTCAGTCCTCACCCTGCCGCTCCAGCAGTGCCACCGGCAGCCGTTCGAAAAGGTCCGCCACGCGCGCGTGGCCAGTGAACTCCCTGCCCGGGGTCAGCACGTCCGTCCACCGTCCCGGCGGCAGCTCCAGCTGTGTCTCCTGCCAGCCGCCCGACTCCGTGAGCCGTAGTGACAGGCGGGTCACCGCCGTGATCACCGTGCCGGAGCGGGTGAACGCCACGCAGTGCTCCGCGGACGGGCCGTGCGCGGTGAGCGGGGCGTACGTCGCCGACGTACCGAAGGCGTCGGGCCGTCGCGCGCGCAGCCGCAGGGCCGCCGCGGTCAATGCGTCCTTCTCGCCGGGCGCCGTGGGAGGAAACGACGTCGGCCGTCGGTTGTCCGGGTCGACCAGGGCCCGGTACTCGCCCTCCGTGCCCTGGTACAGGTCCGGCACCCCCGGCATCGTCAGATGGACCAGCGCGGTGCCCAGGACGTTCGACCGGACGTGCGGCTCCAGTGCCTTGCGGAACGCCACCACGCGCTCTCCCGGCGGCCCGCACGGCCCGGCCGTGACGAAGGCCGCCACCGCGTCCTCGTAGGGCGGCTCCTGCTCCGTCCAGCTCGTGTACATGCCGGCCTCGCGCACGTGCTTCAGCAGCGCCCCCTGGACCCGCCCCCCCTCCGCGGAGCCCAGCCCGAACACCGTCTGCCAGGCCGCCCAGGCCAGCTGCCCGTCGGGCACGCCCTCCTCGGCCAGGGTCACCTCGGCGAGCAACTCCGCCCAGCGGTCCGGGCATTCGGTGAGCACGGCCATGGCCGCGCGGACATCGGCGCTGCGCTTGGTGTCATGGGTGGACACGACCGTGCCGGTGTCCGGCCAGTCGCGCTGCACGCGCGCGCAGTACGCGTGGAAGTCCTCCGGGGACACGCCGGGCGCGCCGGGGTCGCCGCCCACCTCGGCCACCGACAGCAGCGGCACATACCGGTAGAACGCCGTGTCCTCCACGGCCTTGGCACGCAGCGCCGACGCGGTCTGCGCGAACCGGGCGCGGAACTCCGCCCGGTCGGCGTGGTCCGGCGCCGACGGGTCACCGGGCGCCTCGACCAGCAGCCGGCGCACGATGCCGACGGCCTCGGCCTCCTCGGGCACCACGAAGGCCAGCCGGGCCTCCTCGGCCGCCTCCTCGGTGACGACGGCGGCCGCGTCACCGGAGTCGTACGGGCGGTACACCCGCAGCCGGACCAGCAGTTCCTCCAGGGCCGTGCGCAGCGCCCAGGGCGCCCGGTCGCGCAGCGAGAGGTCCGGGGAGGCGGCGCACAATCGGGCGGCCACCCGGGTGAGCCGGTCGGTCTCGGCGGCCAGCTCGTGCGTGATCACCTTGTAGGCGGCCCGCCGCACCGTGGCCTCCCAGTTGCCGCCCCGGTCCGTCTGCGGCGCCGCGAACGCCCGGTACCGCCCCAGCAGTTGATAGGCCCCGGTGCGGTCCGTGAACAGGCCGTCGACGTGGCGCAGGGCGTCGTAGCCCGTGGTGCCCGCGACGGGCCAGGAGGCGGGCAGCCGCTCGCCGTCGGCGAGGATCTTCTCCACGACCGTCCAGCGCCCGCCGGTCGCCTCGTGCAGCCGCTCCAGGTAGCCGTCGGGGTCCGCGAGCCCGTCGGGATGGTCGATCCGCAGCCCGTCGACCACACCCTCCGCCAGCAGCTGCAGGATCTTGGCGTGGGTGGCGTCGAACACCTCCGGGTCCTCCACCCGCAGCCCGATCAGCTCCGAGATGCTGAAGAAGCGCCGGTAGTTCAGCTCGGTGCGGGCCAGCCGCCACCACACCGGGCGGTACCACTGCGCGTCCAGGAGCTGCGGCAGGGGCAGTTCCTCGGTGCCCTCGCGGAGCGGGAACGCGTGGTCGTGGTAGCGCAGGACACCGCCGTCGACCACCAGGTGGTCCAGTTCCGTCCCGAGCGGACCGCCGAGCACGGGCAGCAGCAGGCGTCCGCCCTGCGCCTTCCAGTCGATGTCGAACCAGCGCGCGTACGGCGAGCCGGGTCCCTCGCGCAGCACCTCCCACAGGGCGTGGTTGTGCCGGGGTGCCATGGCCATGTGGTTCGGCACGATGTCCACCACCAGGCCGAGGCCGTGCTCCCGCGCGGTGTGCGCCAGCGCGCGCAGCCCCTCCTCACCGCCCAGTTCCTCGCGCACGCGCGCGTGGTCCACGACGTCGTAGCCGTGCGTGGAGCCCGGGACGGCCTCCAGGACGGGGGACAGGTGCACGTGCGAGACGCCGAGCGAGGCCAGGTACGGTACGGCCGCCGCGGCGGCGGCGAACGGGAACGCGGGCTGGAGCTGCAGCCGGTAGGTGGCCGTGGGCACCCCCGGTCCGGGTCGCGCAGAGGTCATGGAAACCTACGTACCCAGCCCGCCGTCTTTCGTGTCATCGCCAGGAGGCCGAGGCTCTACTTCGGTGTCGCAACGGAGCACCTTGTAGCGGAAGCCATCGGCCAGTGCCGGCCCGGCGTCCCTAGTACCGGTGAGGATCTCGCCGGCCACGCGCTCCAGGCATGCGGGTACGGATCCCCGTTGCGCCAACCACCCCGGGGTGGCCAGAGAAGACAGGTCTGCTGCGCGGTCGGCTGCCAGGACGGTCAGGGTTTCGGGGCGGGGCCCGTCGTAGGGCACGTCCTGCGGCCAGTAGATGTCGACCCAGCCGGAGTTCCACACGTCGCCCGCCCGGCCTGCTGCCTGCAGCAGGCAGCCGCTGGGCTCGTCATGGGTCACCAGCGCGGTACGTCCGCTCAGCCCGACGTCCAGCAACCACAGGAAGAGCGGATACGGAGAGTGGTTGACGACCTGGACGCGGTACTGATCACCCTCTGTCAGCCGGTCGCCGGAGCGTAGCCGCTGCGGCGGCCGGCCGTGTGACAGTCGCTCGAACACGGCTTCGACTTCGGCGTCCAGCCGCGCCTCGCCGACACCGTCCGGCAAGGCGCGGAGGCGTTCGCCTCTGGCGAGTTCTTCCAGCAAGCTCAGCAGATGTTCGAGGTAGGAGGGATCGTCCGGGACGGGAGCGCGGAAGGCGAACCCGGCGCGGTCGGTGACGACCACGGAGGAGTCCCGGGTGCGGACCGTGGCGAAGGGCCGGTCGACAGGCCCGGCTTCCGCCAGTCCGGCCGAACGGGAGAGGGCCGGCCGCAGAGCATCGACCAGCGGCCCGTCCCCGTCCAGAGCGATGTGCTTGCGGACGTGGGTGCGAACGAGCACCGCGCGAACGTCCGGCTCCGGAGACTCGGGAGGTGGCTCCAGCTCGGCGTCGGCGCCGAGGACCGCCGTGACCTCGGCCCGTGGCGCTTCGTCAGGGGCTTCACCTGGCGCGGTGAGGGCCACGACGTCGTCCTTCGCCAGTCCCAGCACTGCTCCGCCGGGCACCACCAGTCGGTGCCCGCGCCACAGGAGCGGCAGTTGGCGGGCATGAGCTGTCGTTGTCGTGGAGAACGGCAGCCGGGCGGAGTGCGGTCCGCCGAGGTCCGGGCGCTGCGGCATGCGCTGTGCCACCTGGTCCTGGACCTGGGCCATCAGCACGGCCCAGGGAACCGGGTGCTCCCGGGTGGCGGCCAGCAGATGAGCCAGCTCCTCGGTGAACAGCCCGTGCCGCTTGCCGGGCCGGCGCAGGCTCGGCGCCTCATAGGCCCGCTCGTGCCGTTGACAGGCGGTCAGCCGTACGACCGAGGGGTCCGGCGCCGAGAGCTCGGTGGCGAACAACCGGTCGGCCCGGGCCAGAGCCGCATCCGGGGGGACGTCCTGGCTGACGGACCGGACGGCCGTCTGAGGGTCGCGCACGGCGCCGCCCGCATGGCAGCAGTCCAGTACGACGGTGACGTTGGGTGTGATCGCGGTCAGCCCGCGGACGGCGGCGGTCAGCTCTTCCACCAGCAGGCCGCGGAAATCGCCCCTGGTGGTGTCGCTCAGGTCCGTGGGCACCAGGTAGTGCAGATAGGGAGACCGACGCGCGCGGGCTTGCTCGGCGGCGTCGGGCCGGTCCTGGAGCGAGCCGTGGCCGGAGTAGTACAGCACGACCCCGTCCTGTGGCCCGGTGTCCCGTGCCAGCGCGTCGAGGGACTCGATGATGGCGTGGTAGCAGGCGTCGTCGTCGACCCGCGTCCGGATGTCCTCGAAGCCCCGGCCGTGGAGCACCTGTTCCATGAGCTGGACATCGGAGTGCACCCCGGACAGGCCGAAGGTCTGGGCGCCGATCAGCAGGGCGCGCAGCGTCATGCCGTGGCCTCCTGGGTGCCGATGTGGATGAACGGGGACCAGTGGAAGGGGTGCTCGGGTGGGAGCCGGCGAGCCGGGCCGCTGTCGCGCACGGTGCCGCGTCCGTCCCCGGCGGGCTGCGGGCGGTCCGCCTCGGCTGCCAACGCTGCGTATTCGGCGTCCCGCTGCGCTGCTGTCATCGCGCGGACCTCACGCTGGGCCTCGGCCAGGGCCTGAGCCACGCCGGGGCCGGGGCCGTCGGGAAGGTGGGGGCGGGCGGCCGCCAGGTGCCGGTACATGCGGATCATGGTCAGGCAGCCGCTGATGTCGTCCACGGGCCACAACGAGACCACTGCATGACGGGCGCCGGCCACCAGAGCCGAGCGCGCCAGTCCGAGGACATCGCCTCCGGAAGCGGTGCCACGGCCGGTGTGGCAGCCGGAGAACACCAGCAGCTCCGGACCGGCGTCGGTGCTCAGGCCGTACAGGTCGCCGACGCTCAGCCTGTCGCGGCCGGCAAGGACGAGGTGATTGCGGTTGGGTGACAGCTCGTCGACCGTGCCATGGGTGGCCAGGTGCAGGATCCCGCGTCCGGCGGCCGCCCGGGTGACCGCGTCGAGGGTGGCGCGGGAGCCGGTCAGCTCATCAGCCCCGGGAAGGAGAGCGGCCGCGTGGTGCACCTCGACGGCGGTGCCCGGGACCGGTGCCATGTGGGCCGCCGGGTCGGTGGCCGGATCCGCGACCAGCAGAGCGTTCCACGCGACTGAGGTCGCAAGCCCAGGAGGACGGCGGGTGAGTACGGAAGCGGCGGGCAGGTAGGACAGCGTGCGACGGTCACCGAGTACGCCCCCGTCCCACGGCAGGGCCTGGAAGGGCACCAGGAACAGGGCTGGGGGCGGCGCCAGCAGCACCCGCTGATGGTCGCGCAGCTCCTGGGCGAAAGGCGCCAGCAGCAGCTCGGCCAGATCCGCGCCGGCGCTCCGGGCGCCGCCCAGGCCCGAGCACCAGGAATGGAAACGCCGGGCGAGCCCGTGTCCGGCCACTGCCCACTGGCGTGTCCGTACGACACGCAGCCGCTCGCGGGTGACCGCCCACGCGACGAGGTCCTCACCGAACAAGTGGTACTGCAGCAGCAGAACACCCGGTGGGAGGGCCGCCGCCACTGCTTCGGCAGTGACGCGGTCCACACCGCGCCAGGCGGTGAGCGCCGCAGGGGCGACCTGCCGGACGGCGCGTTCGGCCTCGGCCAGCTCCCGCTCGGCGCGCTCGCGGAGTTCCGCGGCACCAGGCGACGGCGCGACCACGGCAGCGGCGTCGGCCGGGCCTGCGGGGCCCCGTCGGCGCAGGCGCGCCACCTGGTCCTCGTACACGGCGGACCAGCGGGAGTCGGCGCGCAGCCAGGACCGTACCGCGCGTTGTTCCGCCGGTCCCCGGGCCACATCCAGAGCGAGGACGCTGTCGAGGAATCCCGAGCGGACACGCTCGGCCAGAGCGAAGGCGGCCCGGGCGCCGGGGCCGCCCGCACGGGCACCGTTCCCCTCGCGGGTGACACCGTCGAGCGCCAGGTGGGACAGCAGCGCGGTGTGATAGAGGCTCATCACCGCTGCGTCACTCGCCACGGAACTGCGCAGCACATCCCGTGCCAGCCGGGCGCGATGACTCTCGTAGTGGGCGAGGGCTTCCTCGCTCAGCCCCAGCGCCGCGGAGTGGTCGCCGTTCGATGCCGCGACTTCGGCCTTGAGCCTCGGCAGCTCCCAGGGCCGGTCCTCGACGGCCTGCGTCAACGCATCCAGGCCAGGCGCGGCACGCGCGGCCTCCGGCGCCTGTCCCAACAACAGCCGCAGAGAGGTGAGCAGCCATGGGTCCAGCGCCTCGGATGCCTCCAGCCAGTCGACCAGCTCACGGGCCTCGTCCATACGGCGTAAAAGAACAAGGGTGGACAGGATCGTCATGGAGTCCCCGCAGCGGAGCGCCCGGTCCAGGGCCTCTTGCGCGAACAGCTGGGCCCGCTCGTCCGATCCGGCCATGGCTGCAGCCCGAGCCCGACAGTAGGCGGCGTAGGCCCGGGCACCCTCGGGCGAGGCAACGGCTCCCTCGTCAAAGTCAGGCTGCTCGGCCTCATCCTCTGCGGACGGCTCGGCGGGCGGACGGGGCTGCGCTCGCTGCGGGGCCGCCTCCAACAGCCGCTCGCTGCGGTCGGCGGCCAGGGCAAGCAGATCGGGGTCGGCCAGGGCGACGGCGGCGTTGGTGAACCCGAGACCGGCCATCCTGGCGTCCGAGTAGGCGAGGCGGTGTCGATCCCCGTCACGGTCTTGTTCGCGAGCCTGTGCCAAGGCGGCCTCGCACCGGGCCAGTTCTTCCTCGGCAAGCACTGCCGCCGACAGCTGGTGCCTGGCGCCCTCGGCGCTGTGCCGAGCAGCCCCGGCGGCCGACTTCCCGACGAGCGCGTCAGCCACATGCTGAGCCTGGGCGGCGCGCGGGGCGTCCCCCGCCGAACTCCACCGCGTGGCCTGTGCGGAAACCAGCGCGGACAGACCTTGCAGCCAACCTGCGTTGCCGACCGTCGCACCCCATTCCCGTACGGTCTCGCACACCGTGTCGGGAACGTCGGTGCCGTCCTCGATCCGGTCGAGCCAGGAGTGAACCTGAACGAGAGCATGCAGCGCACCGTCCCCCGCCTCGGCGGCCAGCGTTTCCGCCTCGTGCAGGAATCCGCTGCGGTCGGCGGCCGCGCCGCGCAGCCGGGCAACGTGGGCACGGCGCAGCAGGGCAGCGGCCACGCCCCGACGGCAGCGCGCTCTGCGGTAGAGGCGCGCCGACCTGGTCCACAACCGATCAGCTGAGCCGAGGTCCGCAGTGACCGGCAGGTCCTCGGCGGGGCGACGTTGTTCCGCGCCCCCTTGCAGGCCCAGAGCCCAGTCCCCGGAGACCATCGCCGCCCAGCCGTGGAAGGCGAGGTCACCTGCCGGGGCCGCGCCGAGGGCGGCTTGGTAGCGCTCCACAGCCTGATCCGGAACTCCGGCCCACCGCCACAGATCCGCTGTCAGGAGGCGAAGGGCGGCACTCACCGACGCGAAGAGAGGGTGGTCGTCCTCACGTTGGGTGAAACGGTCATCGAGCAGTCTTTCTTCCACCACTCGGACCAAGTCCAGGGAAAGGTCGTCCGGTTGGGTTCCCAGAGGATGGACGTCCGCGTCCGCCGCCGCACCCAGGCTGCATTGCACGGACAACACTGCGGGAAGGACGATGCCGGCCACGAAGGTGAGCAGCCAGGGGAGCCCGGCGGGGGCCTTGCCCAGCGCTTGACCACCCCGCGTGGTTATCAGCGCGGATTCCCTGAGCAGACGTGTGTCCCTACGGGAGTTGCTCCACCCGCCGGGGCGATGGTCAAGTTCCAGGGCCCGGGCCGCGCCGAGCAAGGCTTCGGTGACCGCAGCGGACTCAGGCGGCCGGGTGTGCATCGAGGCATCCAGCGCTTCAAGGACGGCACGAGCCCTCCGCGGCTCACCGGCAGCCAGGGCTGCCGCGGCCACGGCCCAGCTCCGGCCGGGCTCACGCGCGCCCTCCAGCCGCAGCGAGGCCGGATCCGGCCCATAGGGCAGTGGTAGCGGCAGACACAGCGACGATGGCAGGCCGTACGGTTGCGTCTCAGACACGAGCGGCACTCCTTGTCACGCTTCAGGACGGTAATCGTCCGACCAGACCGTGCGCATGATGCCGAATACCTGGACACTACCGGCGAGTACCAGTAAATCGCGTAAATGCACGACCCCTTGAACCTAGGCCGGCCGCTGCAGCACCGTCAGGCTCCGGTCCGGCAGGGCGATGCGGTCGCCGGCCGCGACCTTCGCTCCCGTTCCCGGCGGCATCCCCTCGGTGCGGGCCGTGTCGACGACGACCTGCCACTGCCGGCCGTGGTCGACCGGCACCAGGAAGTCCAGCGGCCCGGGTGAGGCGTTGAACATCAGCAGGAAGGAGTCGTCGGCGATCCGCTCCCCGCGCGGACCGGGCTCGGAGATCGCGTTGCCGTTGAGGAACACCGTCAGCGCGGACGCCTGCGCCGAGTCCCAGTCCCGCTGGGTCATTTCGGTGCCCTCGGGGGTGAACCAGGCGATGTCGGACAGCTCGTCGTGGGTGCCCTCCACCGGCCGCCCGTGGAAGAAGCGCCGCCTGCGGAACACCGGGTGGTCCCGGCGCAGCCAGACCATCGCGCGGACGAACTCCAGCAGGTCGCCGCCGTCCTCGTCCCCGTCCCGGCTCTCGTCCCCGTCCTCGGGCCAGTCCACCCAGGACAGCTCGTTGTCCTGGCAGTAGGCGTTGTTGTTGCCGCGCTGGGTGCGGGCGAACTCGTCGCCGTGGCTGATCATCGGCACGCCCTGGGAGAGCATCAGCGTGGCGGCGAAGTTGCGCATCTGGCGGGCGCGCAGCCCGAGCACGGCCGGGTCGTCGGTCTCGCCCTCGACGCCGCAGTTCCAGGACCGGTTGTGGCTCTCGCCGTCCCGGTCGTCCTCGCCGTTGGCCTTGTTGTGCTTGCCGTTGTACGAGACGAGGTCGTGCAGCGTGAAACCGTCGTGGCAGGTCACGAAGTTGATGGAGGCGAGCGGGCGGCGGCCGTCGTCCTGGTAGAGGTCCGAGGAGCCGGTCAGCCGGGAGGCGAACTCGGCGAGCGCCCGGGGCTCGCCCCGCCACAGGTCCCGGACGGTGTCGCGGTACTTGCCGTTCCACTCGGTCCACAGCGGCGGGAAGTTGCCCACCTGGTAGCCGCCCTCGCCCACGTCCCACGGTTCGGCGATCAGCTTCACCTGGGAGACCACCGGGTCCTGCTGGACCAGGTCGAAGAAGGACGAGAGCCGGTCCACCTCGTGGAACTGCCGGGCCAGGGTCGCCGCGAGGTCGAAGCGGAAGCCGTCGACGTGCATCTCGGTGACCCAGTAGCGCAGCGAGTCCATGATCAGCTGGAGGACGTGCGGGGACCGCATGAGCAGCGAGTTCCCGGTGCCCGTGGTGTCCGTGTAGTAGCGGGGATCGTTCGCGAGGCGGTAGTAGGACGGGTTGTCGAGGCCCTTGAAGGACAGCGTCGGGCCCAGGTGGTTGCCCTCGGCCGTGTGGTTGTAGACGACGTCCAGGATGACCTCGATGCCCGCCTCGTGCAGGGCACGGACCGCCGACTTGAACTCCAGGACCTGCTGGCCGCGGTCGCCCCAGGAGGCGTAGGCGTTGTGCGGGGCGAAGAAGCCGATGGTGTTGTAGCCCCAGTAGTTGCTCAGGCCCAGGTCGACCAGCCGGTGGTCGTTCACGAACTGGTGTACGGGCATCAGTTCCAGTGCCGTCACACCGAGCTTGGTCAGGTGTTCGATGATCGCCGGGTGCGCGAGCGCCGCGTACGTGCCGCGCAGCTCCTCCGGCAGGCCCGGGTGGCGCATGGTCAGGCCCTTCACATGGGCCTCGTAGATCACCGTGTGGTGGTACTCGGTGCGCGGGAGCCGGTCGTCGCCCCAGTCGAAGTACGGGTTGATCACCACCGAGGTCATGGTGTGCGGCGCCGAGTCCAGGTCGTTGCGCCGTTCCGGGGCGCCGAAGTGGTAGCCGTACACCTCCTCGCCCCACTGGACGGCCCCGCTGATCGCCTTCGCGTACGGGTCGAGCAGCAGCTTCGCCGAGTTGCAGCGCAGTCCGCGCTCGGGGGCGTACGGGCCGTGCACCCGGAACCCGTACCGCTGTCCCGGCATGACGCCCGGCAGGTACGCGTGCCGCACGAACGCGTCGCTCTCGCGCAGTTCCACCGCCGTCTCCGAGCCGTCGTCGTGCAGCAGACACAGCTCTACTCGGTCGGCGGCCTCCGTGAAGACCGCGAAGTTGGTTCCGGCGCCGTCATAGGTGGCGCCGAGCGGATACGCCTCGCCAGGCCAGACCTGCATGGACACGACTCTTCCAGGTGTGCCGCCCCGCCGGGGCCGCGTTGACTCCGAGTCTGCCCGAAAGTGAGGGAACCTCCTGTGACTTACGCCCCTCTTACCGGCCGACCAGTGCATGCGGCGAACGCACTACCTGCCGTGTGCCGAACCAGTGGGGCAGACACGTACTCCCGGGGACGTTGGGGGAGTAGGGGGAAGATGTGCGCGAGATAGTGCACCGCCATCTGGGCAAGGTGGTGGCGGGCGCGGCCCTGGCGGTGGCCGGGACCGCGGTGATGGTGGGGATCACGCTGCCAGGCACGGCAGGGGCCGACGAATCGGGAGGACCGGGCAACGGCACACAGGCCGCGCAGCAGGCTGGACAGGGCTCGGACGCGGTCCAGCCGGGTGTCGTGGAGCAGGCGCCCGCCGAGGGGAAGAAGGGCACGGGTCGTGACCCGCTGACCGACGACGAGATCAACCGCGTCGCGAAGCTGGCCATGAACCAGCAGCTGCTGAACACGGGCGAGAACGTCGACGGCGGCCGCGGCCCGCAGCGCCTGAGCGTCGACCTGGCCGACCCGGAAGCGAACGAACTGGACGACCCGAACGCGCCGCGCCGGGCCGACGTGACCTTCTACGACTACAAGACCGACACGCTCGTCACCAAGACGGTCGACCTGGACACCGGCAAGGTCGAGCACACCGGCACCCAGCACGGCGTCCAGCCGCCGCTGAGCCGTGCCGAGAACGCCGAGGCGGCGAAGCTGCTGATCGCCGACCCGCTGGGCGCGGACCTCAAGGCGGACTACAAGGACGCCACCGGCCACGAGCTGACCTCTCCGGACCAGCTGCTGCTCAACGGCGCCGTCTACCGGGCCACTTCGGGCGGCCAGCCCGCCGTGCTCGACAAGTGCGGTGAACACCGCTGTGTGCGGCTGTTCCCGAAGATCAAGAACGGCCCCTGGATCGACGCCCGGTGGCTGGTCGTCGACCTGAGCGCCGGCAAGGTCGCCAAGCTCGACCGCCGCTGAGCGACCGCAGCCCACCGTTCACTTTTCCAACTTGCTCGTCCTGCAAGGGAGCCTCTTCGTCATGCCCGTACAGCGTTCGATCAGCGGCCTCCGGCCGCGGAGAATCAGCCGTGCCCGCGCGCGGGCGGCCGTCGGCGTCACCGTGGCGGCACTGGCCGCCGGTGCGACGGCCGGTGCCGGACCGGCCGTCGCCCAGCCCAAGGCCGCGCCCGCGGCGGCCGCCGACTGCAGCGCGGCCTACAAGATCGAGCAGAAACTCTCCAGCGGCACCACCTGGCGGATGTGCTGGCGCTACGACAGCAAGGCCGGCCTCGTCCTGGAGAACGTCTCGTACCAGCCCAAGGGCGAGACCAAGCCGATCAAGGTCCTCAACAGCGCCCGCCTCGCCCAGATCGACGTCCCCTACGACGACGGCAGCGTCGAGTACGACGACCTGACCGGCTTCGGCTTCGCCCAGGGCCTGATGAACCTGGCGCCGGGCGAGTGTCCGGGCGGCACCATCAAGAGCGTTCGCGTCCCGGACGCCTGGGACCCGCAGCACCCGGACGTCAACGGCCTGTGCACGACCACGCGTTCGCGCGGCCACGCCTACCGCATGCAGGGCGACAGCGCCAACAAGGTCTTCCAGGCGCAGGGCAAGGACCTGCTCGTCTACACGGTCAACCAGGTCGGCTGGTACGAGTACATGACCGAGTGGCGCTTCCAGGACGACGGCACCGTCAACATGAACGTCGGCGCCACCGGCAGCCTGTCCTACGACGACTACGACGCCGGTGACGGGCGCGGCTGGCCGATCGGCAAGGGCGCCAAGGCCTCCGCCACCAGCCACAGCCACAACGTCTTCTGGCGGCTGGACTTCGGCCTCGACGGCTCCTCCAAGACGAAGGTCGAGCAGTACGACTCGGCCGTCACCGCCCCAGCCCACGGCCAGCAGGCGCCCACCAACAAGACCACCCGCACCAAGGTCACCAAGGAACTCGCGGGGGACTCCAAGACCTACCGCTGGTGGCGGATGGTCAGCGCGACCGGCAAGAACAAGGACGGGCACGCCCGTTCGTACGAGATCGTCCCCGGCCCCACCACGAAGTACCCGGGCCGCAGCTTCACCAAGCACGACGTGTACTTCACCGAGTACAACAAGTGCGAGCAGTTCGCCAGCAACAACCCGGGCGCCTGCCCGGCCGGGGCGGGCAAGTCCGTCGACAAGTGGGTCAACGGCCAGACGCTCACTCACCCGGTGGTCTGGATGAACGTCGGCTTCCATCACATTCCCCGGGACGAGGACCAGCAGCCCATGCCGATCCACTGGCAGGGCTTCGCCATCTCCCCGAGGGACGTCACGGCTATGAATCCGCTCACTCCGGACGCGCTGGCGTGGCAGAACGGCCACTGGCGGCCGCGTAGTTGAGAAACCGACCTGTCCATCCGGCTGCACCGCCGACCGCTCCCGGAGTACCCTTCCTTGATCGTTGAGACGGGGAAGGCCCGGGGTGGCGGAAGGCGGTGCACGGGTGGGCTCGGGAGGGCTGGAGCTGCCCCCTGGTGACGAGGGTCACGAGGGAAACTCCACAGACGTCCCGCCCGGCGCGGTGTCCCTGGCCCGCCCGATGGACGCGACAGGGTCCATCGGGCCGGAACTGGACTGGGACGCCGACGCCTGGCTCGAGGTGCGCACCCGCGCCCAGCGGGCCGGCCGGGCCTACATCTGGCTGAACCTCGTCGAACAGCGGCTGCGCGCGGTCGTGGCCGCCGTGCTGCGCCCCATCTACGAACCCGTCCACGGCGACGAGTGGGTGGTGGCCGCGGCCGGGCCCGCCGGACAGGAGTGGGTGCAGCGGGCGGTCGCCGTCCGCGAGGTCAGCCGCCGCAAGGGCTATCTGCTCGACCCTGCCGACGACAACGTGCTCAGCTTTCTCACGCTGCCGCAGCTGCGCGAGCTGATGGTGCAGCACTGGCCGTGCTTCGAGCCGTACTTCGACGAGCGCCGCGACCTCGAACTCGCCCTGGACGAGCTGGAGGTGACCCGTAACGTCGTCTCCCGCAACCGGGCCCTGTCCGGGGCGGTCCTGGACCAGGCCGAGCGGGCCTCGGCCCGGCTGCTGGAGACGCTGGGCGCGGGCGGCGACGTGCCCTCCGCGCGCCGGCTGCCGGTCGACGCGGTCGAGGACCTGGTCGGCGACCGGTACGCGGACGTCGTCGCCGTCCACCCCGACCGGGTGCGTCTGATGCGCCAGTTCCCGGCCGAGGACATCTTCGGGGGCGCCCGCCGCCTCGACGCCATCGGCATCGGCCTCAACCTGCTGGTGCAGAACTTCTCCGGACGCCGCCTGGTCCGGCTCGCCGAGTCCGGCTGCCGGGTGCGGCTGCTCTTCCTCAACCCGGCCTCCAGCGCGGTGAAGCGCCGTGAGCGCGAACTCGGGATGAAACGGGGCGAACTGAGCCGGTCCGTCGAGATGAACATCCTGCACATGCGCCGGGTGCGGTCCCGGCTGCGCGACCCCGGCGCCTTTGAGATCCAGGTCTACGACGAGACACCCCGCTTCACCGCCTACCTGGTGGACGGCGACGGCGCCGACGGCATCGCCGTGGTGCAGTCCTATCTGCGCGGGGCGCGCGGGATGGAGTCGCCGGTGCTGGTGCTGCGCAACGGCAGCCGGCTGGTCAAGTCGGACGATGTTGTCGAACCCGGACTCTTCCCGACATACCGCGAGGAATTCGAGCTGGCCTGGGTGGATTCGCGCCCGGTGTCCTGAGCCGTCCACCCCGGCAAGCGGAGCGCGGCCCTCGGATTGTCAGTGCCGCGTGCGATGGTGGAGGCCACTGGGGGAAAGCACCACCAAGAAGGGGGGCCGCCCATGGGCTGGCACCGGGAGCTGCTGATCGGCTTCGACCTGGAGACGACCGGGACCGATCCGCACGAGGCGCGCATCGTGACCGGCGCGGTGATCGAGGTCAGGGCCGGTGAGCCCCTGGGGCGCCGGGAATGGCTGGCGGATCCGGGCGTGGAGATCCCGGCCGACGCGGTCGCGGTCCACGGCATCAGCAACGAACGCGCGGCCGCCGAGGGCAGCCCCGCCGACCAGGTCGCCGACGCCATCGCGGACGTCCTGGTCTCCTACTGGAAGACGGGTGTCCCGGTCGTCGCCTACAACGCGGCCTTCGACCTCACCCTGCTCTCCGCGGAGCTGCGCAGGTACGGCCTGCCGTCGCTCTCCGACCGGCTCGGCGGCCCCGCCCCGGCCCCGGTCGTCGATCCCTACACCATCGACCGCTGGGTCGACCGCTACCGCCGCGGCAAGCGGAACCTGGAAGCGGTCTGCGCCGAGTACGGCATAGTCCTCGACGCCGCCCACAACGCCTCGGCCGACGCCCTCGCCGCGGCCCGGCTCGCCTCCGCGATAGCCGACCGCCACCCGAAGATCGCGTCCCTGGGCCCGGCGGAACTGCACCGCAGACAGATCGACTGGTACGCCGAGTGGGCGGCGGACTTCCAGGCGTTCCTGCGCCGCAAGGGGGATGCGGACGCGGTGGTCGACGGGGTGTGGCCGCTGCGGGAGCCGGCGGGTCTGGCGGACGAGAAGGTCTGAGCCGGGCAGGTCAGGCAGGCGCGGGGCTCGCGATGCGGGCCACCCGCGGGCCGGCGAGCCGCGCGTAGTCGGTGCCGGTGAGACAGAGCGAGCGGTCGAGCCGGGCGGCGTTGAAGAACAGCCGCGGCCGGGCGACGACGTCCGGGTCGGCGACGAGTTCGAGTTCGGGATCGAAGCTGAACGGCAGCACGGTGCCGGGCACCGAGCGGGCGAGCCGCTCTGCGGTCTCGGCGTCGCTGAAGCCGACGTACCGGGCCTCGAACAGGGCCCGCACGGCATCCAGATCCACCCGTCGGTCCCCGGGGACGACCGCGAGGACGTGGTGCGTGGTGCGGCGGTCGACCTTGACCCGCAGCACGATGCACTTCGCGGCCTCGCTCACCGGATGGCCGCGCAGCGCGCTGACGGTCTCGGTGGCGCCCTCGGGCGCGTGGTCGATGAGGCGGTAGTCGACGCGGGAGGCGTCGAGCAGGTCGATCAGCTGCTGGTAAGTGTCGTGGTCCGGCATGGGGCCTCTTCTCCTGTCCTCTCAGGGGATGCGGCGGGCGCGGATGCGTCGGCTGGTTCGGTGGTACCGGGACCGAGGGCGGTCGCGGCGTTCTCGGCGGTCCGGTGGGCGCGTTCCACGGCCTGGCCCCAGTAGGTGCCGGTGACCATCAGGGCCGCACCCAGGGCGGTGAGCGGGGTGAGATGTTCGCCGCCGAGGGCGATGCCCACCGCCGCGGCCCAGACGGGCTCGGTGCCGAGCAGCAGGCTGGCCCGGCTGGCGGAGGTGCGCTGCACCGCCCAGGTCTGGACGAGGAAGGCGAACACGCTGCAGAAGAGGGCGAGATAGACCAGCTGGGTCCAGGTCGCCGCGTCGGCTCGGGCCAGCGCCGGAAGGCCGCGGGCGGCGGGTACGAGGAACAGCGCGGTGCCGACCAAGGTCTGCACCGTCGTCAGGTGCAGCGGGCGGATCGCCCGGCCCGCGGTGAGCCGGCCCACGAGGGCCACGTGCACCGCCCGCACGCAGGCCGCGGCGAGCATCAGCAGGTCCCCGAGGCGAGGCGCGTGGAAGCCGTTTCCGGACATGAGCAGACCGACGGCCAGGACACACACGCCGGCCGCGGCGAAGAAGGCGGGAGGCGGACCGCCGCGGCGCCCGGCGCGGTCGAGGAGCGGGGTGAGCACGATGGTGAGGCTGATGATCAGACCCGCGTTGGCGGCCGTGGTGTGGGCGACGCCGTACGTCTCCACGACCAGGACGGCGGCCTGGGTGACGCCGAGCGGCAGCCCCACGCGCACCTCGTCGCGGGTCCACCCGCGCAGACCGCCCCGGGCGGCGACGAGACCGAGGCAGGGCAGCGCGGCGAGGGCGTAGCGCGCGAAGAGGACGAGGAGGACGGGCAGGGCGCTCGCCGCCGTCTGGGCGGACAGATAGCTGGAACCCCAGACGAGCGCGACGAGCAGGAGTACCGCGTCGGTACGGCGGGCGTCGGTCACCCGCCCACGATGCACCGCCGGGGTATCTGAAGCCCAGAACCACTTTCTTAAACGATCTTTTAGCTGGCCTACATCGTCGTCCTACACTGACGGCGTGGACGAACGGCAGCTGAGGATCCTGCGGGAGCTGGGCGAGCTGGGCAGTGTCACCGCGGTCGCCGAGGCGCTGCTGGTGACGCCGTCTGCGATCTCGCAGCAGCTACGGCTGCTGCAGCGCTCGATCCCCGTGCCGCTCACCGAACGGCAGGGGCGGCGCCTGGTGCTCACCGACGCCGGGCAGGCGCTGGCGGACGCGGCCGTCGAGGTGGAGTCGGCGCTGGCAAGGGCCCGGCACGCGGTCGAGGAGTTCGCCGGCAGGCCGGACGGCGAGGTGTCGGTGGCGGCGTTCCACAGCGCGGGCGCGGCGTTCTTCCCGCTGCTGCTGCGCGGCCTCGCCGGGCCGGGCGCGCCGACGGTGGCGCTCGCCGACGAGGACGTACCGCAGGAGGACTTCCCCCGGCTGACCCGCGCCTACGACCTCGTCCTCGCCCACCGCCTGGTCCATGCCCCGCCCTGGCCGCGCACGGTGACCGTGACCACCCTGCTGCACGAGCCGCTCGACGTGGCGATGCCGGCCGGGCATCCGCTCGCCGCCAAGCGGCGGGTGACCCCGCGCGATGTCGCCGACCTGCCGTGGATCACCGTGCACGACGGGTTCCCGGTCATGGCCACCATCGAGGCCATCGCCGCGGCGGCCGGCCGACGGCTCCGTCTGGCCCATCGCATCAACGAGTTCGCGGTGGTCGCCGAGGCCGTCGCCGCCGGGGGCGGGATCGCGCTGATGCCGCGCTGGACCATGCGCCCGCATCCGGCACTGGTCCTCCGGCCGCTCAGCGGCGTCCAGGCCACACGGGACATCGACGTCCTGTGCCGCCCCGAGCGCACGGCCAGAAAGGCGGTCCGCACGGTCCTGACGGAACTGAGGCGGGCAGCACGCACGATCCAGGGCGAAGAGACTCCCTGAGGGGCACGGGGTTCGACCGGCGCTCAGAACGGATACCACCGCACCGTTTCGTCCCCCTCCCGCAGGGACGCCACCCGGCGCTCGAACTCGGCCAGCGCCTTGGGGTTGCTCGGCGCGTGCTGGGCCACCCACGCACAGCTGGCCGTCTCCCGGGCCCCGCGGAGCACCCCGCAGCCCTCCCACTCCCGTACGTCCCAGCCGTAGGCCTCGGTGAAGGAGCCGTACGCCTCGGCGGGCAGGCCGTAGCGGTCGCGGGAGAGGGCCATGACCACCAGGTCGTGCTCGCGCAGGTCGGCGGAGAAGGTCTCCAGGTCGACCAGGACCGGGCCGTCGGGGCCGACGTGCACGTTGCGGGGCAGCGCGTCGCCGTGGATCGGCCCCGGCGCCAGACGGGGCGTCAGCGCGGCCGCGGCCGCGGCGAAGCCGTCCCGGCGGG
Organism: Streptomyces sp. NPDC001410; assembly: GCF_042895235.1. Lineage (NCBI taxonomy): Bacteria > Bacillati > Actinomycetota > Actinomycetes > Kitasatosporales > Streptomycetaceae > Streptomyces > Streptomyces sp. NPDC001410. Next base: position 265,928 of record NZ_JBIAWE010000011.1, read on the forward strand.
CCCGCAGGTAGGCCGCGTCCTCGGGGTCGATCGCGGTGCCCGCGAGCCGCAGCCAGCGCTCCACACCGCCCAGCAGATCGCGGGGCGGCAGCGTGAAGGGGGGCAGGGGGAGAGCGTGCACGGTCCGCAGCAACTGCGCGAGATCCCGGGGTTCGGCCGGTCGTACGGGGTCGGCCAGCCGGTGCCACACGGTCACCGGGTGCCCCTCGACCAGCAGCGGCTTCGGCTCGGCCGCCCGCACCGCGGGTACGTCCGCCTCGGCCAGCCAGCCGGCGATGTCCAGCTCGCGCCGGGCCCGCTCCAGCAGTTCGGCGTCACGGCCCACCTTGACGACGAGGTCGCCCGCCGCGAACACCGCGTTCTCACCGAGGGCGAGGAGCCGCGCGTCCCGCACCGGGCCCGGCAGCACCTTCGCCGCGGCCAGTACGTCCCGCGCCCGTGCCTCGTCCATCGTCCGCCTCCGTGCCGTTCGTCCCGTGCCCTGCGTGTCCGGTCGTCGGCAAGTCTCGCATTCGCCTCCGCCGAAATTCGATTGAACGAGACGTTTCGTCTCGCCTAGCCTCGGCGGCATGAACGCACCTGCCCACATCGCCATGTTCTCCATCGCCGCCCACGGACATGTGAACCCCAGCCTGGAGGTGATCCGTGAACTCGTCGCCCGGGGGCACCGGGTGACGTATGCCATTCCGCCCGCCTTCCTGGAGAAGGTGGCCACGACGGGGGCCCGGCCCGTGCCGTACACCTCCACGCTGCCCGGGCCCGACGCCGACCCGGAGGCCTGGGGGAGCACCCTGCTGGACAACGTGGAACCCTTCCTGGAGGACGCGATCCAGGCGCTGCCACAGCTGATCCGGGCCTACGACGGTGACGAGCCCGACCTCGTCCTGCACGACATCGCCTCCTACCCGGCCCGCGTTCTGGCCCACCGCTGGGGCGTCCCCGCGATCTCCCTCTCGCCGAACCTCGTGGCCTGGGAGGGATATGCGGAGGAGGTCGCCGAGCCCATGTGGGCGGAACCGAAGAAGACCGAGCGCGGGCAGGCCTACTACGCCCGCTTCGAGGCCTGGCTGGCCGAGAACGGGATCACCGAGCACCCGGACTCGTTCGTCGGCCGTCCCGCCCGCTCCCTGGTCCTGATCCCGAAGGCGCTCCAGCCGAACGCCGACCGGGTCGACGAGCGCGTGCACACCTTCGTCGGCGCCTGCCAGGGCGACCGTGCCGACCAGGGCGACTGGCAGCGGCCGGCCGGCGCCGAGAAGGTGGCCCTGGTCTCCCTCGGCTCGGCCTTCACCAGGCAGCCCGCCTTCTACCGCGAGTGCGTGCGCGCCTTCGCGGACCTGCCCGGCTGGCACCTGGTCCTGCAGATCGGCCGGCATGTCGACCCCGCCGAGCTGGGCGACGTACCCGGCAACGTCGAAGTGCACAGCTGGGTCCCGCAGTTGGCGGTGCTGCGGCAGGCCGACCTGTTCGTCACGCACGCCGGCGCGGGCGGCAGCCAGGAGGGGCTGGCCACCGCCACGCCGATGATCGCCGTACCGCAGGCCGCCGACCAGTTCGGCAACGCCGACATGCTCCGGTCCCTCGGCGTCGCCCGTCGCCTGGCCACCGAGGAGGCCACTGCCGACCGCCTGCGCGAAGCAGCCCTCGCCCTGTCCGGCGACCCGGAGGTGGCCCGGCGCCTGAAGGAGATCCAGGCGAGCATGGCCGAGGAAGGCGGCACCCGGCGGGCGGCCGACCTGATCGAGGCCGGGCTGCGCCGTCAGAGGTAGCCGGACTCGTCGAGCCGTGCCTTGTAGACGATCGGGGAGGCGACACGGTCGAGCTCCATCGGCCGGGCGATTGCGGTCCGATTGAAGTGCACGTACTTCGTGCCGAATTCGCTGCCCGCCGATTCCGCGGCGCCGGTCCACATCTGCTCGCCGGAGACGTGGTGGACGTACGACTTCACCTTGTGCCGGGAGTGCAGCCGGGCCGGTTTCCGGGTGGCCTTGTCGTAGACGTAGACACCGTTGGTGTCCGTGAACAGCAGGCGGCCGGGGTTCGTGTAGTCCGGCTGGACGTCGTGCCCGCGGGTGACTTTCACCCTGTGGTCGGGATCGGCGACCAGCTTGGCGGAGCTCGCCGTGGTCACGATGCGGTACGCCTGGAGCACGCTGCCGCCGATGACCCACATCCGCTCCAACTGCGGATCCCACAGCACGCCGTGCGCCTGGAAGAAGTCGAACTTCTGGGCCAGGACGAGGGAGTTGCTGTGGCGGTCGGTGGGCCGGTAGACGTAGATCTTCCCGCCCGGCGTAGCGCCTGAGTCGCCGTGCGGCGCGGGCCCCCTGCTCCGGCCCGCCACGACGACCACGCCGGTGCCCCGGGCCCGCTCGATGCCGTGCAGGTAGGTGTCCAGCCGGGCCGACCACAGCAGCTCGTTGTCCCGGCGCCTGCGAATGCTCGCCACCCCGCTGTCCCGGCTCCCGGCCGCGATCAGCAGCACCGGCCCGTCGCCGTCGGTGACGCGCGGTCGGTGGTCCATGGGATGACCGCCGCCCGGCTTGAACGACCACTTCGCGTTGGCGGTGGTGAACCGCTTGTTGCGGTCGAAGCGGTAGATCCTGCCGGTACTGATCTCGCCGACGAACACGTCGAACGCCGCCGGTGCCGCGCTCGTCGGTGCCGCACCCAGCAGCCCGGCGGCCGGCGCGGTCAGCGCGCCCTTCAGCAGACTCCGCCTGTCCATGTGATGTCCTCCCCCGTGTCGGACGATGGGCATGGTCCGGACGGCTAAGAGGACGCGACAGGGCCCGTCGGTTCCCCCCGGAAACCAACGGGCCCTGTGTCAACAGGCGGAATCAGACACTCAGTCGCTCGCCCTCACCGCGCACCGGGGGCGCCGCGACCGGCTCCGGCGACTCGTCGTGGGTGAGGTCGGGCAGCCGGTGCAGCCACTTCGGCAGGTACCAGTTGCGCTCGCCGAGCAGCGCCATCACGGCCGGCAGCAGCACACCGCGGATGATCGTCGCGTCGATGAGGACGGCGGCGGCCAGGCCCACGCCCATCTGCTTCATGGACTGCATGGACAGCGTGCCGAAGATCGCGAACACGGCGACCATGATGACCGCGGCGCTGGTGACGACACCGGCCGTGGTGACCACGCCGTGCTGGATGGCCTCCTTCGTCGTACGGCCGCGCATCCGTGCCTCGCGGATCCGGGAGACCACGAACACGTGGTAGTCCATGGACAGGCCGAACAGGATCACGAAGAGGAACAGCGGCAGCCAGGTGACGACCGCACCCACGCCCTCCGCGCCCACCAGCGAGGCACCCCAGCCGTGCTGGAAGACGGCGACGAGGATGCCGTAGGCGGCGCCCACCGACAGCAGGTTGAGCAGGATCGACGTGATCGCGACGGTCAGCGAGCGGAACGACAGCAGCATCAGCAGGAAGGCGAAGACGACCACGAACGCGAAGACCGGGACGACCGAGCCGAGCAGCTGGTCGTTGAAGTCCTTGTTGCCCGCGACCTGACCGGTGACCGGCGCATCGAGGCCCTCGACCTTGCCGAGCGTGGCGGGCCGTACCTCGTCACGCAGCTTGTCCAGGCTCTTGACCGCATGGTCCATGTCGGAGCCGCCGACCAGCGGCACGGAGACCAGGGCGACGTTCTGCGCCTCGTGCACCTTGATGTCGACCGGGCCGCGCGAGGCGCCCGAGGAGATCGCCTGCTGCTTGAAGTCGGCCAGCGCCCGCCGCACCTCGGGTGCGTTGATGTCCTTGGCCTTGACGATCACCTGGGCGGGCTCGGAACCGCCCGGGAACGCGTCGTTGATGCGGTTGTAGGTCTGCACGATCGGCAGCGTGTCGCCGAACTCCTGGTCCAGCGTGAGCTGCTGGGTCTTCATGCCCAGCGCGGGCGCGGCCACCGCGAGCAGCGCGCCGGCCGCGACGACGACGGAGATCACGGGCCTCGCGAGCACGCCCCGCAGGACGGCCGTCCAGAACCGGCTCTCCGCGGGCGCGCCCTGCCGGCGCCGACGCCGGCCCAGGAACGGGATCCGGCCCTTCTCGACCCGGTGGCCCAGCAGCGAGAGCAGCGCGGGCAGCACCGTCACCGAGCCGACCATGGCCACGGCCACCACCATCAGGGAGGCCAGGCCCATCGCCTCGAACGTGGCGAGACCCGTGAACAGCATGCCCGCCATGGCCACGCACACCGTGACACCGGAGACGATGACCGCGCGGCCGCTGGTGGCGGCGGCGATCCTGAGCGCGGTGCCCGGGTCCCGCCCGGCGTCCCGTTCCTCGCGCTCGCGGCGCAGGTAGAACAGGCAGTAGTCGACGCCGACGGCCATACCGACCAGCAGCATCACGGAGTTGGCGGTGTCGCTCATCGGCTGCACATGGCTGACCAGGCCCATCAGACCCATCGTCGCCATGATCGCGGTGATCGCCAGACCTACCGGCAGCAGCGCGGCCACCAGCGCGCCGAAGGCGATCAGCAGGATGCCGAGGGCCACCGGCACCGCCGAGTACTCGGCCTGCTGGAAGTCGTTCCCGAAGGCGTCGTCGTACTGCTTCTTCATGCTGGCGCCGCCGATCTCCTCGATCCGCAGCGAGCCGTGGTCCTTCTGGACCCCGGCCACGGCCTTCAGCACCGGTTCGACCCGATCGGCGGCGGTGTCCGCGTCGCCCCGCATGTCGAACTGCACCAGCGCGCTGCGGCCGTCCCGGGAGATGGTGCGGGTGTCGTACGGCGACGTCACGTTGACGACCTTGCCGGTGGCGCCGACGGCCTTGACGACGTCGGTGACGGCGGCCCGGAACTCGCCGCTCGTGGCCTTCGCGGCGCCGTCCTTGGACTGGATCAGCACGGTCTCCCCGGCCGGCTGCTCGATGCCCGCGTCGTCGATGATGCGTGCGGCGGTGTGCGTCTCGCCCTTGAGCTGGTCGCTCTCGTCCACGTCGACCCGGCCGGCCGCCGAGCCGAGTCCCATGGCCAGGACGACGAACAACACCCATATGCCGACGGCGGCCCAGCGGTGCCGGGCGCTCCAGCCGCCGGCGCGGGCGGCCAGGCCCCGCACGCGCACGTCCGTGTTCCCCATGACGGGATGTCCCCCTCGTGTGCGGTGACGGCCCCCTGCCGCCACGTCTTCACTTGCTTCACTTCGACGGTATGGGCCGGGTAAGGACGTCTCGTCGTGCTGCCCGGTGAAGTGTCGAGTGCCCGGGTCACCGCTGGGGAGGACCACGGCCCCTTACATCTATCGGGGTTGTCGCGGCCGGCTCTCGGGGGCGGGACTCAGGGATGTCCGATCCGCCGACAGAGATCCACTTTGTGATTACGAAAGGTTGTTGAACAAGTCACAGCTGCATTCAGGAGTTGATCCGCACCCTCCGGATCGGACAGAGTTTCGCGCAGCCCGGCGTACGCACGGGTACGGCCGCCGTGCCCACCCCCACGGGGCACGGCGGCCGATCTAGGCTGGCCGTATGACGACCTATGCGGCGCTGCTGCGCGGAATCAACGTCGGCGGCAGCAAGAAGCTCCCGATGGCCGATCTGCGCACGCTCATGACCGGCCTCGGCCACGACGGCGTACGGACCCATCTGCAGAGCGGGCAGGCCGTCTTCACCACCGACCGGGGCGACGAGGAGTCCCTGGCGGCCGAGTTGGCCCGGGCCATCGAGGAGCGGTTCGGCTTCCCGGTCGACGTGATCGTGCGCGAGCACACCTATCTGCGGGCGGTGGCCGACGCCTGCCCGTTCCCCGCCGCCGAACTGGAGGCCAGGCAACTGCACGTCACCTACTTCAACGCACCGGTCACCGCGGAGCGCTTCGCGGAGATCGACCCCGCCGCCCATCTCCCCGAGGAGTTCCGCCTCGGCGACCGGTGTCTGTACCTGTACGCCCCGGACGGCCTCGGCCGCTCCAAGCTCGCCGAGGCCCTGTCCCGGCCGCGGATCACCAAGGGCGTCATCGCCACCAGCCGGAACTGGAACACCGTGCTCAAACTGGTCGAGTTGACCGCTCCGGAAGGGTGACGGGAGCCCCGGGCCGAGGGCGACGGCCGGTGTGCGAGGCTCTGTCCCATGCGCTACGTCATCATCGGGGCAGGGGCGGTCGGCGGCACCGTCGGCGGGCGGCTGGCCCAGGCCGGGCGTGAGGTCGTGCTCGTCGCCCGTGGCCGGCACCTGGCGGCACTCGCCGAGCGGGGGCTGAGGCTGCGGGTACCGGAGGGCGAGTCGACGTACCGGCTGCCCGCCGTCGACGGACCGGACCCGCTCGGCGAACTGCGCGCCGACGACGTCCTCGTCCTGGCCGTGAAGACACAGGACACCGTGGCCGCCCTGGAGACCTGGGGCGAGGCCCCGGTCGCGGGCGGCGGGACGGCGGCGGAGCAGCTGCCGCTGGTGTGCCTGCAGAACGGCGTGGAGAGCCCGCGTCTGGCACTGCGCCGCTTCCGTCACGTGTACGGTGTCTGCGTCTGGCTGCCCTCGACCTTCGTGGAACCCGGAGTCGTCTCCGCCGCCGGCACCCCGCTCACCGGCATCCTGCACCTGGGCCGGTATCCGCACGGCACCGACGACACCGCCCGGCGCATCGCCGCCGACCTGGCGGCCGCCCGCTTCGAGGCGCCGGTCGTGCCGGACGTGGCCCGCTGGCAGTACGCCAAGCTGCTCGGCAACCTCGGCAACGCCCTGGAGGCCGTCAGCGGTCCTGTCGACAACGAGCAGGCCATGGCCCTGTACACGAGGGTGCGGGCCGAGGGGGAGGCCGTGCTCGACGCCGCCGGGATCGCGTACGCGAGCGCCGAGGAGCAGAAGGAGGCACGCGGGGACAAGGTCACCCTGGTCCCGCTCGACGGGGCCCCGCGCGGCGGCGGCTCCTCCTGGCAGTCCCTCGTCCGCGGCACCGGCACCATCGAGGCCGACCACCTCAACGGCGAGATCGTCCTTCTCGGCCGTCTGCACGGCGTACCGACCCCGCTGAACGAACTGCTGCAGCGCCTCGCCAACCGGTTCGCCCGGGAACACCGGCCGGCGGGCTCCCTGCCGGTCGCGGAGCTGGTACGACTGGCCGACGAGGCGGAGCGGGCGGCTGACCGGTGAGCGGCCGACCGGTGTGCGACTGACCGGTGTGCAGCTGATTGCAAAGGCGGTTGATCTTCCGGCCGGGTTGGCGTTTCGTGTCCCGCGGGCTCGCGACGCGCGGGCGTGCAGGAAGGGACGGGGGCACGGTGGACGGCGTCACACAGGACAGCGCACGGCTTGCGGCACGGTTCGAGGCGGACCGGCCGCATCTCGCGGCCGTGGCGTACCGGTTGCTCGGCTCGGCCGTCGAGGCGGACGACGCCCTGCAGGACGCCTGGCTGCGCGTCCAGCAGGCCGACCTCGGTGAGGTCGAGAACCTCACCGGCTGGCTGACCACGGTAGTGACCCGGGTGTGCCTGAACCAGTTGCGCACGCGCCGCAACCGCCGGGAGGACCCCCTCGACCACCGGGATCCGGACGCGGCCCCCGGCGGCGAGGCGGGCGACCCGGCCCGTGAGGCGCTGCTGGCCGACGAGGTCGGCGTCGCCCTGCTCGTCGTCCTGGACACCCTGGCCCCCGCCGAGCGGGTCGCCTTCGTCCTGCACGACCTGTTCGCCGTGCCCTTCGACGACATCGCCCCGCTGCTGGAGAAGACCCCGGCCGCCACCCGGCAGCTGGCCAGCCGGGCCCGCCGCCGGGTCCGGGGCCGGACCCCCGCGTCCACCGCGGACGCGGGCCGCCGCCGGGAGGCCGTCGAGGCCTTCCTGGCCGCGACCCGGTGCGGCGACTTCGCGGCCCTGGTCGCCCTGCTCGCCCCGGACGTGGTGCTGCACGCCGACGCCCGGGTCGTCCCCACCCCCGAACCGATCACGGTCCACGGCGCCGAGCCGGTCGCCCGGGGCGCCATGGCCGCCGTGGCCCGCGCCCAGTTCACCGGCCTCGCCCTGCTGGACGGCCGGTTCGGCCTGGTCATGGCGCCGCACGGCCGGCCGCGGGTGGTCCTGGCCTTCACCTTCGACGACGACGGCCGGATCACCAGGGTCGAGGTCGTCGCCGAGCCGGACCGCCTGCGGGAGATCGAGATCACCGCCCCGGGAGAGCCGGAAGTGGACCACTGAAGGAGAATCGAATTGGGTCGGGATTCTGCACCATTGGCGGACTAGCGTCGGCGCCATGACGCGCAGCGAGAACAGCCGTACGACGAGCCCCGACCCGACCCGTGTCGACTTCTACTTCGACCCCGCCTGCCCCTTCGCCTGGATCACCTCCCGCTGGCTGCTGGAGGTCGAGCGCACCCGGCCGCTCGACCTCCGCTTCCACGCCATGAGCCTGTACCTGCACAACATCGGCAACGAACTCCCGGACTGGTACCGGGACTTGGTCGACCGCTCGATCGGCCCGGTCCGGGTCGCCGTGGCCGCCGCCGAGCGGCACGGCGAGAAGGTGCTGCGCGACCTGTACACCGCGTTCGGCACCCGGATCCACGAGCGGGGGATCAAGGACTTCGACACCGTGATCGCCGAGTCCCTGGACGAACTCGGGCTCCCCGTCGACCTGTTGGCCGCCGCGCACGACCCGGCGTACGACGACGCGGTGCGCCGCAGCCACGAGGCGGGCGCCGAACCGGACTCGGGCGACTACGTGGGCACGCCCACGATCCATGTCGACGGCACCGTGTGGTTCGGCCCCGTCCTGCGCGCGATTCCGCGCGGTGCCGAGGCGGCCGAACTCTTCGACAGCTTCCGGGTGTTGGCCCACCACCCCGACTTCTTCGAACTCAAGCGCACCCGCACGGGAGCACTCCGCTTCGACTGATCGGACCTGCGCGGCAATTGACAGGCGATGAAGAAGGGTTGGCTGATAAACATCCCCTTCGGTGTGACGAAGTCCCTTTGTCAGTGACACATCCGGCCGAGATGACGCAGAACCAAGAGCCGACCGCGGTCCGACGTCACAGGGGAGCGCCGGACCGCGGCGGCCCGGCTCCCCGGAACCCCGCGACAAACCCCCCGGGTTGTCCCTAGGGTGAAGCGCGCGGAACGGCCGAGGGGGAGCGGATGAGTGTGCCGGGGAGACCATTACCCACGCTGCCGCAGTACCGGAAGGACTCGGTGACCCGGCGCCTGTGCGCCTCGGTACACCTCGACGACGACTTCGCCCTGTACGTGGACCGGGCGCTCACCGGGGACCGGCTGGACGCCCTGGGGTTGAGCCTCGGCATCAACTTCGTCGCCCTCGCCCGGCACGCGCGCGTGGCCGCCCGCCGCCGAGCCGCCCTCGACCGCCGGCTGGCGTGCCTCGCGGTGGTCGTGCCGGTCGCCGTCCTGGCGGGAGGGTGGGCTCTGGTCAACGGGCACGGATCACTCGGATGGGTGGCGATTTTCGGCCCTCTCGGCGCGTACGTGATCGCCTGGACCCTGGTCCACCACAAGGAGTCCGTGGGACGTGACACGGCACGCGAGGTGTTCCACTCCGCGGAGAAACCCGAGCGGACGGCGCCGCCCGTGGAGGCCGAGGCGGAGGACTGGCTGAACGAGCTGAAACGCGCCAACGTCCTGCCGTACGCGGACGCGTCCGCCCAGACCAAGCCGTTCGTCGGCAGCGGCGAGAAGATCAAGGAGCTGGTCTGGCAGCCCATCGACGTCAGCAGACCCGCCGACGACCCCGCCGGCGGCAAGTTCCCGCTGCTGCCCTTCGACGCCGTCGACCTGCACACCTACGTGGCCCGCCACCTGGAGACCATCTCCGGACTGCCGAACCTGCGGGCGCAGAACCGGCTCTACGTCATCGGGAGCAACGCCTGCTACCTGCCCGAACTGGTCCCCGACAGCACCCGCAGACCCCGCGCCCGGATACCCAAGCAGCTGGTGCAGGCGGGGCTGCAGAGCCCCGGCGCGGGCATGCGCACCCACCTGTGCCTGGAACGCATCGGCGAGGGCGGCCGGATGATCGTCTCCATGTACCTGCGGGCGAACCTGCAGCCACCCAGCCTGACCTGGGAGGTCGCCGCCTACGCGATACCCCCGCTGGACGGCCGCTTCCACCGCGTGGACCGCCTTCCGGTGGCCCCCCGCGAACGCTGGTGGGACCTCGTCAAGTACGCCACCTCCCACACCGGCCCCCAACTGCGCGGCGCCCTCGGCCGGTTGACCGCGCGCAGCCGCTGGCGACGCGACCACGACCGCTGGCTGACCAGGCAGCGCAAGGCGATCACCAAGCAGCACGTCCGGTACGACTACGGCGCCAAGGGCAGCCTGCGCGAGGATCTCGGCGCCTGGGACGAGGCGGGCTACACCGAGCGGATGGACGCGCAGGACTTCCTGTTCCGGCTCCAGCAGGGCGTGCTCGTCGCCACGGAGCGTTTCCTCCAGGACCACCATGTCGACACCAGCTCGTACGACAAGGCTTTACAGGTCATCAGCACACAGACCTACAACATCGGTAACGTCAGCGGTCCCAGCATCTTCGGCAACAACGGCACGATCGCCATGGGCGGTCAGCAGGGCCCCGGGCCGCACGGCGGACCGGGACCCCAGGGCGGACCGGGACCCGCCGGCTCCGGCCCGCCCACGTCATAACCCCAGCCCCGCCGGCCCTCACGAAGCAGGAGTCAGGACAGGACGATGAGCACCTACAACTTCGGGAACATCAACGGTCCCGCCAACATCGGCGATCACGGCCGTATCGAGATCAACCCCTACGACCCGGCCTCGGAGGCCCTCGTCCGGCTCGCGGACGGGCTGCTGGAGGCCCTGCACGCCGAGTACCCGGGCCTCGTGCGGCACGGAGAGACCATCCGCGGCGCGATGATGGAGTCCGTCGGGGACGGCGGTCCGCCGAACCGCGGCCGCATCCGCTCCGCCCTGGAGGCCATCAGCATCGGCGCCGCCGCAGGCACCGGCAGCCTCACGTTCACCCAGCAGCTCATGCATGTCATGGGCCTGTGAGCGGACGGGACCCCGCCGCCGTCACGGGGCCCCGTCCACACCTCACTTGGCCCGCACCACCGCCCGTACCCCGTCACCGAGGTCCAGTTCCAGGCCCGCCCTGAGCGGCACGGTCTGACCGGGCTCGATCTTCTGCGCGGTGCCGTCGGAGCGGGTGCCCGTCCAGGTCTGCCGCGACCGGTTCGCGATGCCGAACCGGCCCGGCTTCTTGGGGTGTTCGACCAGCTCCGCGACGAGCGCGGCATCCGAGCAGTCGTGGCGCGCCGGCTCCGGCAGCAGATGATGGGCCTGCACCCGGGCACCCCGGCGCAGCCGGACGTGGTGCTCGGTGCGGGGCGGGGGAGTGGTCACCGTCAGCCGCGGCGGGAGCACCAGCAGCGCCCCACAGCCCCAACAGGGCCGGGGCGGCGGGTTCTCGCCCGGCTCGGTCATGTTCTGCCGCCCGCAGGAGGCGCACTCGACCACCGAGTCCAGCACCGCCCGCAGCGCGTTGCGCCACTCGGACTCCCGCACCCGGGCCGCCGGATCACGCAGCCCGACCGTGAAGGACCGCCGGAACAGCTCCTGCAGCGTCCCCGCCGCCGCGTCCCAGGTGGCCAGCACGGTCGCGTGCTCCATCGGGTCCGGCGCGTTGGAGTCGTCCGCCGGGTCGAACACGAACAGCGGACTCCTGCCGTACAGCTTGCGCTCGGCCGCCTCGTCCAAACAGTGGATGCCCAACTCCAGCCTGCCCTTGAGCGGGTGATGGTTCATCAGGAACATGAACAGCAGCACGGCGAGCGAGTGCAGGTCGGACTGGGTGCCGGGGCGCGCCCCCGGGTCGCCGCGCACCAGCTCCGGCGCCATGAACTCCATGGTCCCCGAGATGCCGCTGGCGTCCCCCTCCACCACCGCGTTGTCGTTGTCGCAGACCAGCACGTCACCGGTGGCCGGGTCGAAGAAGATGTTGCCCCAGGAGATGTCCCGGTAGGCGATGCCCCGCGAGTGCAGCGCCTGGTAGGCCTCCACCGTGTACAGGCAGGCCGTCAGCAGCGCGCGCGGGCTGGTGCGCAACTGCCGCCGGAACAGCGCCGGAAGACCCTTGTAACGGTCCGGGCGCAGCCCCATCAGATAGCCGAACGAGCCGCGGTGCGCGGGCACGTACGCCTCCGGCCACAGGAACCGGTCGTCGGCGAAGTCTCGGGCGACCAACTCCCTTACGATCACCTCCTGTTCGTCGGTCGCGCAGGTCGGGTAGTACCACTTCAGCGCCCGCTCCCCGTCCGGTGTGCGGACCCGGTACACCTCGCCCTGGCCGCCCGCGCCGAGGAAGTCGACGATCTCGACCTCGTCACCGGTCTGAGCCGCGAGGCGCGTCCCGCCATCGAGCATGCCGCTCATCTACGTCTCCGTCTTCCGTTCTTCCGTGTCCACCGGACCACCCGCGTCCGCGGCCTGCTCCATGTCGTCCACGACGGCGTCCTGTGCCGAGCGCAGCGCCGCCGCCAGCGTCGTGTCGTCCCCCGAGTAGCGCGCGGCCTGCGCCAGCCACTCGGGCAGCACCTTCCGCACCCCCGTACCGCCCTCCTCGGCCAGCCGGCCGGCCAGGCCCGCGACGAACTCGCGGTACCCGTCGGCCGACGCGAAGCTCTTCGACAGCCCGTCCGTGGAGAGCACCACCAGCCGTGGGGCGCGCGCCTCCTCGAACACCGGCGCCCAGTACATCCGCATGGACCGCCAGGCCTCGCGCCCGCACAGCGACTCCGTCTCGTCGCCCAGGTCCTCCTCGGCGGGCGCGAGCGGCCGGCTCAGCGTGCCGTCGTGCTCCACCACCGCGAGGTCCCCGTCGCCGAGCTGCCAGGCCACGAACAGCCACGGTGTGAGCACGGCACCGATCAGCGTCGTGCCGTACAGCACCAGCTTGTCCTCGGGGCCCGGCTCCCGGGACGCCTCCTCGACGACCGGACGGTTGCGGTCCCAGTGCCCGAGGGCCGCCTGCCGCCACTCGTGCACCAGCGCGCGCGGGAAGTCGTCCCGGGCGTACGTCATCAGCCGGGCCAGCCGCCCCGGCTCGTGACAGTCGTGCGCCGCCCGGCCGAAGTGGGCGGCGAGACCCACGAACCGGTCCACGGCGAACCGCGCGCCCAGCTCGCTGCGCGCGTGCACCGCCGAGCCGTGCCCGTCCGCCACGGCGAGAACCAGCGGATCCTCATCGGATCCGGTGCCCCGGCACTCGTACCAGTCCTGGTTGCGCCGCTTGTTGACCCCCTGGACGCTGTCCGCGAGCGTCTCCCACCGTCGCACCCCGAGCGTCACCACACGTCGTCGTCATCGTCGTCGTCCAGCACCGGCGGTGCGTACGGCTGTTTGGCCATGGTCAGGGTCTTGCCCGAGCTGTCGCCCAGGACCGGCTGGGAGGCCGCCTTCACGGCCGCCGTGGACGCCCACCGGATCGCGGCGGCCAGCTGCTTGGGGCTGTTGGCGTCCAGCGGCTGCAGTTCGGGATTGCCGAGGAACTCCTGGAGCACCCCGCGGTCCGCGTCCGCGCCGATCGCGATGGCGACCCGCACCGCCTTGCGGCCCCAGGGACTCGCGTCGACGGCCTTCAGGCCCGCCCGCCAGTCGTCGGTGGGCACCCCGTCCGAGACCAGCGCCAGCACCGGCTTCAGCGCCCGCTGCGGCATCGGCGGGGTCTGCAGCTCCCGCGCCACCAGGTGCAGCGCCTCACCGAGGTTGGTCATGCCGTCGACCTGCACGTCCTGCCAGGTGAAGTCGTCGACCGGGACCGGGGTCTGGTGGTGCCACCGGGCCGTGGTGGAGAAGGTGACGGTCCGCAGCAGCAGTTGGGCCGCCGGGTTGTCGTGGGCCACCGACCGCATCTCCGGGATGGCTTCTCTGATCGCGTAGTTGAGCTTCGCGATCTTCTCGCCCTGCATCGAGTACGAGCAGTCGAGCAGCCAGATGAAGTGGACCGGCCGGTTGGCCATGGCCCCGCCGGGAATGTCGCTCACGCCGTGATTCCTTTCAGGTGATGGGGAGTTCGGGTCGGTCAGGGCAGCAGCAGCCGTACGCCGTAGGCGAGCGCGGCCACCGCCAGGACCAGGGCGGTGACGAAGAGGCCCGCCAGCGCCCGCCGGGCCCGTGAGACGGAGGGGGTGACCTGGTTCATGCCGGGCTGTACCTCCCCGTCTCGGCGTCGTCCGGCCGCCGCCGCTGCCTGGGCGGCCGGCCGCCGCCTGCGCCGGATCCGGTGAGCGGGCCGGTGCGCAGCCCCGAGGCCGCGAGCAGCCACAGCACCGGCTCGGCGGCCCGGCGCTGCTCGCTCTCCAGCGGCCCGGTGCCGGTGGCGGCGTGGGCGCTGACCGCCCAGTAGCGGGCCGCCCCGAAGTCATGGCCGAGGGCGCGGACCAGCGCGCCGAGACCGACGTCGCCGAGCCAGTCGTCGATGCGCGGACCGGGCACCGGCAGCGAGGTCAGCCGGTCCAGCACGTCCCGCTTGGTGACCACGGTGGCCACGGACATCCGGGACCGCCGGCCGGTGAGCGCCGCCAGCTCCCCGGTGAGGCGCTGGTACGTCTCCCAGGGGCCCTGCGCCGAGGGCCGCGCCCGGTCCGTCCGCTCGGTCTCCGCGGGGTCCAGCCGGCCGCGGACCTTGGGATCGGCCAGCACGTCGGCGACCAGGACCACCCCGTCCGCGTGCGCCAGGTACCGCTGGGCGCGCACCCGTTCGGCGTCGCTCACCTGCTCGCCCATCGGGTCGTACAGGTACAGCAGGCGCCGCCTGCGGCCCCGGGCCACGGTCAGCATCATGGCGCGCGGCTGGCCGCCGGTGGTGGCGTGGGCCCAACCGGTGCTGTTCAGCTCCTGGTTGAGGCCGGTCTGGGTGCGCTGGTCGTCGACGGTGGCGTACTCGACGCGCAGTTCGCCCTGCCGGGACCAGGAGTGCAGTCCCTCGACCATGGCCGCCATCAGCATCGTCTTGCCCGACGAGGTACCGCCGACCAGCGGGGTGTGCACCACACGCATGGTGCCCGCCGCCCGGGGCAGGAACTGCTCGCAGCGCGGACACAGTGCCGTGAGCTTCCCGCGCCCCAACAGCCGGGAGGCCGGCATCCGGTGCCCGCACCGGCACACGTGCCACAGCACCCCGTACCGCCCGGGCCGCAACTCGGCATGCATCGCCTGACAGCTGGGGCAGCGGTGCAGCGCCAGCGGGACCGGTGCGTAGCAGCCGGGGTGCGGGCACTTGACGCGGATGCCGCGCAGCAGCAGCCAACCGCGCTCCACCCCGCGCAGCACGGGCACACCGGCGGCCCAGCCCAGCCACACCACGGCCAGCAGCAGCGCGAACAGCACCAGCACCGCGCCGAGCAGCAGCGTCGCCAGCGCGGCGCCGACCAGCGCGCCCGCGGCCGTACCGGGCGCGATCAGCACGGCCAGCAGGAGCCGGTACAGCGGCGCCGTGACGCGCACACCCGAGGCGCGGCGCCCCTGGAACAGGTTGCGCACGGTCCGGCTCAGCCACGGATAGGCGAAGGCGGACCAGACGGCCCGCATCCCGGCGAGCCCCGAGGACACCGCGTCCGCCCACGACTGCCGCCACCAGTAGGCGAGATGCGCGGGCTCACTGCTTCCGACCGCCGCGAGCCGCGGGTCGGTGCGGCCCGCCTGCCAGGGCCCGAGCCCGCGCCACACGGCCTGCACCCCGCGCCCGAGGAACTCCCACAGCGTGCGGGACACGCACACCGCGACGGCCACGACCCCGGCCCAGCCGAACAGGGCCAGGAGCACCAGGACCAGCACACCGGCGTTGTCCTCCCCGCCCACGTTCATCGGCGGCCTCCCCCGCCCGGCGGGTCCACATCGCCGTACCAGGTCGCCTGCCGCTCCTCGCGCCGCCCCCGCCCGGTCAGCCGTCCCGCGAGCCGGCCCAGCGCACCGGGGCGGTTCCAGGCGCGGTAGGCGTCCAGCCGGCCCCGGCCGGTGCGGCGCAGCGCCTCCTCGACCGCGCTCCGGTCCTCGTCGGGCAGCACCCGCACGACCGGCCGCAGCACCTTGGCCAGCAGGGTCGTGCGCGTCGCCTCCCAGGCCGGGTGCGTCTGCGGGTACGCGCTCCAGTCGCCGAAACAGGCGGCCACGTACGACGGCACGGTGCGCAGCCGCTCGCCCACCCGGTCCCCGCGCGCCACCCGCTCGTACGCGGCCAGCAGCCCCGGATCGCCCGAGCGGGCCAGCGCGTACAGCTCGCTCTCGGACACCGTCGGGCGCGGCGCGGCGTAGGCCTCGCTCCCCGGCGCCGGGACGGCCAGCAGCCGGCGGGCGACGGCGTCGTACACCCGCTGCGTCACCGGCTCGGGTGCGGGCTCTGCCGCACCGTCCCGCAGCCGCCGCACGTGCTCCACCCAGCCCTCGACGTCCTGGCCGGCGTCGAGCAGCCCCGCGTACTCCAGCAGCAGCAGCGGCGCCCGGTGCGCGGGCCGCAGCTCCGTGGTGAAGCAGCGCAGCAGGTCGGCGGCGAGGACCGGTACGGCGAGGTCGTCGGCCGGGGCGGCGAGGGCGGCCTCGACCAGCAGGTCCCGGGTGCCGGCCAGCCGGTGCGCGTCCGAGCCCAGCTCGCTCAGCAGCAGGCTCGCCTCCTCCCCGGTGGGCAGGCCGTCCGGCCACACCAGGAGGAACGCGGTGCGCAGGACTGCCGGTTCGGCGTGTGGCGAGACCCCGGCGGTGCGCAGCACGTCGTGGAACCGGCGCCGTCGGTCGCCGCCGGCCCGCCGTGCCCCGTCGGCCTGGATGCACATCCGCAGGTGCGGGAAACCGGAGTCGAGCGAGACCGGCAGCCCGGATCCCGCCAACCGGCCTGCGGCCCCCGGGGGATTGGCGGCGGCGAGGGCGTCCAGCGCGCCGAACAGGGCGGTGCGCAGCGCGGGGTGACCGTGCACGGCGTCGAGGAGGGCGGCGGGAACGTCCGGGCCGTCGGGGGACGACTCCTCGGGCGCCGGTTTCTCCACCGCCGGTTTCTCCACCGCCGGTTTCTCGGCCGCCGGTTGCTCAGCCGTCGGCTCCCCGGTCCGCTCGCTCACCAGGTCCCGGGCGATGCGCCCCGCGAACTCCGGTAGCGCCTCCGTGCAGTCCACGTCGAGCAGGTCGGCGACGCGCAGCAGGGCGAGGGGCCGGCCGGCGGCCGGTTCGGTCGCATCGGCGATGCCCTGCCGCAGGGCCGGAGCCAGGTCCCGGGCCAGCTCGGCGCGGAGCGCGGGGGTCAGCGAGCCCGCGACCAGCGGGGGCACCGGGCCCCGGCCGAGCACCGCCGTGGCCAGCACGCGGGCGGCGAGCGGCGCCGACACGGTGGTGGGCACCTGGCCGTCCAGCCGGGCCGACAGCGCCGCCAGCGCGGCCGGTTCGTCGTCCAGGGGCGTACCGGTGGGGCTGTACCGCGTGCCCTGCGCGCCCCGTTCCTGGCCGGTGGAGTTGTACCGGGTGTCCTGCCCGCTCCGGCCCTGACCGGTGAAGCTGTACCGCGTGCTCTGCCCGCCGGGGCCCTTGCCGCTTCTGCCGGCCAGGGCCGCGATCAACACGGGGAGCGTCTCCGGGGGCAGGGTGAACGCGTGCTCCGCCGCCCAACGGGCCGCCGCCGCACGCCCGTCGGCGCGCAGCCCGATGCCCTGGACGAGCGCGGCCACCGCGAGCGGGCCCAGCTCGCCTGAGCTGTCGCGGAACAACTCGGGCCGGCCGGCCGCCCAGACCCGCGCGCACACGTCGGCCCAGGCGTCCTGGACGGGTTCCTCGTCGGCCCCGGCGGTGCAGTCGTGTACCCGGAACCGGTGGTCGTGGCCGACCGGCTCCGAGGACGGCAGCGCCCCGACGATCTGCTGACGGGCCTGCTGCGGACGTCGCGTGTACGTGGTGAAGGTCAGCCGGTGCGCCCGTTCGCGCGGCAGGACGGTGCAGGCCAGCGCGATCCACTGGGCCACGTCGGCGCTGTCGTGCTCCACGAGGACGATCTGCCGGGTGTCCGTCTCCTCGGTGAGGGCGCGCAGGTCCGCGAAGAACGCGGCGAGCCGGTCCGCGCGGGACCGGGCGAAGGCCACCAGCCCGTCCCGGCGCAGCAGACCCGACGGCTCGAACCGGTCCACCGGCTGGGGCTGCCCGTCCGGGGGAGTGGCGTCGGCCCAACGCGGCGACTCCCAGGCCGTGATGGGCAGCGCCCCGTCCGGCAGCCGTACCCCGGGCGGCAGATGCAGGGCGTGGGCGTGGAAGTTGCCCCACCGCCCGCTGTAGTCCGCTCCGGTGTACACCGACCGGCTCAACAGCCTTCCACCGTCGGACAGTTCACTGCAGCTGAAGGCCTTCGGGAAGCCCTTCAGCTGCTCGGCGTCCGGGCGCGCGGGCAGGTCGCGCGGCGGCTCGTACCCGATGAGCTGCTCCGCCTCCCGCAGCAGCGTCTGCGGCACACCGGGGCTGACCGCGGTGAACCGGAAGCCCGACCCGTCCGGACCGGGCGGCGCCGAGGTGTAGTGCAGCTGGGCGAGGCTCACTTGGCACGCCCCTTCCCCGCCGCGCGCACGGGCAGCAGTCCGCGCCGGGACAGCAGCCACAGCAGCGGATCCTCCACCCGCACCGGCTGCGGACCCGACTTCGGTACGTCCGCCGGGGCGTCCGCGGGCGGCGGCGCCCCCAGCGCGGACAGCCCGAACAGGGACAACTCGGCGAAGTCCAGCTCCAGTTGGCGCAGCAGCGCGCCGGAGTCCCAGTCGGTCAGCAGGGAGCGGAGTTCCTCGTGCACGGCCAGCCGGTCCTCGCCGTCGTAGGTGCCCGCGCTGTGCGGGGCGTTGCGCAGCAGCGGGGAGTGCGGGTCCAGCAGGGGTCTGAGCATGTCCGTCTTGGTGACCGCCACCGCGATCGGCGTGGACACCCGCCCCCGTGTCCTCCCCTTGCCGTGGGCCCGCAGCTGGGCGGCCAGGTCGGCGGCGATCTGCTGCGGCGAGGTCTCCACCACGGGCAGCGGCGGCCCCTCGTGCACCGCCAACCGGTCGCGCACCGAGCCGAGTTGGAGCGGGTCGACGAGCAGGATGATCCCGTCGGCGGCGCCGAGGTAACGGGTGTAGCGGTCCATCGCCTCGGCGCCCGCGAGGTCCTCACCGGCCGCGTCGAAGAAGACCAGTGTGGTGTGCCGGGTCCCGGCGCCGCCCAGCAGGCCCTTGCGGGGCAGGCTCAGCCGGTACAGCAGCGGGTCGTTGAAGCCGAGCGCGGCCGGCCGGGTGGCGTCCGGCAGCCGCAGCCGCTCGTACAGGTCCTCGGCCATCTCCTTGTCCCGCGTCTGCGTGCTCTGCCCCATCGCCGCGAGCGAGGCGTGATAGGCCTGCCCCACCCGCTGGTTCAACTCGTTGACCAGCACGGACACATAGGTGCTCTTGCCGGACGCCTTCGCGCCGACCAGCGCGATGATCCGGCTGTCCTGGTCGCAGTAGTCGCTCGGCAGATCGCTGTGGCAGGACCCGCACACCCGCACCGGCGTGGGCACCCCGCACTGCGGGCAGGGCACGCTGCTGCCCCCGCCGCCGAGCCCCGCGACCTTGCGCGCGGGAGTGAACACGGGCCCGCGCATCCGGGCCGCCGGAGGCACGCCGGGACCCATGAACCCGGCCCAGGCGTCGTCACGTTCGGGCCCGCAGGGCGCGCCGCCGCGCACCCCGCTCGGGGTCATCAGGCAGCGGTACGGCAGCTTGGCCGCCGACGCGCGGGCGAAGCAGTAGGGGCAGATCACGGTCGTCATGGCTCAGCGCACCACCAGGCTGGCGAGAGGGGGTTCTTCGAGTCGCACCGAGGTCGCGTGCTCCCCGAGCAGGAAGCCGCGCAGGGTGTAGGGGGCCGGGCAGGGGGAGGCCGGCAGCTCCTGTTCGACGGTCCCGTGCCGCGCCAGGTCGGGCCCGGGTATCCGCAGGACGGTCGTGCCGTCTGCGGGGCTGCGCGGGCGCAGGGTACCGCTGCGTGCGACGCACACGAACTCCGGTACGTCCCCGGGCCCGCCCGGCGCGGCCAGGGTGACCCGGAGCAGGGTGCGGCCGCCCCGGCCGAGGAACCGCCGTTGCGCGCACACCAGTTGGTACCGGATCGCGGCGTCGGACGGCAACAGTGCCTCGGCCGCGTCCGGCACCACCACGACGGCGCCCGGCACCCGGGGCACGGTCGCCGCCCGGATCCGCACGGCCCCCGGGCCGACGGGCAGCCGCAGCCCGCCGCGCCGGTAGGCGTGCGCGGTCAGGATCCGCTCCCCGCCGCCCTCCGCGCCGTCCAGGCCCGCCCAGCCGACCACGACGTGCCCGACGCCCTCGGGCCAGTCCAGCATGATCCGCGCCTGCCCGTCAGGCAGCCGCTCGACCGTGAGCCCGGGCGCGGCGTGTACGGCCTCCACGCCGACGGCCGGCCCGGCCAGCGCCCGCGCACCGAGTACGGCGACGGCGGCGACCTCGGTGTACGTGCCCGGCGGAGGGCACAGGGCGCCGGCCTTCTCGGGCCAGTCCAGCGCGGCCGGCAGCTCCCGCGCACGCAGCTCCGTGCCCGGCGCCGGCGCCTGCCCGGGCCACACCACCAGCCGCACCTCGGCACCCTGCCCACCGCTCCACTCGAACCGCACGGCCCCACCGTCGGCCCGCGCGTCGAGACTGCGCACAGGCTCCGGCCAGGCGTGGACGGTACCGGTCACCCGCAGGCCCGGGGAGGCGACCCGGCTGCCGTCCAGCGCCCGGTAGTGACAGACGATCCGGAACGAGTGCGGGCCCGCCGGCAGCCCGGTGACCGTGAACCCGTCGGGCCGCCGAACGAGCCGGATGGCGGCGTTGTGCTGGCCCGTGGGCTCGGCGCCGATGTCGGTGGCGTCCGCAGACTGCTGGGTGAGCCGTATGGCGGCCGCGTCCGGGCTCTTCGGCGCGTCGGCTGGTCGCCGGGTGGGGCGGAGGGGGGCCTTGTCCGGGCCCGTGCGCTCGGCGGTGTTGCCGGTGGCGTCCGTCGGCTTCCGTGCGTGGCGGATGGCGGCTTCGTCCGGGCTCTTGGGCGCGTCCGGTGGTCGCTGGGCGGGGTCGAGGGGGGCCTTGTCCGGGTCCGTGAGGCCGACGGTGATGTCGGTGCCGGCCGCAGACCGTTGGGCAAGCCGGATGGCGGCCTTGTCCGGGCCTTTGGGCGCGTCCGCTGGTCGCTGGGCCGGGTGGTGGGGGGACTTGTCCGGGCCCGTGCGCTCGGCGGTGTTGCCGGTGGCGTCCGCTGGCCTCCGTGCGTGGCGGATGGCGGCCTCGTCCGGGCCCTTGGGTGCGTCCGCTGGTCGCTGGGCGGGGCGGCGGGGGGTCCTGTCCAGGCCCATGTGCTCGACCGTGACGTCGATCGCGCCCGTCGGTCGCTGCCAGGAGCAGTGGATGCGGGCCGGGCCGTCCGTCAGTACCGGGCGTCCCACCTCCGGAGTGACCAGCAGCCGGCGCGACACCAGTGGCGGGCCCGCCACCCGGCCGTCCCGCAGCGGCAGGGCCGCGTACCGTACCCCGGAGCCCAGCGGGGCGTCCTTGTCCCGTACGGTCCCGGCCGCCGTCGGGTCCGCGCCGCGCACACTCCGTACGGCGGGTCTGCCCCGATCCGTGCGGTACAGCCGCAGTAGCCGCCACTCGCCGGGGACGTCGTGCCGGTCCTGCCAGCTCACCTCCACGTGATCCGGGCGCAGTTCGGCGCGCAGCAGGGGGTGGTGGCCGGACTCGGGCCGGTGCAGGCGGACCAGGCCGCGCAGGGCGCGCCGGTCGTCGGCCGCCCCGCACAGCGCTTGCAGGTACGCGCCGCTCGCGCCGTCCTGGTCGCCCTGCTCCTCGGCCCGCCGGGCGGACCGTAACAGGTCCTCGACCAGGCCCATCCGCTCGGCCACGTCCGATCGCAGCGCGGCCAGCGCCGGGTCACCGCCCCCCGTGGGCAGCCGGTCGAGCAGGCTCCGCAGCCGGTGCAGCTTCCGCCGCTCCAGGGCGTCGCCGAGCGATTCGGCGGCATCGCGCCGGCGCCGGTCGAGGGCGGGGCGCAGCCGGGCGGCCGCCACCAGCCCGTCGATCTCGTCGGCGTGCACCCCCGACTCGGCCGCGATGCGGTGGCGTTGGGACGCCGGGTGGTCCTGGAGCAGACCTATCAGCTGGTAGAGGACGACCCGGCGCAGGGCCTGCGGATCGCGCCGGTGCAGTTCGGCCAGCCGTCGGGCGAGCGGGGCGCCCGGTCCCGGCCCCTGCGCGAGACCGTCCAGGTACAGCCCGTCCACCCGGCGCCGACCCCACGGCCCCGACGGCACGAACAGCCCGTCCAGGACCCGTAACCCTGCGGGGGAGGCGCCCAGGACCTCGCCGAGATGACGTAACCCCGCCGCGTGCTGGGCGGCGGCCAGGCTGCCGTAACCGGGTACGAGGGGGCTCAGCGGCAGACCCGACAGGGCCCTGGGCAGCCCCAGGTGATGCCCGAACTCCTGACCGGCCACGCGAACCGTTCTCCCCCGAGATAGTGCTTTGAGGGACCATCCCAGCAGATCCGGACGTGACCAGGAAGGGGATTCGGGGAAACCGGGCAGGCCGGGACGGGAACGACCGGATGAGCGGTCGTCGGGCCGCCGGGCCGTCAGGCGCCGAGCACCGCCGGCAGCGGCAGCCGTGCCTCGTCGTACCGCTCCAGCAACACCCGTGCCACCTCGGGCGCCGGGCCCAGGACGTCCGCCAGGACGTCCGCCCCGGCCGCGCCGCGTGCGATGCGGTCGGGCAGGAAGCCGGGGGCCAGCACGTACGGCGCGACGGCCACCCGCTCGCAGCCGAGGGCGCGCAGGTCCCGTACGGCGTCCTCGGTGCGGGGAAGGGATGCGGAGGCGAACGCAGGTCGCACGGCGCACCAACCGGTGTGCCACCACTCCCGCGCGATGTCGGCGATCACTGCGATCGCCTCCGGGTCGGAGGACCCCGCCGAGGCCAGTACGACCCCGGTCGAGGACTTGTCGGCGGGCGTCAGTCCCGCCTCGTAGAGGCGTCGTTCCAGCGCCGACAGCAGCAGCGGGGACGGGCCCAGCACCTCCGCCTGGCGGATGTGCAGCTGCGGCGGCGCGTCCCGCAGGACGGCGGGGATGTCGGCCTTCGCGTGGAAGGCGCGGGTCAGCAGCAGCGGCAGCGCCACGACGTCCCGCTCGCCCTCCGCCGCGAGCGACTCCAGCACCCCCTGCACGGAAGGGATGTTGAAGTCCAGGAACCCGGTCTCCACGCGCAGGCCCGGCCGCAGCGACCGTACGCGCTGCACGAGCGCGTGCACGGTCGCGGCGTGGCGCGGGTCGCGGCTGCCGTGGGCGATCACCACGAGCACGGGGCGGACCGGATTGCGCATGCTGTGCCTCAGCCCCTCACCAGCAGGCCGCGGCTGCGCAGCACCCACCGCTCCAGCGGGCTGAAGATCAGCAGGTCGATGGCGATGCCGACGAACAGGATGAGCAGGATGGCCTCGAAGACCATGGCCATGTCGCTGGCGGTGCGCGCGTTCTCCAGCAACTGGCCGAGGCCCACACCGAGGTCGGGGAAGGACGCGATGATCTCCGCGGCCATCAGGGAGCGCCACGAGAACGCCCAGCCCTGCTTCAGGCCCGCCACATAGCCGGGCAGCGCGGCCGGCAGTGTGACGTGCCAGATGCCCTTGACGCCCGTCGCGCCCATCGTGCGGCCCGCCCGCAGGAACAGCGGCGGCACCTGGTCGACGCCGGACACCAGACCGTTGGCGATGGACGGGACCGCGCCGAGCAGGATCACCGCGTACATCATCGAGTTGTTCAGGCCCAGCCAGATCACGGCCGGCGGCACCCACGCCACCGACGGCAGCGACTGGAGGCCGGACAGGATCGGGCCGATGGCCGCGCGCACGAACTTCACCCGGGCCACCAGCAGGCCGAGCGGGGTGCCGATGAGCAGCGCGAAGGCGAAGCCCAGCAGACCGCGCGAGACGCTGGTCCAGATGTAGCCGAGCAGTTCGCCCTTCAGCCAGGCGTCCCGGAACGCGCTCCCCACGGCGCCCGGCGAGGGCAACTTCGTCGGGTTGTCGACGATCGGGTACAGGAGATACCAGGCGACGAGGACCACGGCGATCGCGATGATCGGCGGCAGGATCTTGTCGACGAAGGTCTTCCGGAACGGCGGGCGGCCGGTGGCCGTGGTCTCCAGCGCGTCGAGGCCCGCCTCGACGCTCCCGGCGTCCTGAGCCGCTGTCGTCTCAGTGCTGGCCATGGCGGCGGATCTCCCCACGCAGTACATCGGTGATCTCAAGGGACAGTTCGGCCACGGGCGCGTCCTCGATGCGCCGCGGCTGCGGGATGTCCACGCTCCACTCGCGCGCGATCCGGCCCGGCCGGGAGGACAGCAGGATCACCCGCTGCGCGAGCCGCACCGCCTCGCGCACGTTGTGCGTGACGAACAGGACGGAGAGGCCGGTCTCCGCCCAGATCCGGGTCAGCTCGTCGTGCAGCACGTCCCGGGTGATGGCGTCGAGGGCCGCGAACGGCTCGTCCATCAGCAGCAGGTTGCTCTCCTGCGCCAGCGCACGGGCCATCGCCACGCGCTGCCGCATACCGCCCGACAGCTCGTGCACGCGCTTGCCGTGCGCGCCCCTGAGCCGGACCAGTTCGAGCAGCTCCTCGGCCTTGCCGCGCCGCTCGGGCTTGGGAACCCCCCTGAGCTTCAGGGCGAGTTCGATGTTCTTGCCCGCGGTCAGCCACGGGAACAGGGCGTGTTCCTGGAACATCAGGGCCGGACGCCCGTCCGTCGTGATGGAGCCCGCGGTGGGCCGGTCCAGCCCCGCCACCAGGTTCAGCAGCGTGGACTTGCCGCAGCCCGAGGCCCCCAGGAGGGTGACGAACTCGCCCGGAGCCACATCGATGCTGATGTCGTCCAGCACGAGCTGCTGCCCGCCCGGTGTCGCGAAGGACTTCGAGACATGCTCAAGGCGTGCCGCGTACTCGACCGCCTCGGCGGCCTTGGCGAGAGTCGTGGTCGTGGCCATGGTCGTCACCTCCTGGGAACTCGTCGGGTGCCTGCGTCAGCTGCCGAGACCGGCGTCGCCGACCGTGCTCTCGCCCTCGCCCTTGAGGACCTTGTTGAGGATCGTGAGGTCGTAGATGCCCTTCAGATCGGGCTTCTCCAGCAGACCGGCCTTGACCGCGTGCTCCGCCTCGGTGTCGAGCGTGGCGGCCAGCGGGTCGTCGGTGAACTGGATCGACTTCCACGCCGGGTCCAGGACGTCGGCGGGCAGCTCCTTGCCGGAGTCGCTCCCGAGCTGCTTGTTCGCCGCGGCCTTCGCCTCGTCCGGGTTGGCGTTGATCCACTTGTTGGCCTCGACCGAGGCCTTCAGGACCGCCTCGACGGCCTTCGGGTGCTCCTTCAGGAAAGCCTGCCGCACGATGATGTTCGTGATCACGAACTTCTTGTCGGGCCACAGCGACGCCTCGTCGAGGAGCACCTTGCCGCCCTCGGCGACCAGCTTGGACGCGGTCGGCTCCGGCACCCAGGCGCCGTCGACCGAACCGGCCTTGTAGGCGTCCGGAGTGATCTTGTTGTCCGTGCGGACGACCGTGACGTCACCCTTGCCGCTCTGCGCGTCGACCTTCCAGCCCTGCTCGGCAGCCCAGTTGAGGAAAGCCACGTCCTGCGTGTTGCCCAGCTGCGGGGTGGCGATCTTCTTGCCCTTGACGTCCTTGAGGGACTTGATCTTCTTCGGGTCGACGACCAGCTTCACGCCGCCCGACGCCGAACCGCCGATGATCTTCAGGTTGGTGCCGTCGGACTTGGTGTAACCGTTGATCGCGGGCGAGGGACCGATCCAGCCGATGTCGATGGAGCCCGAGTTGAGCGCCTCGATCTCGGACGGACCGGCGTTGAAGATCGCCGGCGTGACCTCGGTGGCCCCCAGTTCCTTCTGGAAGTAGCCCTTCTGGAAGCCGACCAGCGCGGTGGCGTGCGTCAGGTTCCCGAAGTAGCCGATCCTGACGGAGTCCAGCCCGTCGGTCTTCTTGGCCCCGGCGGCGACCTTGGCCGTGTCGTCCTTGTCGGCCTGGGAACCGTAGCCGCAGGCGGCGAGGGTGAGGAGGGGGAGGGCGGCTATGACCGCGAAGGTACGGCGAAGAGCGGATGTAGCAGGCACGGGAGGTGTTCCTCTCGGAGGCCCGGCGGTCACGGTCTCTCAGGTCGTGGCCGGGAGGTCGGCAGGTCTTCGTCCACGGCGGTGGGGGGTGCGGGCGCGCGAGCGGTGCGCGTACGTCAGCGCACACATCGCGCCACTCCGCCCTGCCCGCTGCCGAGAACACCGCTGCCGACGCGGCCGCCCTCCTTCGCGAACGTGGAGTAGTAGTCGGTGGAGTTCACGTCAGAAGTCCCACCCGTCGGCCTCGGCCTCGTCCTTGACCGGCTCCGGGGAGGCGAACGACTCGCCGACCATGCCCGCGGTGAGCGTGGTGCCGTCGTTCGGGTCGATCAGGATGAACGAGCCCGTGCGCCGCGAGTCGGCGTACGAGTCCACCGGCAGCGGCTCCGCGGTGCGGATCTTCACGCGGCCGATGTCGTTGGCGACGAGCTGACCCGGGTGCGGGTGCAGGGACAGGTCGTCGAGCGTGAGGCGGGACGGGATGTCCTTGACGATGGCCTTGACCGTGCGGGTGCCGTGCTTGAGCAGCACCCGGTGCCCGACGGTCAGCGGCTGGTCGGCGACGTGGCAGACGGTCGCCTCCACGTCCTGCGTGGTGGCCGGCGCGTCCTTGGTCGGCACGATCAGGTCGCCGCGCGAGACGTCGACGTCGTCGGTCAGCAGGACGGTCACCGACTGCGTCGTCCAGGCCACGTCGACCGGCTCGCCGAGCAGGTCGATGCCGGAGATCGTCGTCGTACGGCCGGAGGGCAGGATCGTGACCGGGTCGCCGACGCGGAAGGTGCCGGCCGCGATCTGGCCCGCGTAGCCCCGGTAGTCCGGGTGCTCGGCGGTCTGCGGACGGATCACGTACTGCACGGGCAGCCGGGCGTGGCAGTGCGCCAGGTCATGACTGACCGGGACGGTCTCCAGGTGCTCCAGGACGGTCGGGCCGCCGTACCAGTCCATGGTGGCGGACGGCTCCACCACGTTGTCGCCGGCGAGCGCCGAGATCGGGATCGCGGTGATCTCCGGGACGCCCAGCTCGGTCGCGTACGCCGTGAACTCCTCGGCGATCGCGGCGAACACGGACTCCTGGTAGTCGACCAGGTCCATCTTGTTGACGGCGAGGACCACGTGCGGCACGCGCAGCAGCGCGGCGATCGCCGCGTGCCGGCGGGTCTGCTCGACCACGCCGTTGCGGGCGTCGACCAGGACCACCGTCAGCTCGGCCGTGGAAGCGCCGGTGACCATGTTGCGGGTGTACTGCACATGGCCGGGCGTGTCGGCGAGGATGAACCGGCGCCGGGGCGTGGCGAAGTAGCGGTAGGCCACGTCGATGGTGATGCCCTGCTCGCGCTCGGCGCGCAGGCCGTCGGTGAGCAGCGCGAGGTCCGGGCCGTCCTGGCCGCGGCTCGCGGACGCGCGCTCCACGGCCTCCAGCTGGTCGGTGAGGACCGACTTGGAGTCGTGCAGCAGCCGTCCGACGAGCGTGGACTTGCCGTCGTCGACGGAGCCGGCGGTGGCGAACCGCAGCAGGGTGGTGGCCGAGAGCGCCTCGGTCGTGGTCGTGCTCATGCTTAGAAGTACCCCTCGCGCTTGCGGTCTTCCATCGCGGCCTCGGAGAGCTTGTCGTCGGCGCGGGTGGCGCCGCGCTCGGTGAGCCGGGAGGCGGCGATCTCGGCGATGACGGCGTCCAGCGTGGTCGCGTCGGAGTCGACGGCGCCCGTGCAGGACATGTCACCGACGGTCCGGTAGCGGACCAGACGCTTCACGACGGTCTCGGACTCCTTCGGACCGCCCCACTCGCCGGCCGTCAGCCACATGCCGGCCCGCTGGAACACCTCGCGCTCGTGCGCGAAGTAGATCTGAGGCAGCTCGATGCCCTCGCGGGCGATGTACTGCCAGACGTCCAGCTCGGTCCAGTTGCTGAGCGGGAACACGCGGACGTGCTCGCCGGGCGCGTGGCGGCCGTTGTACAGGTTCCACAGCTCGGGCCGCTGGCGGCGCGGGTCCCACTGGGAGAACTCGTCCCGCAGCGAGAAGACGCGCTCCTTGGCCCGGGCCTTCTCCTCGTCGCGGCGGCCGCCGCCGAAGACCGCGTCGAACTTCTCGCTCTGGATCCGCTCCGTCAGCGGGAGCGTCTGCAGCGGGTTGCGGGTGCCGTCGGGACGTTCCTTCAGCACACCGCGGTCGATGTAGTCCTGTACGGAGGCCACATGGAGGCGCAGCCCATGTGCGGCGACCACACGGTCCCGGTACTCCAGCACCTCGGGGAAGTTGTGTCCCGTGTCCACATGGAGCAGCGAGAAGGGGATCGCCGCCGGGGCGAACGCCTTCAGCGCGAGGTGCAGCATGACGATGGAGTCCTTGCCACCGGAGAACAGGATCACCGGGTTCTCGAACTCGCCCGCCACCTCGCGGAAGATGTGCACCGCCTCGGACTCGAGGGCGTCCAGGTGGGTGAGGGCGTACGGGCTGGCCGTACCCTCCTCGACCGTGGCGACGGTCGTCATGCCAGTCCCCTTTCGGTGAGCAGCGCGTGGACCGCGGCCGCGGACTCCTGCACGGTCTGGTGCTGCGACTCGATCCGCAGATCGGGCGTCTCGGGCTCCTCGTAGGGGTCGTCGACCCCCGTGAGCCCCGACAGCTCGCCCGCGGCCTGCTTGGCGTACAGCCCCTTCACGTCCCGCACCGAGCACACCTCGACCGGGGTCGCCACATGGATCTCCAGGTACGATGTCCCGTTCTCCGCGTGCCGCTCGCGCACCGCCTGGCGGCTGTCCGCGTACGGGGCGATCACCGGGACGAGCGCCTTGACGCCGTTGCGGGCCAGCAGCTCGGCGACGAAGCCGATGCGCTGCACGTTGGTGTGCCGGTCCTCGCGGCTGAAGCCGAGGCCCGCCGAGATGAACTCGCGGATCTCGTCGCCGTCGAGCACCTCGACGCGGTGGCCGTCGGCACGCAGCCGGCCGGCCAGCTCGTACGCGATGGTGGTCTTGCCGGCGCTCGGCAGACCCGTGAGCCAGACGGTGGCTCCGGTGGTCACGTGGTTCTCCTGGGTCGCAGTGGTCGCTTCGGTAACAGCAGAAACAGCAGTAACGGTCGGAACTGTGGGCGAGGTGTGGGTTGCTGTGGGCGCCGTCATCCGTGCAGCCCGCACTCGGTCTTGGCCCGGCCCGCCCAGCGGCCGGCGCGCGCGTCCTCGCCCTCCAGGACCCTGCGGGTGCACGGGGCGCAGCCGACGGAGGCGTAGCCGTCCATCAGCAGCGGGTTGGTCAGCACGCCGTGCTCGGTGACGTAGGCGTCCACGTCGTCCTGGGTCCAGCGGGCGATCGGGGAGATCTTGACCTTCTGCCGCTTCTCGTCCCAGCCGACCACCGGGGTGTTCGCCCGGGTCGGGGACTCGTCGCGGCGCAGGCCCGTCGCCCATGCCGCGTAGCCCTTCAGGCCCTCCTCCAGCGGCCGGACCTTGCGCAACGCACAGCACAGGTCAGGATCGCGGTCGTGCAGCTTCGGGCCGTACTCCGCGTCCTGCTCGGCGACCGTCTGCCGCGGTGTGAGGGTGATGACGTTGACGTCCATCACGGCCTCGACCGCGTCCCGGGTGCCGATGGTCTCCGGGAAGTGGTAGCCGGTGTCGAGGAAGACGACGTCGACGCCTTTCAGCACGCGGGAGGCCAGATGGGCGACCACCGCGTCCTCCATGGAGGAGGTGACGCAGAACCGCTTGCCGAAGGTGTCCACCGCCCACTGGAGGATCTCCAGCGCGGAGGCGTCCTCCAGGTCGCGGCCCGCCTGCTCGGCGAGCTGCTTCAACTCCTCGGTCGTACGCTGTTCCTGAGCCGTCGTCATGTCCGGTCGTCCCCTCCGTTGTCGGCTCGCTGAAGACCCCGGGTGAGCAGCCCGAGGAACTTCAGCTGGAATGCGCGGTTGCACGCCCCGCACTCCCAGGCGCCATGGCCCTGCTCACTGGGACGCAGGTCCTCGTCACCGCAGTAGGGGCAGTAGAAAGGTGCGGCCCGCTCGCTCACGACAGGGCCCTCCTCTTATTCAGGGCTCGGTTGGTCTCCGGGGCGCTGGGTGCCGGTGTCGAGAGGACGACCGTGCTCACCCCTTCGGGCCTCCGCGCTCCCCCAAGCTCTCGGCTTCGCTCGAGCAGGGGGGACCCCCATGCCCTCTCGACACCGGCGCGCCCCTTCGGCTCACTCGCCGACCTCATGACAGAGCCTCTTCAGAAGCGCGCGCAGCCCAGGTGGCGAACCGCTCGCCGTCCTCGCGCTCCGCCTGGTAGCGCTTCAGGACGCGCTCGACGTAGTCGGGCAGCTCCTGCGAAGTGACCTTCAGACCGCGGACCTTGCGGCCGAAGCCCGCCTCCAGGCCCAGCGCGCCGCCGAGGTGCACCTGGAAGCCCTCGACCTGCTCGCCGTTGTCGTCGAGGACCAGCTGGCCCTTGAGACCGATGTCCGCCACCTGGATACGGGCGCAGGCGTTCGGGCAGCCGTTGATGTTGATCGTGATCGGCTCGTCGAACTCCGGGAGGCGGCGCTCCAGTTCGTCGATCAGCGAGATGCCGCGCGCCTTGGTCTCCACGATGGCGAGCTTGCAGAACTCGATGCCGGTGCAGGCCATGGTGCCGCGCCGGAACGGGGACGGGCTGACGCTGAGATCCAGCGCCTCGAGACCCGCCACCAGAGACTCGACCTGCGCCTCCTCGACGTCCAGCACGATCATCTTCTGCTCGACGGTGGTACGCACCCGGCCCGAGCCGTGCGCCTCGGCGACGTCGGCGATCTTCGCCAGCGTCGTACCGTCGACGCGTCCGACGCGCGGGGCGAAACCGACGTAGAACCGCCCGTCCTGCTGCCGGTGCACACCGACGTGGTCGCGCCAGCGCTCCACGGGTTGCGCCGGCGCCGGACCGTCGACCAGCTTGCGCTGCAGGTACTCGTCCTCCAGCACCTGCCGGAACTTCTCCGCACCCCAGTCGGCGACGAGGAACTTCAGCCGGGCGCGGGTGCGCAGGCGCCGGTAGCCGTAGTCGCGGAAGATCGAGATGACGCCCTCGTAGACGTCCGGGACCTCGTCCAGGGGCACCCAGGCACCGAGCCGCACACCGATCTTCGGGTTGGTGGACAGGCCGCCGCCGACCCACAGGTCGAAGCCGGGGCCGTGCTCGGGGTGGACGACTCCCACGAACGCGACGTCGTTGATCTCGTGCGCCACGTCCAGCAGCGGCGAGCCGGAGACCGCGGACTTGAACTTGCGGGGCAGGTTCGAGAACGCCTTGTTGCCGACGATCCGGCGGTTGATCTCCTCGACCGCCGGGGAGCCGTCGATGATCTCGTCCGCGGCGATGCCGGCGACCGGCGAACCGAGGATCACGCGGGGCGTGTCACCGCAGGCCTCGGTGGTGGACAGCCCGACGGCCTCCAGGCGCTCCCAGATCTCCGGGACGTCCTCGATCCGGATCCAGTGGAACTGCACGTTCTGCCGGTCGGTGAGGTCCGCGGTGCCCCGCGCGAACTCCTGCGAGATCTCTCCGATCACCCGCAGCTGCTGCGTCGACAGCCGCCCGCCGTCGATCCGTACCCGCAGCATGAAGTACTCGTCGTCCAGCTCCTCCGGCTCCAGGATCGCGGTCTTGCCGCCGTCGATCCCGGGCCGACGCTGGGTGTAAAGACCCCACCAGCGCATCCGCCCGCGCAGGTCGTTGGGGTCGATGGAGTCGAAGCCGCGCTTGGAGTAGATCGTCTCAATGCGTGTCCGCACATTGAGACCGTCGTCGTCCTTCTTGAACTGCTCGTTGCCGTTGAGCGGGGTGAAGTGACCCGCGGCCCACTGACCCTCGCCGCGGTGACGGCTCACCTTGCGGCCGGGCGCGGACGCGGCGGGGTTCTGCGGGTTGGCGGCCATGGTTCTACGTCCTTCGGACAGGCGGGAAGCGGCTCTGACCTGCGCATATGGGCACGCGGGCAGGCGTGCGCGGCGTTGCGCAGGCAGGAATCAGGTGTACGAGGAGATCGGCGGTGCTGGGGCGCTCAGCTCGCCGGACAGATGGCGCTGGACATGCGGCCGAGGTCGACGTGCCGCCGACTCACCAAGGCAATTCCAGTTCCAGACATGACGGAAGCGTGTCACGGGGATCTCTGGGCAGTCCACTGTTATCCGCATGCTGGACACGACTGTCTCGAATGCCGGGACGCTGTGATGTGGGTCTCGTACGTACTGTCAGAACCGTCTCGTGAGCTGTGTCCGAACCGGCGAGACCCGGATCGTCACGACGGTGGTGCTCCCTTACGCTCCCGGCCAGAACCCAGGCGTAGCAACCTCCGGCTCCAGCTCCACCTTCGTGTCGAACAGCCTGAACCCTCGCCGCTGATAGTTGTCCATGGCGAACTCGCCGTCCTTGCTGCACGTGTGCAGCCACACCCGCTTGGTCGGCGTCCGCTCAGGCCACCGCTCCGCCAGATCCCATGCGCGGGCCGCCCCGTACGACAGCAGATGGCCCCCGATGCGGCGGCCGCGGAACGCGGGGATCAGGCCGAAGAGGATGATCTCGACGACGCCGTCGTCCTGCGGGTTCAGCTCGACGTACCCGGCGGGCGTGCCGCGGTCGTAGGCCACCCAGGTCTCCGCGCCGGGACGGTCCAGCTGCTCCTGCCACCGGGCGTAGTTCCAGCCGAGGCGGTCGGTCCAGCGGATGTCGCCGCCGACCGCGGTGTACAGGAAGCGGCTGAACTCGGGGGAGGGGACCTCGGCGCGGACGATGCGGACGTCGCCCTCGGGGGCGGCGGCCGGCAGCAGGTCGGCCGGCGAGGTCTGTTCCAGGGACCAGGTGGTGACAGGGGCGGTGCTCATGCGGGCCAGGGAATCATCCCGCCCGGCGGTCTGTCGATCGACCGGGTCACCCCGGGTCAGTCCACCGAACGGTCGAGCACCGCCAGGGGCACCGCGAACAGCATCCGGTCCGAGACGGACCACACCTCGCCGGTCTCCTGCCAGTAGGACAGGGAGCCCGCGGACTCGGCCCAGCAGTGGTGGGAGGAGTCCGAGCCGCAGTGTGCCGCCTTCGCCCCCTTCGTGTCCTGCCGCCACAGTCCGCCGTGCCCGTCCCCGGAGCTGGACAGCTGTCCCACATACCAGGACGGACCGGCCGACCCGGGCTGCCGGTACGACAGCACGCCCCGGATCCCGGCCGCCCGGGTCCGGTAGGCCTCGACCGCGTCCACCCGCCCGGCGGCGTCGGTGGCGAGCAGCCCGCTGCGCGCCGGGTCCGTGCTGAAGGCGTAGCGCCACAGCCGGGCGTGCCGGTCGCTGCCGGGGGCGGTCCACTCGCCGGCGACCAGGCTGTCGGGTGCGGTGCCGCGGTCCAGGGAGAGGGTCGCCGGGCAGGGCGGGCCGGCGGCGGTGCAGCGGCCGGCGAGATAGCGGTAGGAGCCGACGGCGGGCATCACGTACTCGTAGCCGTCGGCGGACCAGCCGCCGGGTACCCGGCCGATGGCGGGCGCGTCGACCGTGGTGCGCTGGATGCGGTCGAGGTCGTAGACGTAGAGCGCGTCGGCGCTGCCGGTCGTGGTGGTGACCAGGAGCTTGTCCTGGTACCAGACCATGCCGGAGACGTGGGAGGCGAGGCCTCGGTAGTCGCGGCCGCCGTCGACGGGGACCACCAGCAGCACCCAGCGGTAGACGGGGTGGTCGGGGTCGTCGGCGTCGACGAAGGCGACCCTGGCGAGACCCCGCTCGGCGGCGGTCCCGGTGGTGGTGCTGTGGGTCCAGCCGGTGAGGAGGGCCCGGTGGGTGCCCCAGACGCCGTCGTCGTCGGCGTCGCCGGAGGTGGTCACCGAGGCCGGCCGCCAGGCGGTGGTGGCGGTGTCGGCCGGGTCCCAGCAGTAGGCGCGGGTGGCGGCCGGGGTGACGGGCAGGGTCGCGTGGTCCTCGGAGGCACAGTCGGTGCTTGTGCTCAGGGTGCGGTCGGCGCTCTGCAGGACGGTGTCCACGCCGACCGGGCGGCCCATGGACGCGGCGAGCCGGTTCAGTGTGCGGGCCGGCACCAGGTGCTCCTGCAGGCGCAGCGGGGCGGTGTCGGCCCGGGAGGTCAGGGGCCTGAGCGGGCCGGGGTTCTTGGCGACCGTGGCCTGTGAGGCGCTGATCAGCGTGGCGGCCGCGGTGAGCGCGAGCGCGGTTCCGGCGAGGAACGCGCGCACGGCTGCGCCCCGTCTGCGTCGCCGGTGTCTGCCGCGATGTCTCATCTTTCCTCCCGAGGCGGGCCAACTGCGCCTGGTGGTCCGTACGTTGACCGAGGAGCAGGTGGGGAGGCCCGTCAGGGATGCTACGGCAGCGGCGGGTGCCAGAGGGCCAAGACCCGCAAATATGCGGAAGATGCCCGCATCGAACCCAGCTGTCCCCCCACCCGGCACCCCATCTGTCCCTGCATTGGTCAGCCGGTGGTCCGGCGCCGTGCCACCGCCGGTGCCGTCGACTGGGGCAGCAGGTCACGGGGGTTGTCGGGCAGGAGTACCTCGATCTCCGTGCTTTCGCAGAAACGATACGGCCGGTGTCGCAGAAGATCCCCTAGATATCGGCGAATTCTGGACATTTCCGCTCTGACGGTAACCGTTCGGGATGAATCGCCGAACAGGTCTTCGGCCAGTCCCGCCGCGCCGCGCCCCGACCGGTGTTCGGCGAGCAGGTAGAGCAACTCGGCGTGCCGGGGGCTCAGTTCGCGGGACCAGGAGCCCATAGCCCGGGCCACGGTCACCGAGCTGCGGCCCGGCCGGCTCAGGTCCAGCAGGATCCGGGTGGTGCTGGAGGGCAGCGGCTCCTCCGCCGCCCGCAGCAGCCAGCCCCCGGTCAGCGGCTCCACCGCGCAGGTGCCGAGGGCGGCCAGCCACCGGTGGCCCGGCGTCAGGGACTTGGGCAGCGCCACGCGCCGCAGGTACGGCATCCCGGTCACGGCCGCCGTCCAGCCGTTCCGGTCCACCACCAGGGCCCGCCCGTCCAGCCGGGCCAGCACCGGCGCCGCCACCGCGCGCAGCCGCTCCAGCGAGGCCAGGTGCAGCTCCCGCAGCCGGGCCTCGGCGAGTTTGGCCACCGAGTCCACCCAGGCGAGGGTCGCCGGATGCATGGTCTCCAGCGGGCCGCTCACGTCCACCACCCCGATGAGCCGGCCGTCCCTGGGGTCGGTGATCGGGGCACCCGTACACGTCCAGGAGGCGTGCGAGCGGACGAAGTGCTCGGCGGCGAAGACCTGTACCGGGCGCCGTACGACCGCGGGGGTGCCCAGGCCGTTGGTGCCGACGACGTCTTCCCGCCAGTCCGCGCCCAGTTCGAAGCCGAGCCCGTCGGCCTTGCGCAGCACCTGCGGGGATCCCTCCCGCCACAGGACACGTCCCTCGGCGTCGGCGACCACCATGATGTGCTGGGCGACGTCGGCGACCGAAAGCAGCCCCTCGCGCAATACCGGAAGAATATGCCGGAGCGGTGACTCCTCGCGTCTGCGCCGCACTTCGTCGGCGGGCAGCAGCCGGGATCTGAAGTCGTGGTCGGGGTCGACGCCGCTGCGCAGCATCCGTCCCCAGGACTGCTCGATCACCGGCCGGGGCGTGATCCGCACACGTTGCCCGGCCAGCGTGGCCTCGCGCAGCTCGCTCAGTACCCGCGCCGCCTGCGCCGCGTCCACGGCGGCCAGACGCGCCACGTTCATCGGCGGGTTCGCCACTGGGGTCCTCCCGGAAAAGGCGTCGAACACACTTGTCAAGCCGTCCGGGCGGCGGTTTCCGGTCCGACTCCTCTCCCATACTGCCGTCCGGCGCATGCCGGAGGCACAGAGTCCGCGCACAGTCACCAACAAGTTGCAACCCCTTGCAACCCTGGTGAATGGCACGAGGCTGGCCGAGACTTGACCAGGCGCCGCCTTCGGGCGGCGCTTTGTGGCCTTCAACGGGCCCAGTAGGCGGGGGTGGTGCCGTGTCGGCGCAGCACCACCCCCGTGCCGCATTCCCGCAAAGGCTCAGGTCAGCGCGGTCAGAGCAGCGGCCGGGCCCGCTCCACCACCGAGGCCAGGTCCAGGCCCGTCGGCAGGGTGCCGAAGGCCGCGCCCCGATCGCCGCCGAGCCGGGAGGCGCAGAACGCGTCGGCGACCTCCGGCGGCGCGTGCCGCACCAGGAGTGACCCCTGGAGCACCAGTGCGAGGCGCTCGACCAGCCGCCGGGCGCGGCCCTCGATGCCGTCCAGATCGGCGAGTTCGGTGAACAGGTCCTTCACCGCCCGGTCCAGCCGGTGGTCGGCGCCGTGCGCCCTGCCGATCTCGGTGAGGCAGGCGTCCAGCGCGCCCGGCTCGCGCTGCAGCGCCCGCAGCACATCCAGCGCCTGAACGTTTCCGGCGCCCTCCCAGATGGAGTTCAGCGGCGACTCGCGCACCAGCCGGGGCAGCCCCGACTCCTCGACGTACCCGTTGCCGCCCAGGCACTCGGCGGCCTCCACCGCCACCGGCGCGCAGCGCTTGGTGATCCAGTACTTGGCGGCCGGCACCGCGAGCCGCAGGAAGGCCCGCTCCTGCTCGCCGCCGTCGTCGTAGGCGGCCGCGAGCCGGAGCGTGAGCGCGGTCGCGGCCTCGGACTCCAGCGCGAGGTCGGCCAGCACGTTGCGCATCAGCGGCTTGTCGATCAGCTTCCCGCCGAACGCCTCCCGGTAGGCGCAGTGGTGGACGGCCTGCGCCACCGCCTGCCGCATCAGGCCGGCCGAGCCGAGCGCGCAGTCCAGCCGAGTTGCGGCGACCATCTCGATGATGGTGCGCACCCCGCGCCCTTCCTCGCCGACCCGGCGCGCCCAGGTGCCGTCGAACTCGACCTCGGCGGAGGCGTTGGACCGGTTGCCCAGCTTGTCCTTGAGCCGCTGGATGAGGAACACGTTGCGGGTGCCGTCGGCGAGGACGCGCGGGACGAGGAAGCAGGTGATCCCGTCGGGAGCCTGGGCCAGCACGAGGAACCCGTCTGACATGGGGGCCGAGCAGAACCACTTGTGCCCGGTCAGGACGTACGTCCCTTCCTCGGCGAGCGGCCGGGCCTCGGTGGTGTTCGCCCGTACGTCGCTGCCGCCCTGCTTCTCGGTCATGCCCATGCCGAAGAGGGCGCCGGACTTCCGCCCGGCGGGCCGCAGGTCACGGTCGTAGATCGTGGACGTCAGCCGCGGCTCCCACTCGGCGGCCAGCGCGGGGTCGGTCCGCAGCGCGGGCACGGCCGCGTGGGTCATGGACAGCGGGCAGCAGTTGCCCGCCTCGACCTGGGTCCAGACGAGGAACCCGGCCGCCCTGCGCAGATGCCCGGCAGGCCGCGTCCAGGCGCCGGTCAGCCCCGCCCCGACCCCCTTGCCGAGCAGCCGGTGCCAGGCAGGGTGGAACTCGACCTCGTCGACCCGGTGGCCGTACCGGTCGTGCGTGCGCAGCCGCGGCGGATGCTCGTTCGCCTGTACGCCCCACTCCTGCACCTGTGCCGAACCAGAGGCCCGGCCCAGCACGGACAGCTCGTCGCGCACCGCGTCCAGCACCTCGGGATCCGTGTGCCGCGCGACCGCCTCGACGAGGGCCCGGTCGGCGCTGAAGACGTCGTATCCCACCAGCGGAGGGGGCTGGTTCGTCACGGTATGGGTGGAGTTGCCTGCCATGATTGCGAACCTACCCGGGAGCGCGGCGATACTGGTCTCCAGAGTCGCACAGCACCGCCCGCGGCCGCGTCCGGCCGGTCACCTGCCCTGGAAGGTGAGGGCAGTCCCGTACGACGGATACCGTTAGGTCGTGCAGCCAGGAAGTGAAACCCCCGAGCGGCCCGCCGGCCGGCTCCACCGGGCCCGAGCCCTGTATCGGAACGTATCCAAGCGCAGGACCGCCTGGCTGCTGCTCAAGGACACCGTCAACTCCTGCATGGAGTACCGCATCCTGGGCCTGGCAGCCGAGGCGGCGTTCTTCACGCTGCTGTCCGTGCCGCCCCTGCTGCTGAGCCTCATCGGCCTCCTCGGCTACGTCGACGCCTGGACCGGCGCGGACACCATCCAGAGCCTGGAGAACAACCTCCTGGAGGCCTCCCGCACGGTCCTGTCCGACAAGGGCGTGAAGGAGATCTCCGAGCCGATCCTGCACGACGTGATGAAGGGCGGCCGGCCGGACGTCATCTCCATCGGCTTCCTGTTCGCCCTGTGGTCGGGCTCCCGCGCGGTGAACGTCTTCATCGACACGATCACCGTCATGTACGGCCTCGACGGCGTCCGCGGCATCGTCAAGACACGCATGATGTCCTTCCTGCTGTTCATCGTGGCGCTGCTGATCGGCTCGGTCGCGCTGCCGCTGATGGTGGCCGGGCCGGACGCGGTGGTGGGGGTCGTGCCCTGGTCGGAGACGGTCGTCCAGGTCCTGTACTGGCCGGTCGTCATCGTCCTGTCCATCGTCTTCCTGACGACCCTGTACCACGTGTCCGTGCCTGTCCGTTCCCCCTGGATCGAGGACGTACCCGGCGCCCTGGTCGCCCTGGCCATGTGGGTCCTGGGCAGCTTCCTCCTGCGCATCTACCTCACCAACACCATCGAGGGCGCCACGATCTACGGCTCCCTCGCCGCCTCCGTCGCCGTCCTCCTCTGGATCGGCGTGTCGGCCTTCGCCGTGCTCGTCGGCGCCGCGGTGAACGCCGCCATCGACCGGGTCTGGCCGGCCGCCGCCACGGGCGCGGCCCGCGCCGCCAACGAGCGGCTGCGCGAGGCGGAGGTCGTCGAGTACGTCACCCGCGTCGCCGCCGCCCGCGAGGCCGACCCCGAGGACCCCGACATGCCGTCCGAGTTCCCCGAACGCTGGTCCCGCTTCCTCCCCCCGGAGGACGTCACGGCCCGCCTGCGCACCCACGCGAAGAACCCCCACCACCACACCCACAAGAGCCACGAGGTGAAGGGCGCGAACGGAACGAACGGCAGCGCACCGCCACACGCGGAGTGACGGGCGGACGGACGGCTCGGGGAGCACAACACACGAGTGCCGCCGCCGCTCCGCCCCCCCCGCATCGGCTCTTCGGCCCGTGAGTGACCCGCCGCTCCCTCACCCCGCCGTAATGGCGAGAGCCCGACGGCCGACGTGCGTGTCCCGGCTTGCGCATCCCCGCATCCCCGTATCCCCGCATCGGCCTCTCGGCCCGTGAGTGACCCGCCGCTTCCTCTCGCCGCCGCAGCGGTGCGAACTCCGACGGTGGAGGGCGGCGGTGACCGCCGGCCGGTGCCCGGGTCACGGCTTCCAGGTGCCCGCCGGCGCGGTCTCCCGTACGAAGTCGGCGAAGTCCCGCGGCTTGCGGCCCAGGACCTGGCGTACGCCGTCCGACAGGTGGGCGTTGCGGCCGTCGAGGAGGCTCTCGAAGAGGCCGACCAGGAAGTCCACCTCCTCGGGCGGCACTCCGAAGCCCGCCAGCCGCTCGCCGTACTCCCGGGCCGGCACCGCCCGGTACGACAGCCGCCGCCCGGTCACCGCCGCGATCTCGGCGACCGCCTCGCCGAAGGTCAGCAGCCGCGGCCCGGACACCTCCACCACCTGCCCGACGTAGCGCTCGCCCTCGGTCAGCGCCGCCACGACCACGTCCGCGATGTCCCGCGCGTCGACGAACGGCTCCCGCACCGCCCCGGCCGGGAACACCAGCTCCCCGTACTCCCGCAACTCCGCGACCAACGGGCCCTCGCTGAAGTTCTGCGCGAACCAGGCGGCCCGTACGACCGTCCAGTCCGCCCCCGACGCCCGCAGCGCCTCTTCCGTGGGCCGCGCCTGCTGCTCGCCCCGCGCCGACAGCAGCACCAGCCGCCGCACCCCCAGACCGACGGCCTCGCGGGCCAGGCGCCCAACCGTCTCCGCGGCGTCCGGCGCCCCAACGTCCGACGGGTACACCAGGTAGGCCGCGTCCGCGCCGCCCAGCACCTGCTCCCACGTCGACCGGTCGTGCCAGTCGAAGCCCCGCGCCCGCGAGGCCGCCCGGACCGTCAGCCCGGCCGCCCGCGCGGCCCCGGCGACCCGGCTGCCCGTACGGCCGGACGCGCCGGTCACCACCACCGTCGACCCCTGTGTCCCACCCGTGTTCTGCGTCATGTCCGCCAGTCAACTGCGGCCCCTGCCAAGGGACCATCGCCGATCGGCTCACCCGCATACGCGCGCGTCTACGCTGAGCCCATGGACGCACTCGCAGGCCTGCTGGACGGCCCCCGCGCGCACGGCGCCTTCATGATCCGCGCGTGCTTCGAGCCGCCCTGGGCGGTCCGCGTGGAGGACCGCGCCCCGCTGACGGTGATGGTCATGGCGCGCGGCGAGGCCTGGGTCGTCCCCGACGGCGGCGAGCAGGTCCGGCTGCGCCCCGGCGACCTGGCCATCGCGCGCGGCCCCGACCCGTACACCTGCGCCGACACCCCCGGCACCGCCCCGCAGGCGCTGATCCTGCCCGGCGGCGAGTGCCGCTACCCCGACGGCAGCTCCCTGAACGGCTCCATGGACCTCGGCGTGCGCACCTGGGGCGACCGCCCGGACGCCCCGACCGTGATGCTGATCGGCACCTACCTGATGCAGGGCGAGATCAGCGGCCGCCTGCTGGACGCCCTGCCCCCGCTGCTCACCCTCCCCGCCGAGGTCTGGCAGTGCCCGCTCACCCCGATGCTCATGGAGGAGATCGTCCGCGACGAACCCGGCCAGGAGGTGGTCCTGGACCGCCTGCTCGACCTGCTGGTCATCAGCGCGCTGCGGGCCTGGTTCTCCCGCCCCGAGGCGGCCGCACCCGCCTGGTACCAGGCCCTCGGCGACCCGGTCGTCGGCCGCGCCCTGCGCCTGATCCAGGACGACCCGGCCCACCCCTGGACGGTGTCCTCGCT
Source organism: Streptomyces sp. NPDC001410 (assembly GCF_042895235.1). NCBI lineage: Bacteria > Bacillati > Actinomycetota > Actinomycetes > Kitasatosporales > Streptomycetaceae > Streptomyces > Streptomyces sp. NPDC001410. Next base: position 306,901 of record NZ_JBIAWE010000011.1, read on the forward strand.
CGCCGCCAAGGCCGGGGTGTCCCGCGCGGCCCTGGCCCGCCGCTTCACCGAACTGGTCGGCGAACCCCCGATGGCCTACCTCACCGCCTGGCGCCTCGCCCTGGCCGCCGACCGGCTCCGCGACACCGAGGACACCCTCGCCGCCATAGCCCGCCGGGTCGGCTACGGAAGTGCCTTCGCCCTGTCCAGCGCCTTCAAGCGGGTGTACGGGGTCAGCCCCCAGGAGCACCGCACCCGCGCGGCGTAGCCTGGCGTACGTGTACGAGGAGCGGCCGTCCCGACTGACCGGCGCGGTGGTGTGGCAGCGCACCCCGGAGCACCCGGAGAACCTGAAGGGTGTCCGCCCGGTACTGCCCGACGGCTGCATGGACCTGCTGTTCAGCGAGGGCCGGCTGCTGGTCGCCGGACCCGACACCCGCCCGTACGTCCCCGAGGGCCCACCCCGCGCCTGGGCGGGCATCCGCTTCTTCCCCGGCACCGCGCCCGCCCTGCTCGGCGTACCGGCCCACGAACTACGGGACGCCCGCGTCGAGTTGACGGACCTGTGGCCCGCCGCCCGGGTACGACGACTGCGCGACCGTATCGAGGCGGCCCCCGACCCGGCGACGGGCCTGGAGGACATCGCCCTGGACCGGGCCGCCGAGGCGCCACCCCCCGACCCGCTCCTGCGCCGCCTGGTGGAGTGCCTGGACGCGAGCCGCCCGGTGGCGGCGACGGCCGTCGAACTGGGCATTGGCGCCCGCCAGTTGCACCGCCGCTGCCTGACCGCTTTCGGCTACGGCCCCAAGACCCTCGCCCGCGTCCTGCGCCTGCAACGCGCCCTGGCCCTCGCCCGCTCCGGCGTCCCGTACGCCGAGACGGCGGCCCGCGCCGGATACGCGGACCAGCCTCATCTCGCCCGGGACGTACGCCAGTTGGCAGGCAAGCCGCTCGGAGAGCTACTCGGCGGCTAGCGGAGCGAACAGGTCGACGCCGTTGCCGTCGGGGTCGTGCACGGTGGCGTACCGCTGCCCCCAGAAGGCGTCCCACGGCTTCAACTCCCCGTGGTACCCGGCGCCCACCAGATCCTCGTACACGGCGTCGACCTCGGCCGGCGAGCCGCACCGGAAGGCGAGCCCGACCCGGCCCCCGCCGGCGGGCGGCCGCCACCCGGAGTGGAACGAGCGGACGGTCGCCTCGGTGTCCAGCGCGAGCACCAGCCCACCGGGCAGCTCGGCCTCGACATGCGGCTGGTCCTCGGCCCCTTCGGGGAAGACCAGCCCGAGGCGACGGTAGAACGCGAGCGAGGCGGCCAGGTCGGAGGTCACCACGCCGATCACGGCGAATCGTGGAGTCATGGGTTCACCGTAGGCAGGGGCCAGGCACCCGGTCTTGAAGGAATCGGACACGGCGGAATCGGGCACGGCGGCGGGTAAGCGGTTGCACCCGCCTCCCACGGCCGGAATGATCCATCCGTTCGATCGTGGGGGAGTGGCTGTTGGCGGACGTGTTCGTGTGTGATCAGTGCGGTACGGAACTGACCGCGCCCGTGTCGAGGGTGGCGCTTCCCGTGCGGGCCCGGCACCACTTCGGGCACGAGATGCTCCCCGCGCTGATGGAGTCGGGAACATACGCCGTCGACCCGGAGCCCCGGGGAGGGCCCTGGATCCCCTGGGACGAGGTGGGCGAGGAGGGAGCGGCGGCCCTGGGCGTGTTCGCTCCGGTGTACTCGCTCTTCTCCGGGCCGCCGGGCGCGGTCGTGGTCGCGCCGGGCGACGTCCGGGGCACCGTGCTGATCCCGGGCCACGACGGCTACTGCCTGGGCCTGGACGGCAGAGACGGTCCCAACCTGGCCTGCGAGGAGTGCGGCCGGCCGGTGGCGACCCGGCTGGACGACTGCTCGATCTGGCAGGCGGTGTGGCTGAACCCCATCGCCGTACGCCGCGTTCCGGGTCCCGCTCCCCGGATCACCGACTGGGAGACCGTGGTGGAGGAGGGGCACAGCACGCCGCCCGTCGAGCAGCCCGGGCGCTGGAGCCCGCAGTGGGAGGCGGCGGCCGGTGTGGCCCTGGCCCACTTGCTGGTGGCTTCGGCCGGCGCCCGCGTGTCCCTGCCCGGCGGACTGGCCACGGACATGTTCGGCCGGGCCCTCGACGCCCTGCTCCCGCCCGGGCGCCCGGCCCGCACGCTGGCCCTGACCGGCCCGGGTCTGCCCGCGTCGGGTGCGGACATCGCTCTGGTCCCGGTGCATCCGCAGACGGGCGAGACATGGCAGCCGCCCGGCAGCCCGGCGACCGTACCGCTGCCCGCCGACGTGTGGCTGGGCCTGGCCTTCCCCGAGGACCTGTCCCGCCTGCCGGTGACCGGCGGACTGCCCCACGGCGTTGAGCGCGACGACCCGCTGCCGCTGCGCCCGGGCTGGACGTTCCGGCCCGACCGCCACCTGCTCCTGTACACGCTGGCCAGACTGCCCGCCGTACGCGAGCCGTGGCTGCGCAGGCTCTACCTCCATCTGCGGAACCCCACGAACTTCCGGGTGTTCTAGCCCGTCTCACTCACCGGACGAATCCCGCTGTCGCAGCACGCGTCGGGCCGACCGCTCCGCCTGTTCCGCGCGGGACATGATGCGCGACTGTCTCCGTGGCCACCACGTCAGCTCCACCAGGAAGATCAGCACGAACAGCCACGACACCCCCGCCTGCCGCGTCGATCCGGAGAAGGTGTCGATCAGCGCGAGAGCCACCGCCAGTGCGGCGAAGACCAGGACCACCCAGAGGAGGAGGCGATCGTGTTCCCGTGCCGTCCGCAGTCCGTTGCAGTAGTCGACGACGGCAGGCGCCAGCCGGGCATCACCGATGTCCTCACCACGTCGGGCGGCGCGGACCACTGCCACCCGATCCGCGGGATCCAGGTCCCCGGCCCCGGGCCAGACCCGGCCCATTCGTCGGGCCACCCTGATCCCGTAGAAAGGGCCGAGCACGAGAACCGCCGCGACCGCACCCACCCATGACCCCGACTCGGCCAGCACGAACGCGCCGAAGAAGACACCGGCCGAGAGCCCGATGATCACCGCCCTGCGCACCGGACCGCCTCGCCATACCCAGCCGGGGAGGACCACCACCACAGCGTCATGCTGGCACAGGGAGGGCGTGCGGGCTCTCGGGGCTCAGCAGAAGGTGACCGGCCCTGCCGGCGTTCGAACGGTGAAAGAGATCATGAACGGCCCCTCCTCGAGCGCGAGCCAGGTGCCCAGCGCCGACAGCAGGGGCCGCACCTTGTCCGGCTCTGGAGCCGTGCCCGTCACCTCCAACAGCGGGGTGACGGGCAGTCCCGAGGCAGCAGGATGCACCGAGCCGCCCCAGTCGATGAGGAACGGGACCAACCCGGAGGGATGCCCGCTGCCGCTGTCCGTGAGCCGCCACTCCAGCAGGGTGCCGTCCGGGGTGCGGCGGCTCATCGGGTGGATCGGCCCCGGGTCGTAACCCCGCGCTCGGGCGTCCGCGACCGCCGTCTCCAGATCGGGCGGGCTGATCGCCCAGCTCACCGTGGCCGGCCCGGCCAGCCGATCGACCCCGAACGGCCGCAGCTCCACCGGCTCCGGCTGCTCCGGATCAGGCCCGATGATCTCCAGATAGCTCCGGCCGCCCAACCCGACCAGGTAGTTCCGCGTACCCAACTCGACATGCACCCCGCCGGGCGCGGGCGTCACCCCGGTCCGCGACGCGAACTCGGCTACGGTCGCGGTCAGATCGGGCGTGGCGAGAACGAGATGGTCCAGCAGCGGAGGAATGGGCTTCATTCCGGGGGAGGGTACGGGAACGACACCCCTCAGTGGAACACCTGCGCAAGGAACGCGGCCCAGGTGGAGGGGGTGACGGTGAGGTGGGGGGTGTGCGGGGTCTTGGAGTCGCGTATGTGGATGGCGGTGGGTTCGGTGGCAACTTCGATGCAGGCGCCGCCTTCGCCGCTTAGGCATCCTGCTCACCGCAACCGACAACATCCCCTTGGTTTTCAGGAGTTCATCAAGCTTCTCGGCGACATCCGGCTTCGGCGGCCGTCTGTCCTGCTGATGGACACGCAGCGTGACTCAAGTCCCGTGAACATCGAAACTCGACCCCATGACTCCTCGGCTGCTGATCTACACCCGCACGACCGACTACCGCCACGACTCCATCCCGGACGCCGTCAACGCCGTACGAGCGCTGGGGGAGTTCACCGTGGAGCACACGGAGGACCCCATGGACCTGGAGCGTGCGCTGGGCGAATTCGCGGCGGTCGTCTTCCTCTCCACCAGCGGTGACGTGTTGGCGCCCGCCGGACGCGAACGGCTCAGCGGATACGTCGAGTCGGGCGGCGGCTTCGTCGGGGTGCACGCGGCCGCATGCACGGAGTACGGGTGGCCTTACTACGGCGAACTCCTCGGCGCCCGCTTCGAGAGGCATCCGGCGTATCAGCCCGGGAAGGTCGTGGTGGAGGACCCGGGGCATCCCGCGACGAGGCAGCTGCCGGCGGTCTGGGAGTTCACGGACGAGTGGTACGACTTCCGGTCCAGTCCGCGAGGGCGGGTGCGGGTGCTGCTGCGGGCGGACGAGACGTCGTACGAGGGTGGCGGGATGGGGGTCGACCACCCGCTGGCCTGGTGCCGCCGTCAGGGGGACGGACGGGTGTTCTACACGGCCCTCGGGCACGCCGCCGAGGCCTACCGGGATCAGGTCTTCCTGACCCACCTGAGCGGCGGTATCGCCTGGGCGGGACGGCTCTGCGAGTGACGTTTCTGCGGTGAATCCGTTCCGCCATTGGGGTGAGTAAAGCTGGCGTATGGAGAGGGTCACGTGCGTACCTAGAGATGCTCTTGTCTTGGCAAAGGGCGTCGAGACGCGGTGACCCGACCCCCCTGGTCCCGCGCCACCCACCCACCGGAGGAGCAGGACCTTGACTTACGGGACAAAGCTGCGCGAGCGGATCGCCGGGCCCGGGACCACACCGCTGATCGGCGTGTACGACATGTACTCGGCCTCGATCGCGGCCCACCACTACGACGGCATGTTCGTCTCGGGCTTCGGCTTCGCGGCGTCGTACTACGGACTGCCGGACATCGGATTCATCGCGTGGCCGGACATGGTCGCGTTCGTCCAGCGGCTGCGGGGCGCGTTCCCGCACCACCACCTGCTCGTGGACATCGACGACGGGTACGTCGACCCCGAGGTCGCCTGCCATGTCGTGGAAGGACTGGAACGGATCGGTGCCTCCGGGGTGATCCTGGAGGATCAGAAGCGGCCCCGCCGCTGCGGGCACGCCGACGGCAAGCAGGTGCTGCCGCTGGAGGAGTACCTGGAGAAGCTGGACAAGGTTCTGGCCACCCGTCAGGACCTGGTGGTCGTCGCCCGTACGGACGCCACCGACGAGCAGGACATCCTGCACCGGGCCGAGCGGCTCGCCGCGACCGACGCCGACGTGGTGCTGGTCGACGGGGTGCGCAGCGTCGAGTGGATCAAGCGCATCCGTGAGGTCGTCGGGGACAAGCCGCTGCTGTTCAACCAGATCGCCGGCGGCAAGTCGCCCCGGCTGTCGCTGACCGAGCTGTCCGACCTCGGTGTCGACGTCGCGATCTACAGCACCCCCTGCCTGTTCGCGGCGCACGAGGCGATGGACTCGGCGCTCGGCGAGCTGAAGGCGGCGGACGGGCGGCTGCCGCGGGTGGACCCGGCGAGCGGGGTCGGTGTGAAGGCGTCGACCACGCTGCTGGAACGGAACATCGCCCGCGAGCGGCTGCAGCCCGAGGGCGTGGGCGTGTGACGGGCGGCGCCGGGCCCCGGCTCGGGGCGGCCACGGTGCTCGCGGCGGCGCTCCTCGCAACCGGTGCCGCGCCCGCGGTGGCGGGCGGGAGCAGTCTGATCACCGTCATCGACAACTCCCAGGCCGACTCGATCCTGGAGGTCGACCGGACGGCCAACGTGCAGACCGGAGAGGGCACCGCGGGCAGCGACCACGACGGCAGCGCGGTGGACGCCATCCAGGCCCTCCTCGGCGACTTGGAGAGGGACGACGAGGACTGAGACCGGGCAAGCGCAAAGGGCCGGGCACCCCGTGCGGGGGATGCTCGGCCCTTTCTGCGTCTTCTGCGTCGCAAGGCAGGCGCGACTTTGCGGGCACCCCCTCGCCGTGCGGGGTGGGTCAGGCGACCCAGCCGTTGGTGATGCCGAGGACCGCGGAGCCGTCCAGGTCGGTGAGCTTGGTGCCGACGAAGCCGCGGGCCCAGTCGGAGGTCTGGAGGCGGAAGGCGGGCTCGTCCGCGGTCAGTGCCTCGATCACCGACTCGGCGGCGCCCTCGGCGGTCTGCGCGCCGTCGAGGAACTGCGCGACCGTGCGGTTCACGTAGGCGTTCAGCTGAGGCGCGTACACCCCGGCCGTGGCTACGGCCTCTTCCAGGTCGACGCCGACGTTGGCGACGAATTCGGTGGCGACGGCGCCGGGCTCGATCACGGAGACGGACACGCCGTGCGCCGCGGCCACGGGGGCCAGGCTCTCCATGTATCCCTCGACGGCGAACTTGGCCGCGCAGTAGGCCTCGTTGAAGGGCTGTCCGATGACGCCGCCGACGCTGGTCACGGTGATCAGGCGGCCGCCGGAGGCGCGCAGGTGGGGCATGGCGGCCTTCGAGACGTTGAGCACGCCGAAGAAGTTGACCTCCATGACCTTGCGGACCTCGGCCACGGACTCGTTCTCCAGGGTGCCGAGGTGCCCGGCGCCCGCGTTGTTGACGACGGCGTCCAGGTGACCGTAGTCGGCGAGTACGCCGTCGATCGCGGACGTGATCGAGGCCTCGTCGGTGACGTCGAGCCGGCGGATGTCGACCTCCACGCCCGCCTCGGCGGCGGCCTTGCGCAGGGCGTCGGAGCGGCTGAGGTCGCGCAGGGTGGCGACCGTCGTCCAGCCGGCGCGTGCGGCGGAGACGGCGGCGGCGAGGCCGATGCCGGAGGAGGTGCCGGTGATGAGGACGACCTTGGGGGAGTGGGAAGACATGGGGGCCTTTCGGGGCACGGGAATCGCGGCGGAATCTCGACACATTTGAGTGCGTGTACACACAACATAATGCACTTACGTGCGTGTACACGCAACCGGTAAGCTGACGACATGCCGAAGAAGAAGCTCGCGCAGGCGGAGATGCCGGTGGCGGACCACGCCTTCTACGGGCTGGTCTGGGCCGGGACCGTCCTGACGGACCGCGTGGACCGCGCCCTGAGCAAGGCGCACGATCTTCCGGTCTCCTGGTTCGAGGTCCTGCTCTGGCTGGCCTCCAGCCCCGACCCCGTTCCGGCCTCCGTCCTGGGCAACAGCACCATGCTCAGCCGCAGCCAGGTCTCGCGCGTCGTCGACGCCCTCCAGAGCCGCGGTCTCGTCACCCGTACCCCCTCGGCCCGCGACGCCCGCTCCGTCGAGGTCTCGCTCACCCCCGAGGGCCATCGGCTCTTCGAGGCGGCCGACGCCACCCGCCGCGAGTGCCTCGCCCCCGTCTTCACGGACCTCCTGGACGAGGGAGACCTACAGGCGCTCAGCAGGGTGTGGAAGACGCTCAAGGCCAACAAGGACGCCTAGACGTCCGGGCGGCCGTTCTCGTCGAGCGCGACGTCCTCCTCGGGGTCGTGTTCGTCGCCGCCGGGCGCGGTCACGGTGGTGCGGTGCTGTGCGGGGGCGAGGGTGCGGTCGGCGGCCTGGGCGGTGCCGTAGGCGGTGACCAGGGCGACGGCGGCCGCGGCGAGGGCGGCCGCGGTGCGCGTGGTGGGATCCATGCCCGGTAAACAACCCTGGGTTCGGGGCGGTCACCGCGATCCGCCCGAACGGGCGGCGGGCGGCGCGGCCGTACTCGCCCGCCGCACCAGCCGGGTCGACAGTTCCGTCCGTGTCCCCTCCGGGCGCTCGCCCTGCATCATCCGTACCAGCAGTCGCAGCGCGGTCGCCGCCATCTCCGCGAGGGGCTGGCGGACGGTGGTGAGCGCCGGGGTGACCCAGCGGGCCTCGGGCAGGTCGTCGAAGCCGACCACGCTGACGTCGTCCGGCACCTTCAGCCCCCGCTCGGCCAGGGCGGTGTACACGCCGAGCGCCATCCGGTCCGAGCACACGAAGACCGCCGTCGGCGGCTGCGGCAGGTCCAGCAGTTCGTGCATGCGCAGGCGGGCGGTCGGCTCCTCGAAGCCGGCGTGCCGCACGTACTCGGCGCGGTGCCGTATCCCGGCCGAGGCGAGGGCCGAGCGGTAGCCCGCCACGCGGGCGCTGCTGCACATCTTGCGCCGCGGGCCGGCGATCACCGCGATCCGCTCGTGTCCGAGGGCCAGCAGATGCTCGGTCGCGCTCACCCCGCCCTGCCAGTTGGCGGCCCCCACCGACATCACTCCGGCTGGCGGCTCGTGCACGGGGTCGATCATCACGAACGGGATGCGGTGGTGGTCCAGCCAGGCGTACTGGGCCGGGGACAGCTCCGCCAGGTTGAACAGCACGCCCGAGGAGCCGCGCGCGGTCAGCTTGTCCAGCCAGTCGCGCTCGGGGCGGTCGCCCCGGGTGCGGTTCAGGCCCGCCGAGACCACCACCTCAAGGCCTGCCTCGTACGCCGCCTCCTCCACTCCATGCAGTACGGCACCCGACCAGGAGCTGTCGAGCGAGTGCACCACCAGGTCCACCAGGGCCGGCGTCTTCGTCGCGTCGAAGCGGGGTCTGCGCACGTACCCGAGCCGGTCGAGCGCCTCGGTGACCCGACGCCGGGTCTCCGGAGCCACATCGTCCCGTCCGTTGACGACCTTCGAAGCGGTCGGCACCGACACCCCCGCCTCACGGGCGACCACCGCCAGCGTCGGCCCGGCCACCACGCTCGCACTCCCCGCACGGACCATGGGGAACCCGCCTCTCCGACCCGCCCTTGGGCCACCGAAAGTTGCGACCAACGCTGCTTCCACCGCCCGCCCGCCGAGCGCGCAGAAAGCGCTTCCTACGATAGATGCGCGTCAACACGGCGTGAAGACATGGGAATTCGCGGGATGGCGGGCGGGGGGACTTTCGAAACTTCGAACAGGGTGGGGTGGTTGTGGTGCCGAGTTTGCGCTGCCGAAATCACGGAATCCCTGCTCAACGCAGTGACGGACGGCGGTGCATCACCCATTTGGAGTAATCCGATCGTGTGCCGAGTCGCACGTCACCCGTTCGGAGTGGTCAATGGGGAGGGCTGACACGAGACCTTCGCTCATCGCCCCGAGGGGTTGATGCCATGGGAATCATCGGTTCCATCGATGCTCTTGCGGATGTGCACACCGGCGACCCGTACCCCGTCTACGAACGACTGCGTGAGACCGAACCGGTGTACCGGTGCCGGAGCGGCACCTACCTCCTGACGCGTTACCCGGACTGTCGGCGCGTACTGACCGAACGCGAGCTGTTCCTCGCGCCGGGTGCTCACCGGCCGTCCAGGGGGACGGCCGGACCTGCCGCGCCGGTGCTGTCCCGCGTCATGAGCTCGCAGAATCCTCCCCGGCACACGAGAATGCGTGCGGCAGTGGCCCGACGGTTCGCCGAGCACGTGCGACGTCGGCAGCCGTGGCTCAGCAGCCTCTGCGACCACCTGCTCGAACCCGTGGTCGCACAGCTGCGTCACGGCGTCGCCGACCTGACCCCGATCGCCGAGGCCTTCCCCCGCGACACGATCATGCACATGCTGGGACTGCCCCGGACCGACCGAGAGCTGGTCTCGACGCTCGTCGCCGACATCTTTCCGACTTCGGGGCCGTTGCCCGCAGGAGAAGGCGGCGGCGCGGCGGCGATGCGACGGCTCACCGACTACCTCCAAGAGGAAGTGGCCCGCAGGCGCCGTGCACCCGGCGACGATCTGACGTCCGAACTCGTCCGTGTGCACACGGCCCGTCCCGAGGCCCTGCCGCACGACGAACTGGTCAGCATTCTCACGGGCCTCACGGTCGCCGGATTCCCGCAGATCGCTGCGGGAATCGAGACCGGAATCGTCCTGATGATCCGGCACCCCGAGCGTGCGGTCTTCCTGGACGACCCGGTCCGTGCCCGGATGTTCGTCGACGAGCTGCTCCGCTACGACGCACCGGTGCAGTTCACCCCCGCCCCGCGCGTTCCCGCCAGGACGGTGGTCATCGGCGGCGTGACGATACCGGCGGGCGCGCGGGTCTGGCCGGTGCTGGGCGCCGCCAACCGGGATCCCGCCGTGTACTCCCGGCCGGACGCGTTCCTGCCGGGACGCGGCGGGCCACGTCATCTGAGCTTCGGCGGAGGCGCCCACTACTGCCTCGGCGCCGAACTGGTGCACCTCGAGATTGCGATGCTGTTGCAGCGGCTTCGGCAGCGGCTCCCCGATCTCGCGCAGGCACAGCCTCCTGCCCAGAGGTACGGCCGGCTGCGCGGGTTCACGTCCCTGCCCGTCATGCGAACGGAGCGCTGATCGTGAGGAACCGCAGGAGTCCCGGCACATGCCCAGGCCCAGAGAGCATGCAGGTCTTCCTGGAGCGCACCGCCTGCTCCACGTTCCTCGACGCCGCACTCGTCGTCTACGAAGCGATCAGGCCGGGCTGCCCCTACCCGTGCTTCGGCGTGCTGGTCGGCCGTATGCACGATGGCAACGCCCGCATCGAGCGCGTCGAGTTCGGCCGCAACGTACGGGCCACCGACAGCGCGGCTCTGGGAGAGTTCGCGGAACGCATCGTCCCGTGCTTCGGGACGGCCTACGAGAACCCGCATCGCGGGTACTGGTGCGATTCCACCGACCTGCTGCGCATCCTGCGGGGCGCCGAGGCCGACGACCTGGACATCCTCGGGTCGATCCACCTCCACCCCGACTGGCACAACATCGACTCACCGGGCGGAGGGCCGCCGCTGAGTGAGCACCCGACGCGTATGGACACCTACGTGTTCGTGAACACGGGGTGGCCGGTCAACCTGATCTGCTACCTGGAGCGACGCAACTGCAGCATGTACCACTCATGGGGTGCGTGGACCCCGAACGCCGCCGACCCCTCGAATCCCCGTTGCGACGCGCTGCCGGTGCGCCTGGCCCTGCCCGCCCATGCTCGGGGCAACGGACGACCAGCGACCGCGCGGCATGCAGGTCTCGTGAACTCGGAGCAGGTCACCGATCTCATGGATCAGCAGAGTTATGTCGATGCCCCCCACGAGCTGCTCGCCGGCTGGCGGGACGAACGCCCCGTACAGCGCGTGATGTTCGCCGGCGCCCCGGTGTGGCTCGTCACGCGCCACGAGGACATCCGGACGGCGAGCAAGCATCCACGGCTGAGCAACGATCCGGGGCACGGCAACAAGACCGTCCGGTCCGCCCCGTGGGCCTTCGCCAACGAGACCTACACCGTCACACGCAACATGCTCCGCTCCGACCCCCCGGACCACACCAGACTGCGGGCCCTGGTGGCAGGTGAGTTCACCCCGGGCCGTATCGAGGCCCTGCGCCCCCGCATCCAGGAGATCACCGACGACCTCCTCGCCCCGGTCCTTCCGCTGGGGCGCCTGGACGTCATCACCGACTTCGCCAAGCGTCTGCCGCTCACCGTCATCTCCGAAGTGCTCGGCGTGCCGGCCGAAGGGCGCGACACCTTCGCGCGTCTGGCCGGCGTCTACGTCGAGATGAGCGAGGGCGACCACGACCGCATGCCCCGTGCCGCCTGCGAGATGCGGGACTACCTCATCGGACTGCTGAAGGAGAAGAGGGAAGCCACCGCCGGCGCCGACGACCTGCTGGGGCGCCTTCTCGCGGGCGAGCAACGGGAGGACGAGCTGATCGCCATGTCCTTCCTCCTCCTGGTGGCCGGCTTCGAGACGACCGCGAACCTCATCGGCAACGGCGTACTGGCCCTGCTGGAGCACCCCGGGCAACTGGCGACGCTCCGCGCACAGCCGCACCTCATGGGGCAGGCGATCGAGGAGATCCTCCGCTGGAACGGTCCCATCAAGATGGCGCCCGTCCTGCGGTTCACGACGGGCGAGGTGCAGATCGGAGACGTCACCGTTCCCGGTGACGGAGAGGCCGTACTGCTGTCCTACGGCGCCGGCAACCGCGATCCCGCCCGTTTCGCCGAACCCGACCGGTTCGACATCCGCCGCGACAGCCGGGGTCACCTCGCCTTCGGACACGGGATCCACCACTGCCTGGGCGCACCGCTCGGCAAGGCGGAAGCCACCATCGGGCTGCGCACCCTACTGGAACGCTGCGACGAACTGGCGCTCGCGACCGACCCCGGTGAACTGACCTGGGGGCACAGCCGGTTCATGCGAGGACTGACCAGCCTGCCGGTCACCTTCCGGCCCATCAAAGGAGGTGTCACACCATGACCACGCCACGACCGCGCGCCCTCGTGACCGGCGCCTCCCGGGGGATCGGCGCCGCCATCGCCCGTGCCCTCGCCCCCACACACGACGTGCTCCTCGGCGGCCGGGACGCCCGATTGCTGGAGGCGCTGGCCCACGAGCTGCCAGGAGACGCCGGCACCTGGGTGGCCGACCTCGCGGATCCCGGGGGACTCGCCCGGGCCACGACGGACATCGACCGACTGGACGTGCTCGTGCACAACGCAGCCGTCGCGGAACCCGGCACCATCGCCGACACCTCGCTCGACGCGTGGCAGCGCGTCTTCGCCGTCAACCTCTTCTCGGCCGCCGAACTCACCCGGCTGCTCCTGCCGCCCCTGCGCCGGGGCCGAGGACATGTGGTCCTGATCAACGCCGGATCCGGCCTCCGGATCAAGTCGCATCGCGGCGCCTACGCCGCCAGCAAGTACGCGCTGCGAGCGTTCGCAGAGACCCTGCAAGCCGAGGAGAGCCCCAACGGAGTTCGCGTGACGTCGATCCACCCGGGCCCGACAGACACCGACCTGCAACGCAGGGCGGCCGAACGGGCGGGCCGCGAGTACCGCCCGGAGCAGTTCCTGCGACCCGAGTCGGTGGCCGCCGTCGTACTCAACGCGGTACGGGCACCTGCGGACGCGACGGTGTCACGTACTGTCATCGACTGAGGCAGCTTGCCCTGCAGTGTCCTGACAACACGTTGCCGACGGCGGTCACTTGAGCGCCCCCAACGTCACCCCCGTCCGCCAATACCGCCGCATCCCCACCATCATCACCGCCATCGGCACGATCGACAGCAGCGCGCCCGTCAGTACCAGGCTCGTCAGGTCGACGCCGGACTCCAGGCGTTTGCCGGACCAGTTGTACAGGCCCAGGTTGAGGGTCCAGTTCTCCTCGCCGCGCAGGACGGTCAGGGGGAGGAAGAAGGCGTTCCAGGTGTTGACGAAGGCCAGGAGGAAGACCGTGGCGCCGCCGGTGGTCATCATGCGCAGGACGATGGTGAGGAAGATCCGCAGTTCGCCCGCGCCGTCGATGCGGGCCGCCTCCAGGATTTCGTACGGGACGGTGGACTCTGTGTAGACCTTGGCGAGGTAGACGCTGAACGGGTTGATCAGGCAGGGGATCAGCATGGCCCATGGGGTGTCCACCAGGCCGATCTTCGAGAACAGGAGGTAGAGGGGGAGCGTCAGCAGGGCGATCGGTACCAGGAACGAGCCCACCACGCACGCGAACACCGCGCCACGGCCCGGGAAGTCGAAGCGGGCCAGGCCGTAGCCGGTCGCGAGGGCGATGAGGGTGCCGCCGAGGGAGCCGACACCGGCGTACAGGAACGAGTTGGCCGTCCAGCGCAGGAAGATGCCGTGTTCGTAGGTGAACAGCTGGCGCAGGTTGTCCCACAGGTGCATCCCGGAGAACCACAGGCCGTTGCTCTGGTACAGGCCCGTACGGTCCTTGGTCGCGGCGACGAGCAGCCACCACACCGGGAACAGGCTGTACGCGCTTGCCAGGACCAGGCCGAGGAGCAGGAAACGCTGGCCGCCGCGGGAGCGGGAGGCGGGATCGGGGCGGGTGAGGCGGCGTACGGGGGACTTCTGTCGGCGTTCTTCGGTGAGCGTCATCAGTCGGCCTCCCGCGCGGTGAGCCGGTAGAAGAGGAAGGAGGCGACACCGAGGATCAGGGCGAGCAGCACCGAGAGGGCCGCCGCATAGTGGTAGTTGCCCGCGTTGAACGCCTGGTTGTAGATCACCATGATCGGCGTGAAGCTGTCGCCGACCGTTTGTGGCGTGACGTTCCGGAACAGGGCCGGCTCGTTGAAGATCTGCAGCATCTGGATGATCGACAGCATGCCGGTCAGCACCAACGCGCCGCGCACGTACGGCACTTTGATGCTCAGCGCGATCCGGCGTTCGGAGGCGCCGTCCAGCCGCGCCGCCTCGAACAGCTCGCGCGGCACGCCCTGCAGCGCCGAGTAGATGATCACCATGTTGTAGCCGATGCCGTGCCAGGTCAGCAGGTTGCCGATGGCCGGCCACACCATCGACGGCGCGAAGAAGTTCCAGGTCAGGCCGAGCAGCTTGCCCAGCGGGGTCAACGGGCCGACTTCCGGGCTGTACAGGTTGATCCACACGATGGCCGCGACCACCCCGGGGATCATGTACGGCATCAGCAGCAGGATCCGGAACCTGCCCGCCATACGCGAGGACAGCGCGTCCAGGAACAGCGCGAGGACCAGACTGACCAGCAGCATCACTGGGATCTGTATGCAGGCGAACAGCAGTACGCGCAGCACGGCGGATACGAACGCCGAATCGGTCAGGCCCTGACGGTAGTTGGCGAGTCCGGAGAACTCCTCGGTGGAGCCGCCGAGGCCCAGCCCGGACTGGTGCTCGCGGTAGAGCGACTGGTGGACCGCGTACCCGATCGGGATCAGGTACAGGCAGACGAAGCCGAGCTGGAAGGGCACGGTGAAGGCGGCGCCCTTCCAGCGCTGGGAGCGGACCATCGGCCTGTCGCCTCAGCCCTTGACGCTGATACCGCGGGACTTCAGATCGGCGACCGTCCACTGCTGCATGTGTGCGAGCAGGTCGGTGACCTTCTGCTGCTTGCTGACGACCTTCGCCCAGCCGCTCTGCAGCTCGGTGAACATCGCGGTCCAGTCCGGGCCGAACGTCCAGTCCGTGGTGACCGTGTTCAGGCTGTCGGTGACGATCTTCTTGGCGGGCTCGTAGTTGGCCCCGAGCAGCTTGGCCGAGATCGCCTCGTCGACGTAGGCGGCGCTGTCCTTCAGCGCGGGCATCACGCCGTTGCCGGTCGTCGGGCTCGCCATCGTCTTCACCGCGCCGGCGTCGGTGGACATCCACAACGCGGCCTCTGCGGCCTGCTTCTGGTGCGTGCACTGCTTGGTGACGAGGGTGACGCTGCCGGTCAGGTTGGTGCCGGCGGGGGTCTTCGCGGCCTCGCCGATGTAGGTCGGCCAGGGGGCGAGTGCCCACTTGCCGAAGGACTTGGTGAAGTTCTGCACCATGCCGGCCATCTGCCAGGTGGAGATCTGCCGGGTGGCGGTGCCGCCGTTGTCGTAGTTGCGCTGGACGGCCGCGTAATCGGCGAACGACAGCTTGGAGTCGAGGTCGTTGTCGATGATCTCCTGGATCACCTTGGCGGCCTTCAGGGTGCCCGGGTCCTGGAAGTCCACCTTCCAGGAGTTGCCCTCGATGCCGTACCAGTGGGCGCCGGCCTGCATGGCGAGCACCTCCAGCGTGCTGGGGTCCTCACCCGCGTAGTTGGTGATCTTCACGCCGTGCTTCTTCAGCACCTTGCCGGCCGCGATGAACTCGTCCCAGGTGGTGGGCGGCTCGATCCCGTACTTGGTGAAGAGGTCCGTGCGGTAGATCGTGAAGTTCGGGGCTGAACTGGTGGGGACGCCGTAGAGCTTGCCCTGCACCTGTGCGGCCGCCCAGGAGCCGGAGTTGAACTTGTCCCGCGCCGTGCCCACATACGGGGTGATGTCGGCCAGGGCTCCCTGCGAGACCCAACTGGTCACGTATTCGGCGGTGTTCTGCACCAGACAGGGTGCGTTGCCCGCCTTCACCGCGTTGGTCAGCTGCTTCTGCATCGTCAGCTGGTCGGTGACCTTCGTGTACTTGAGCTTGACGTCCTTGTGGGCGGCGTTGAACGCCTCGACCACGGCGTCCTGGCCGTTGGCCCAGCCCCAGAAGGGCAGGGTGACCGGGCCGTCGGCCGATGCGGAGTCGCCGGAACCGGATCCGCCGCAGGCGGAGAGCAGACCTGTCAGTGCGAGGCCCGCGACGGTGGCGCTGAGGAACCTTCTTCGGGGGCTGGTGGAGTTCATCTGACCGTGTTCCTTCGGAAGTTGGCGCTCCAGTGATTTAGAAACCGGTTTCCACGGGACAGTAGGATGGCCGAGCGGCTCCCAGCAAGGGGTATGAAGCCGATTCTTTCGGTGTACGGCCGGTCGAACGGCCCGTCAGTAGCAACCGGTACGCATGAGCAACCGGTTGCCGTCGAGCAGTCGCCGAACGGTTTTCGAAAGTCCGCCCTCCCCCTTGACGCACCCTCGGGCCAGGAAGAAGCTCCCCTCACCGTTCATAGCAACCGGTTGCTCCCCATGGTTGCGCTCACCGCAGGAGCTGCTCATGAACCCTTCCCTGTCCCGCCGTACCGCCCTCCAGGCAGCGGGAGCCACCGCGCTCGCCACAGGCCTGGCCGGACTGACGGCCCCGGCCGCCCGGGCCGGCGACGACAACTCCCCGCCCAAACTGGTCACTTATCCCCGCCCGGCCGCCATGCCGACCAACGCCACCTTCAAGGTGCGGGTGCGCAGCGCCCCCGACGGCGACTGGCAGACCCTGGACATCTGGCGGCCCCAGCTGGAGGAGGTCAACCCCACCACCGGCTCCGGCAAGGTCTACAACACCTCGATGGTGTACTTCGACTTCCAGGGCACCGTCGAGATCGAGGTCACCTACCTCAAGGGCGGCACCACCAAGGCCCGGGTGAGACCGGACGCGCTCGGCATCTCACCCGAACTCCTCGGCGACACCCTGCGGTTCACCCTCGACGCGCCGAAGGACGTCGTCGTCCAGATCAACGACGAGATCTTCGACTGCCTGCACGTCATCACCAACCACGTCGAGCGGCAACCGCCCTCCGCCGACGACCCCGACGTCCTCTACTTCGGCCCCGGCGTGCACACCGTCACCGGCGGCGTCCTCACCGTGCCCAGCGGCAAGACCGTCCACCTGGCCGGGGGAGCGGTACTGACCGCACAGGTCTACTTCAAGAACGTCGAGAAAGCCTGCCTGAAGGGCCACGGCATCCTGTACGCCAACCCCGGCGGCGCCATCCTCTGCGAGGGCAGCACCAACATCCGGATCGAGGACGTCATCATCCTCAACCCGGCCGGCTACGCAGGCACCTTCGGCGAGAGCCACAACGTCCATGTCAGAAAGGCCCGTTCGTTCAGCTCCAAGGGCAACGGCGACGGCTTCGACGTCTTCTCCTCGACCGGTGTCCTCTTCGACGGCTGCTTCATGCGCAACTCCGACGACTGCTTCGCCATCTACGCCCACCGCTGGAACTACTACGGCGACACCCGCGACATCACCATCCAGAACTGCACCCTGTGGGCCGACGTCGCCCACCCCGTCAACGTCGGCACCCATGGCAACACCGACGCACCCGAGACCATCGAGAACCTCGTCCTCAGGAACCTCGACATCCTCGACCACCGCGAACCCCAGATGGGCTACCAGGGTTGCATCGCCCTCAACCCCGGCGACTCCAACCTCATCAGGAACGTCCGCATCGAGGACGTACGGATCGAGGACTTCCGCCGGGGCCAGGTCATCCATCTGCGGGTCATGTACAACACGAAGTACAACACCTCGGTCGGCCGCGGCATCGAGGACGTGTACGTCAAGAACCTCACCTACACCGGCACCCACGCCAACCCGTCGCTCCTCCTCGGCTACGACGCCGACCACGCCATCAGGAACGTCACCTTCGAGAACCTGGTGATCAACGGCACGGTCGTCGCGGACTCGATGAAGAAGCCGAAGTGGTACCAGACCACCGACGCCGTCCAGTGGTTCGCCAACGAGCACGTGCTCAACCTGCGCTTCCTCACCACCGCCGAGGCGGAGGCGGCCGCCCGGTGAGCCCGATCAGCCGACGGGGCCTGCTGAGGACGTCGGGGGCGGTGCTGCTCGCGGCGGGCGCGAACACGCTGTTCGTGCCCGGAGCCCGGGCCGGCACGGGCGGGGAGGGCACGGACGGGGAGGGGCGGTCGCAGCGGTTCGCCCACCCCGGCATCCTGCACACGGCCGACGATCTCTCCCGTATGCGGTCGGCGGTCGCCGGCCGGCACTCGCCCGTGTACGACGGCTACCTCGCCCTCGCCTCCCACCCCCGCTCGCAGACCGCGTACACCATCCAGAACTCTGGCCAGATCACCTCCTGGGGCCGGGGCCCCGCGAACTACATGAACCAGGCCGTCGCCGACTCGGCCGCCGCCTACCAGAACGCCCTGCTGTGGGCCGTCACCGGCGAGAGCGCACACGCCGACAAGGCCCGGGACATCCTCAACGCCTGGTCGGCATCGCTGCAGATCATCACCGGCGCCGACGGCCCCCTCGGCGCGGGCCTGCAGGCCTTCAAGTTCGCGGGCGCGGCCGAACTGCTCCGGCACACCGGCTACGACGGCTGGACGGACACCGACATCGCCCGCTGCGAACGCTCCTTCCTCGACGTCTGGTATCCGGCCGTCTCCGGCTACATGGTCTACGCCAACGGCAACTGGGACCTCACGGCCGCCCAGACCGTCCTGGCCATCGGCGTGTTCTGCGAGGAACCCACCCTGTTCGAGGACGCCCTTAGCTATGCGGCGGCCGGCGCAGGCAACGGCAGCGTCCGCCACCGCATCGTCACCGACGCGGGCCAGGGCCAGGAGTCCGGCCGCGACCAGGGCCATGAACAGCTCGCCGTCGGTCTCCTGGGCGACATCGCCCAGACCGCCTGGAACCAGGGCGTCGACCTGTGGGGCCACGACGGCCACCGCATCCTCGCCGGCGCCGAGTACGCCGCCCGCTACAACCTCGGCGGCGACGTCCCCTTCACCCCCGACCTCGACCGCACCGGCAAGTACATCAAGAAGACCGTCTCGGCGACCGGCCGCGGAAACCTGCCGCCGATCTACGAGATGTACTACGCCCACTACGCAGGAGTCCGCGGCCTGGACGCCCCCTCGACCAAGGCCGCCGTCTTCCGCGGACCCTCGGGCACCCGGGTCGTCGAGGGCAGCAACGACGACCTGCCCAGCTGGGGCACCTTCGCCTACGCCGGCGCCACCGCCCCCGCACCGAGCGCGCCCTCGGCACCGGCCGGCATCACCGCCCTGGGCGACGACCACGCGGTCACCGTGTCCTGGCTCCCCTCCGCCGGAGCCACCGCCTACCGCGTACGACGCGCCGAGCACCCGGACGGGCCGTACGAGGAGATCGCCGCCGGACTCACCGAGCCGACGTACAGCGACGCCGGCGTACACGCCGGGCAGACGTACCACTACACCGTCGACGCGACCAACTCACTCGGAAAAAGTGGTACTTCGGCGGTCGTCCCGGCCGCCGCCGGGCTGCCCGCGCCCTGGTTCACCCAGGACATCGGGGACGTACGGCTCCCGGGGGCGGCGCACTTCGACGGCGAGCGGTTCGTGCTGGAGGCGAGCGGCACCGCCGACACCTACCGGCTGGTCCACCTCCCGCTGCACGGCGACGGCACCGTCACCGCGCGGATCGTGTGGCCGCTCAGCTCCCAGTACTCCAAGATCGGCGTCACCCTGCGCGCGGGCACCGACCCGGCGGCGGCGCACGCCTCCATGCTGATCCAGGGCCTGCCGCTGCACACCTGGAGCGGGGTGTGGACCGTACGCCCGCGGGACGGCGGGGAGGTGTCGGCGACCGGCAGCACTCCCGTGCCACCCAGCCAGCAGCAGGCGATCACCACCGGCGCGGCCTTTCCGATCTCCGGCCTGGGTGCGCTGCCCGAGTCGGCGACCCCGTTGGAGGCCCCGTACGTCGAGGGTGCGGGTGATGGATACCGGATGCGGGCGCCGTACTGGGTGCGGCTGACCCGCGAGGGCGACCGCTGCAGCGGGGCGATCTCGGCGGACGGTGTGCACTGGACCGAGGTGGGGACGACGGTGTGCGAGCTGCCGCGCGTCGCCTACGCCGGTCTCGTCCTCACCTCCTGTCTCGGTGTTGACGAGGAGTACGCAGAGACCGGCACCGGCGCCTTCGACAACGTCAGCGTGACCTCGGGCGAGCGCACCGTCTATCGCGTCCCGCGCCCCGCCCGCACCGCCACCGACCTGCGCGCGACCACGAGCGCCGCCGGAGTGGACCTGGCCTGGACCGACCCCGATCCCGCGGCCCGCTACACCGTCCTGCGCTCGACCCGGACCCACGGCCCCTACGCCACCCTCGCCACCGGCGTCGGCGCGGTGGGCTTCGGCACCCGCATCCGGTACACGGACGCGAGCGGAACCCCCGGGACGGCGTACCACTACGCCGTCACCAAGACCAACTGCGCCGGACGCGGCCCCCGTTCGGCATGCGTGCGTTCCGTGATGCCCACCATCGGCGCACCCGAGATCGCTCCGGCCCCCACGGCCACCTCGGCCCTGCCCGCGCCCTGGACCAGCGGCGACCTCGGTGACGTGGTCCGGGACCGTCGGGCCTTCGGGACGCTCGGCGTGGTCGCCGTGCTCACCCTGGGCGATGCCGCCCACACCGACGGTACCTTCACCGTGCGCGGCGCGGGCAGCGACCTCAACGTCAACTCGCAGGGGATGACCGGGCAGTTCGTGCGACGGCCCGTCAGTGGGGACGCCGAGATCACCGCGCGGCTCGTCGCCCGCTCCGGGGCCGGTGCCGACCGGGTCGGGCTGCTCATCGCCAAGTCCCTCTCGCCGTTCGACCAGGCGGCCGGGCTGATCGTCACCGGCGGCGGCAGCGCCCAGCTCATGCTGCGGCCCACCGTCGCCGGAGCCTCCGCCTTCACCGGCACCACTCCCGTCCAACTCCCCTTGCTCCTGCGACTGAAGCGCACCGGAACCGCCTTCGCCGCGGCCGTCTCCACCGATGACGGCGTCACCTGGACCCCGCTCGCCACCGGGTCGATCCCGTCCTTCGGTGACGCCCCCTATTACGTGGGTCTCGTGGTGTGCTCCCGCACCCCGCAGGCCCTCGCCACCGCGCAATTCGAAGAGGTGAGCATCACGCCCACCTGATCTCCCCCCACCCAAGGAGAACGATCGCGATGAGCCGCCGCGAGCAACACCACCCCCACACCATCGAGTTGAGCCGCCGCGGTCTGCTGAAGACCACCGGCGGGCTCGCCGCCGCCCTCGCCGTCGGCTCCGCGTCCGCCGCCCCCACGGCGGACGCGGCACCGGCGAGCTTCACCCACCCCGGCATGCTGCACAACTGGGGTGACATCAACCGGGCCAAGGTCAGGATCGCCGCCGGCACCGACCCCTGGCTGTCCGGCTGGAAGAAGCTCACCGCCAACTCCCACGCCCAATCCACCTGGAACCCCAACCCCCAGGCCACGATCGTCCGCGGCGGCACGGGCGAGAACTACGGCATCCTCTACAACGACATCGCCGCCGCCTACCAGAACGCCCTGCGCTGGAACGTGGCCGGCACCTCCGCGCACGGCGACTGCGCCGTACGGATCCTCAACGCCTGGGCGGCCACCCTCACCACCGTCACCGGCAACGCCGACCGCTTCCTCGCCGCGGGCATCTACGGCTGGCAGCTCGCCAACGCCGCCGAACTCGTCCGCGACCACGCCGACTTCGACCTCGCCGCCTTCCAGGACCTGATGGTCAGGGTCTTCCACCCGCTCAACAACCAGTTCCTGACCGGCCACAACGACGCCTGCATCACCAACTACTGGGCCAACTGGGACCTGTGCAACATGGCCTCGATCATGGCCATCGGCATCCTCACCGACAACGCCGCCAAGTACGACCAGGCCGTCACGTACTTCAAGTCCGGCGCCGGCAACGGCTCCATCGAGCACGCCGTGCCCTACCTGTACACCGACGCCGCCGGCTACGCCCTCGGCCAGTGGCAGGAGTCCGGCCGCGACCAGGCCCACAGCATCATGGGCATGGGCCAGCTCGGTGCCCTCTGCGAGATGGCCTGGAACCAGGGCGACGACCTGTACTCCTACGACGACCGACGCTTCATGAAGGCCGCCCAGTACGTGGCCAAGTACAACCTCGGCCAGGACGTCCCGTACACCACCTACACCTGGGGCAGTGGCCAGAACTGCGCCCAGCAGTCCCGGACCGCCGTCTCCGCCGCCTCCCGCGGCCAGGTCCGGCCGGTGTGGGCGATGCTCCACTACCACTACAACCGGCGCCTCCACCTGGACGACCGGCACATCGCTCAAATGTGCTACTCGGTGGCCCCCGAGGGCGGAGGCGGCGACTACGGCTCCACCTCCGGCGGATACGACCAGCTCGGGTTCGGCACCCTCATGTACGCCAAATAGGCCGACGTAGCCCGAACGGCCCAGCGCAGGGTCCGTGCACCGGAATACATCCGGGCGATGTGGTGCTCTGAAGTGAACGGTGCACGAGCACGGCGAAGGGCTGGTGGGCGATGACGGCAGACCAGGCGGGCCCCGTGGTCACCACGCCCCACGGGGCCGTACGCGGCCGGTACGAGCACGGTGTCGCGGTGTTCCGGGGCATCCCGTACGCCGCCCCGCCCTTCGGCCCCCGGCGGTTCAGGCCGCCCGAGCCGCCCGAGCCCTGGAACGGGACACGCGACGCCGGAGCCTTCGGGCCGACGGCGCCGAAACCCCCGTACTCCGAAGCCTTCGCCCGGTACCTGTCGGACCCGGTCATCCCCGGCGACGACTGCCTCAACCTCAACGTGTGGACCCCCGAGCCGGGCCCCGGCGCCCGGCTCCCGGTCCTGGTCTGGCTGCACGGCGGCGCACTGACCAGGGGATCCTCGGCGGTGCCCGTGTACGACGGCCGTACCTTCGCCCGCGACGGAGTCGTCTGCGTCTCGGTCAACTACCGGCTGGGCGTCGAGGGCTACGGTCTGTTCCCTGACGCGCCGCCCAACCCCGGCCTGCGCGACCAGCTCGCCGCCCTGCGCTGGGTGCACGAGACCATCGCGGCCTTCGGCGGCGACCCCGGCAACGTGACCCTCTGCGGGCAGTCGGCCGGCGCCATCAGCGTCGGAGCCCTGATCGCCGCACCCCAGACCCAGGGCCTGATACGCCGGGCGGTCCTGCAGAGCGGGCCGCCGGAAGCCTCCGAACGCGACAAGGTACGGCGCATGGTGCGCCGCATGGCGACCCGGCTGAAGGTCTCCGCCACCGCCGAGGCCTTCGCCACCGTCGACCGCGACCTGCTGCTGCGCACCCAGGCCGAGGTGGGGCGGCTGAGCAGCCCCGTCCTGGGCGGCCCCGCCTTCGGCATCGTCGTCGACGGCGACCTGGTGCCCGGCGATCCGCTCCAGGCCCTCATCGACGGCGAGGCCGCCCGGGGCGTCGACCTCCTCATGGGCTGGACCCGGGACGAGTACCGGCTGTGGCTGGTGCCCGGCGGACTCCTGGAGCGCGTCGACCGGCTCGGCCCCGTCGCCCTGGCCGGTGCCATGGCCCGCTGCCACGTCGGCCACGATGTCCCGCGCGGCTACCGCACCCTGCACCCCGACGCCGGCACCTCCGAGATCGTCGGCCAGATGGTCACCGACCACCTGCTGCGCGTCCCGCTGCGCCGGCTGGCCGACGCCCGCCCCGGCACCTCGTACCTCTACGAGTTCGCCTGGCCGTCCCGCCTCCCCGGCCTCGCCGCCTGCCACGCCCTGGAACTCGGGTTCGTCTTCGACACCGGCGACGTCCCGGAGTCCGCCAGGCTGGCCGGCGAGGGGGCCCCGCCGGAGCTGTCCACCGCGATGCACGCGGCCTGGGTACGGTTCGCCACGACCGGGGATCCGGGCTGGCGGCCCTGGGACGCCTCCCATCCGGTACGGATCTTCGACGACGGTGACCCGCACACCGTGTACGGTCTCCGGGATCCGGAACTCGCCCTCTGGGCGACCGCCCCCACGGTCCCGGAACCGGCCCCCGCCTCCGACGCCCGGGCCACCGGAGCCGAACTCGCCTCCGCGGTACGGCGGTTGCGCCGCTCGGTGGGGGCACGGCGCCGCTGAGAGGTACGCGGTGGTCCTCGCCCACCGGGATGGACGGACGTCCTCGCCTACCTGGTCGGACTGACGTCCGGGGCCGACCGAAGCCCGGTTCCGTCCTCGGCCGACTCGCGTTCGGCCACCTCCCGGAAGCTGTGCGGCGGGCGGCCGGTGAGGCGCTGGACGGTCTCGGTGGTCCGGTCCTCGGCTCCCTGCGCGATGGCCTGTTCCATGCCGGCCAGCATGGCGGCGAACCCCAGCGGCATGGACGCGGCCAGGCGGTCGCGCATCTGGTCGTACGTCAGGTGCCGGTGGGTCACCGAGCGGCCGGTGACCTCCGTGAGGACGCGGGCGACGTCGTCGTGGCTGAGCGCCTCCGGGCCGGTCAGGACCAGGTCGGCATCGGGCGCGCGGCTGTCGGTCAGGGCACGGACCGCGACGGCGGCGATGTCGTCGGCGTCGACGAAGCCGACCCGGCCGCTGCCGGCCGCGGTCAGGATGACCCCGTCCGCACGGATGCTGTGGGCGTGCGCGTGCGTGCCGGTGAAGTTCTGCATGAACCAGGAGGGCCGCAGTACCGCCCACTGGTCGAACAGACCGGGCAGGGCCCGGTGCACCACTCCTGCTCCCGGGCCGCCCTCGGGGATGGCCGACGAGCTGAGGAGTACGGCGCGGTGTACGCCTGCGGCGCGGGCCCTGCGGAGGAAGGGCAGCATGACCGCGGCCGGGTCCGGGTCGCCGACCGGCGGGACGAGGTAGACGCGTTCGGTGCCGGTGAGGGCGTCGCCGAAGGTCGTGGGGTCGTACCAGTCGAAGCGGACCGGTTCCGCGCCCGGGATCCGGGTGGCTCGACGGCTCGCGGCCCTGACGCGGTGGCCGGCGGCGATCAGCCCGGCGGCGGTTCGGCTGCCGGTGGTGCCGGTCGCTCCGATGACGAGGGTGGTGCCGGTGCCGGTGCCGGTGCCGGTGCCGGTGCCGGTGCCGGTCATCGGGCACCGCTGCCGGCGAAGTCCAGGCCGGGCTGCTGGACGGCGAGGGGGTTCCAGTAGTCCCGGTAGGAGGTGAACCGCCCGTCCTGGACGGACACGACGGCGATGTAGCTCATGTCGAAGGGACTCCCCGTCCCGACCAGGCGGCCCACGCCGCGCATCTCGACCACGATCGTCTCCGGCCTGGTGGTCCGGTGGATCCGCAGGTCGGGGAAGCCGTGCAGGTCGATGTGGTCGGGGTAGTCGCGCATGTAGGCGGCGATGGCCTCCCGGCCCTCCAGCCGTTCGGGCCAGCCCGGGGGCGCGAAGGGGAACTCCATGACGCCGTCCTCGGCCCACAGGTCGACCCAGGCGGGAACGTCCTTGGCGAGGAGCAGGCGCAGGCTGTGGCGGTAGAGCACGTCCGGCGAGGTGTGGGTGGGCATGGAATCCTCCGTCCCGTACGATACGGACCCGTGGTCCGTTTCCGTTGTGATGGACGATACGGACCGCGGGTCCGGATCGCAAGGGAGGGGCCCACGTGACCGAGGGAGGAGCCGCGTGACCATGGGAGTCGCTACGTGACCAGGGGAGGAGCCGCATGACCGAGCGCAGACCGCGCAAGGACGCGACGCGCAACCGGGCGGCCGCCTTCGCCGCCGCCGACACGCTCTTCGCTTACTGCCGGAGTCCCGAGAGCGTCACCATGGCCGACATCGCGGCCGCGGCGGGCGTCGGCAAGGCGACCCTCTTCCGCGCCTTCGGGGATCGCACCGGGCTGATCCGCGCGCTGTACGAGGCACGGCTCGAACCGGTCAGGAACGCGGTCGAAGAGGGCCCGCCGCCGCTGGGTCCCGCCACCCCGCCGCTGCTGCGCGTACCCGCGCTGCTCGACGCCGTCCTGTGCTTCAAGCTCGACAACCGCCACCTCGCACTGGCCCTGGAACAGACCGGCGCGGCCAGCCCCTACCAGGCCGAGCACTACGAGCGCTGGCACGCCCTGCTCCGGGACCTGCTGGAACAGATCCCGTCGGTCGGCACCGGCTCCGCCGACTTCACCGCCCACGTCCTGCTCGCCGCCACCCGGGCCGATCTGGTCGCCCACCTGGCCGGCGACAGGGCCGTGCCCCGCGAGGAACTGCGAGAGCAACTGGCGGACTTCACCGCCACGGTCCTCGGTACCCGTCGTGCGGGCGGCACACCCGGCTGAGCAGGGATCACTCGGACCGTTCGAGCGGATGCCGCCGCTACTCAGGCGCGGCGGGCGGTGAATTGCGTGGTGACTTGCTACGCCGTGAGCGCTCCGGCGATCCCCGCGATCGCCTCCGGCCCCACCCGGCAGCACCCCCCGATCAGCCGGGCCCCCGCATCCCGCCAGCCCTTCACCTGCTCGGTGCCGAACGTGGTCCGCCCCTTCCAGGCGCGCGCCTCCGCGTCCCACGCCTCCCCGCTGTTGGGATAGACGACGACCGGCTTGCCGGTGACCCGGGCAGCGGTCTCGGTGGCGTACTCCACATCCTCCGGGGCGCAGCAGTTCACGCCGACCGCGATCACCTCGTCGACGTCGGCGGCCAGGGCGAAGGCCTCGTCCAGGGGCTGCCCGGCCCGGGTGCGCCGACCGTCGACGGTGTACGAGAGCCAGGCCGGCACCCCAAGTCCCCGCAGCGCCCGCAGCAGCGCCGTCGCCTCGTCGGTGTCCGGGATCGTCTCCAGCGCCAGCACGTCCGGAGCGGCGGCGGCCAGTACTTCCAGGCGCGGCCGGTGGAAGGCCTCCAACTCGTCCACGCTCAGCCCGTACCGCCCCCGGTACTCGGAGCCGTCCGCGAGCATCGCCCCGTACGGGCCGACCGACGCGGCCACCCACAGCGGCCGTGCGACCCCGGCGTCCCGTGCCTGCCGTACCGCCTCCCGGGCCAGCTCCACGCTCAGCCCGAGCAGCCGGGCCGCCTCCGCGTGGTCGATCCCGCGCTTGGCGAAGCCCTCGAAGGTGGCCTGGTAGCTGGCGGTGATCGCCACGTTCGCGCCCGCCGTGAAGTAGGCGAGGTGCGCATCGGTGACCGCCTCGGGCCGCTCGGCCAGCAGACGGGCCGACCACAGCTCGTCGCTCAGATCGTGCCCCGCGGATTCAAGCTGGTTGGACATGCCGCCGTCGAGCACGACCGTCCCGGCGGCGAGGGCTTCGGCGAGGCTGGGGGAGGTGTTGCTGCTCATGTCATGACGCTAGTCGATGGGGTGGCAGGACCCGGATTGCGCCCGACGTGTTGCATGAAAATGCGAGATCCTGCATACTCTTGCTATGTCCAAGGTCCTCACCTCCCTCCCCACCGGCGAGCGCGTTGGTATCGCCTTCTCCGGCGGGCTCGACACCTCGGTCGCCGTCGCCTGGATGCGCGACAAGGGCGCCGTCCCGTGCACCTACACCGCCAACATCGGCCAGTACGACGAACTCGACATCGAGTCGGTGCCCGGCCGCGCCTTCGCGTACGGCGCCGAGATCGCCCGGCTCGTGGACTGCCGTGCCGCGCTGGTCGAGGAAGGGCTCGCGGCGCTCGCCTGCGGCGCGTTCCACATCCGGTCGGGCGGGCGCCCGTACTTCAACACCACGCCGCTGGGGCGTGCCGTGACGGGCACCCTGCTGGTGCGGGCCATGCTCGAGGACGGGGTGCAGATCTGGGGCGACGGCTCCACCTTCAAGGGCAACGACATCGAGCGGTTCTACCGCTACGGGCTGCTCGCCAACCCGCACCTGCGGATCTACAAGCCCTGGCTGGACGCGGACTTCGTCACGGAGCTGGGCGGCCGCAAGGAGATGTCGGAGTGGCTGCTCGCGCACGGGCTGCCGTACCGGGACTCGACGGAGAAGGCGTACTCCACGGACGCCAACATCTGGGGCGCCACGCACGAGGCCAAGACCCTGGAGCACCTCGACACCGGCATCGAGACCGTCGACCCGATCATGGGCGTACGGTTCTGGGACCCGTCGGTGGAGATCGCCACGGAGGACGTGACGGTCGGCTTCGACCAGGGCCGCCCGGTCACCATCAACGGCAAGGAGTTCGCCACTCCGGTCGACCTCGTCATGGAGGCCAACGCGATCGGCGGCCGGCACGGACTCGGCATGTCCGACCAGATCGAGAACCGGATCATCGAGGCGAAGAGCCGCGGCATCTACGAGGCGCCCGGCATGGCGCTGCTGCACATCGCCTACGAGCGCCTGGTCAACGCGATCCACAACGAGGACACCGTCGCCGCGTACCACAACGAGGGCCGGCGGCTGGGCCGGCTGCTCTACGAGGGCCGCTGGCTGGACCCGCAGGCGCTGATGGTGCGCGAGTCGCTGCAGCGCTGGGTCGGCGCGGCGATCACCGGCGAGGTGACCGTGCGGCTGCGGCGCGGCGAGGACTACTCGGTCCTCGACACCCGGGGCCCGGCGCTCAGCTACCACCCGGACAAGCTCTCCATGGAGCGGACCGAGGACTCGGCGTTCGGCCCGGTGGACCGGATCGGCCAGCTCACCATGCGGAACCTGGACATCGCCGACTCCCGTGCGCGGCTGGAGCAGTACGCGACCCTGGGCCTGGTCGGCACCGACCACCCGGCCCCGATCGGCGCGGCCCAGGCGGCCTCGACCGGTCTGATCGGCGCCATGGACCAGGGCGGCGCCGAGGCGATCGCCTCGCGCGGCGAGGCCGCGGACGAGGAGGAGACGATGCTGGACCGCGCCGCGATGGAGTCCGGCACGGACTGAGCCTGCGGGCACATACGCGCTCAGGCAGCGGGCTCCGGCGGATTCTGTTCCGCCGGGGCCGCTGTCGTATGTCCCTACTCCCGTGTCCCTACTCCTGCACCGCGTGCCGGCCGCCCCTGCGACGGCCCTTGCGCCGGGTGCGCAGGGTCGCCGGGAACACGAGGCCCCCGAGCAGGCCGAGTGCGAGGACGTACGGCCACCAGCCGAAGCCGTCGGCCGCGGTGTTCGCGGTCCGGGGGCTCACGGCGCCCGGGCCGGTGGCGGCCTCGGCCTGGGCGCCGGGTGCGGGGCTGTGGCCGGTCGCGGTCAGGACTACGTCGTTGCCGTCGCCGCCGTTGTAACCGATCCGGTAGCCCGTGTCGGCGAGCTTGAGCCGGGCGCCCTCCGGCAGGCCGCCGAAGGCGCCCGCGGTCCGGGAGCGGCCGCCGTGCTCGATGACGGTGATCTCGGGCGCCGGATGAGCGCCGGCGGCGGACAGGTCGAAGGAACCGGCGAGCCGCAGTCTGCCCGCCACCTTCAACGGCCGCTCCCGCAGCACCAGTTTGCCCTTCGCGTGCTGCGTGTAGTCCCCGGCCACCGTCAGACCGCCCGCCACCAGGCCGTCGTTCGTCACAGCGCCCCGCACCGTGCCCGTGCCGGTGAGCGAGGTGGCCACCCGCAACCCCGAGGTGCCCGCGTCGAGCAGTGCGCCCGCCGACACGAGCCTGATCGCCCTGCTGTGCAGGAGCGTCGCCCCGGAGCGCAGGGCCAGCGTGCCCTTCGAGACGGTCGTCGTCCCGGTGTACGTCACCGCGTCGCCCGTGAGCATGGTCGTCGCAGCGCCCGACTGGACCAGCGCGCCGCTTCCGTCGACGTGGGCCAGCCGCACGGGAGTCGAGGCGTTCCGCAGGTACAGCGTCCCGTCGTTCACGATCCGCCGGCGTGCCGTCCCCGTCAGCAGGGAGCCGTCGCCGCCCCGCGCGCCCGAGCCCAGCCGCAGCACCGCGCCCTTCCCGACGGTGGTCGAGCCGTCGTAGTACTGCGCGGCCGCGAAGGTCACGTCGTTGCCGCGCGTCCCCGCGATCACCACGTCGCCGGCGCCGGGCGCGGCCAGCGTGTCGTGGTACCTGCCGCCGCCGATGGGGGCGCCCAGCGTCACCGGGCCGTTGTAGTCGAGGGTCAGCCGGGACCGTCGGCCGCTGGCGGTGTGCAGATTGATGTACACGGTCTCCCGCGTGCCCGGCATGAAGATCCGGTGCGTGGTCCCGTCGCCCCACTGCACGTCGGCACCCTCGATGTTCGTGCCCCGCTTGTTCAACTGGTGCGGAATGGCCCGCCAGTTCAGGGACGGGCTGCTCAGCGAGGGGTTGAGGTCACCGCCCCGGTCGCTGTAGCTGTACTGCCCGGTGAGCACCACCTTGCTGCCCGGCCGGGTGTGGACGTTGACGTCGCTGCCGTACTCCCGCTGGTAGAAGTCCTGCCGCAGGGTGATCGTCCGGTACAGCGGGGTGTCGATGATCCACGAGCCCTGGTTGAGGATCGCGCGGGCACGGGGCAGCGCCACCGGGTACTCGGGGCGGCCCACGGCCATCCCGGTGCCGTTGTCGATGACCCCGGAGAAGGGGTGGGTGCCGGCGAGGTCGAGGGTGCCCCACATGTTGCGGGGCTGGGTGACCAGGCCCGAGCCGCTGATGGTGCCGATGTTGAAGGTGCGGGTCAGGGAGAGGCGGAGGGTGCCGTCGACCCGGACGTTGAGCTGGTTCAACCGGTAGCCGGGGGTGTCGTACGGGAAGTGGCCGATCAGGCCGGTGCCGCCGCCGGTGCCGTACTGCAGGGTGGCGCCGCGTTCGACCGTGATCGCGGGCGGGTCGGGGTGGGCCACTGTGGTGTACGGGTGGTTGCCGCCCTGGGTGCGCACGACCTGCCGTTGCCGGGACTCGGGCAGCGTGAAGTCGCTGTCCCTGGTGAGGATCAGCGTGCCAGTGCCGCGCACGGTGAGCGTGCCCCGGCCGCGGAAGACGCCGTCGTACGTGGTCGTCCCGGAGGGGACGGTGACCACCGCGTCCGAGGCGAGCGTCACGTCCCGCCCGGCGAGGACGTCGGCGGTGACGTCCCGGGTGCCGGCCGCGACGGATGGTGAGGGGGCGCCGATCGTGAGGGCGACGGCCGCGAGGGCGCCTGCGGCCGCTGCTGTTCTGTGGGTGTGGGTGCGCACGACTGGGAGACGCGAGAACCCGTGGGCGGATAACAGAAAATCGCGAACCTGCGGAAATCGCTTACCCCCCTGTCTCGTCGGACCCGTTGACCTCCTGGTTGCTCGCCCTTACCTTTTCGGCGTTCGGAATAGCAGATGACGTTCGCGATATCGAACCCCCTCGATCTCCTCCCTGCTCTCCTCCCCGCTCTCCCCACCGAGAGGCAGCCCGCATGAGCCGCGACCCCCACCTTGCCCACCCCCCGACCCGCCGCCTGCTGTTGAAGGGCGCCGCAGCCGCAGGCGCCCTGGCAGCCACCTCCGCGCCCCCGGCACTGGCGTCCCCGTCCACGTCCCCGTCCACGTCCCCGTCCTCGTCCACGTCCCACGAGGCGGCCCCCTTCGTGAACCCCCTCGTCCTCCAGCGCGCCGACCCCCACATCACCCGCCACACCGACGGCCGGTACTACTTCACCGCGACCGTCCCCGAGTACGACCGCATCGTCCTGCGCCGCTCCCGCACCCTGAACGGACTGGCCGCGGCCGCCGAGTCGGTCATCTGGCGGGCGCACGCCGCCGGTCCGATGGGCGCGCACATCTGGGCGCCGGAGCTGCACCGGATCGGCGGCAAGTGGTACATCTACTTCGCCTCCGCACCCGCCGAGGACGTGTGGGCGATCCGCATCTGGGTGCTGGAGAACGCCAACCCAGATCCATTCCAGGGGACTTGGGTGGAGCGGGGGCAGGTCAGGACGGCCTGGGAGACCTTCTCCCTGGACGCCACCACCTTCAAGCATCGCGGCACCCGCTACCTCGTCTGGGCCCAGCACGAGCCCGGCATGGACAACAACACCGCGCTGTGGATGTCGAGGATGGCCAACCCCTGGACGCTGACCGGCCCACAAGTCAGGCTGTCCACCCCGGAGTTCGACTGGGAGTGCGTCGGCTACAAGGTCAACGAGGGCCCGTACGTCCTTCAGCGCCACGGCCGCGTCTTCCTCACCTACTCGGCCAGCGCCACCGACCACCACTACTGCATGGGCCTGCTCACCGCCGACGCGGACAGCGACCTGATGAACGCGGCGAACTGGTCCAAGTCCCCGGCGCCGGTCTTCACCAGCAACGACACGACGAAGCAGTACGGGCCCGGCCACAACTGCTTCACCGTCGCCGAGGACGGGCACAGCGACGTCCTCGTCTACCACGCCCGCCAGTACAAGGAGATCACCGGCGACCCGCTGCACGACCCCAACCGCCACACCCGGATCCAGAAGCTCGGCTGGAAGCCGGACGGCACCCCGGACTTCGGCGTCCCCGTCGCCGACACCGTGAAGGAGAGTGCGTGAGATGAGACGCGCGTACGCGATCCTGCTCGCCCTGTGCTGTGCGCTCGCCGCGGCCCTGGCGACCGCGGGGCCCGCCCAGGCGGCACCGCAGACGATCACCAACGGCACCCGGTTCACGGACACTTCGGGCAACGCCCTGCACGCCTACGGCGGCGGGGTCATCAAGGTCGGCTCGTACTACTACTGGTTCGGCGAGGACCGCAACTCCGACAACACCTTCCGCTACGTGGACGCCTACCGCTCCACCGACCTGAAGAGCTGGGAGTTCCGCGGCCACGTCCTGTCCCAGTCCTCCGCCGCGGAGCTGGCCACCGCCTACATCGAGCGCCCCAAGGTCATCTACAACGCGTCCACCGGCAAGTTCGTCATGTGGATGCACAAGGAGAACGGCGTCGACTACAGCGAGGCCAGCGCCGCCGTCGCCGTCTCCGGCACGGTCGACGGCACCTACACCTACCAGGGCAGCTTCCGCCCGCTCGGCCAGCACATGTCCCGCGACCTGACCACCTACGTCGACAGCGACGGCACCGCCTACATGGTCTCGGCCGCCAACAACAACTACGACCTGAACATCTACCGGCTGACCGCCGACTACACCGGCATCGACAGCCTGCTCGCCAACCCCTGGCCCGGCGGCCACCGCGAGGCACCGGCGCTGTTCAAGCGGAACGGCGTGTACTTCATGCTGACCTCGGGCGCCACCGGCTGGAACCCCAACCAGCAGCAGTACGCCACCGCCACCTCCCTCGCCGGCCCCTGGACCGCGTGGACGAACGTCGGCGACTCCACCGCCTACGGCTCCCAGACCGCGTACGTCCTTCCCGTGCAGGGCAGTTCGGGCACCTCATACCTCTACATGGGCGACCGCTGGGGCAACTCCTTCGGCGGCACCGTCAACGACTCCCGGTACGTGTGGCTGCCGCTCACCTTCCCGACCTCCACCTCGATGTCCCTGTCCTGGTCCCCGGAGGTCACGCTCGACACCACCACCGGCACGGTCACCGGCACGAGCGCCACCTACAACACCCTGGTCGCACGGCACAGTTCCAAGTGCGCCGACGTGCCGAGCCAGTCCCTCTGGCAGGGGATCGCCATCACCCAGTACACCTGCAACGGCGGCGCCAACCAGAAGTGGTGGTTCAAGAACCTGGGCAACGGCTACTACGCACTGCTGGGCCGCGGCAGCTCCCTGTGCCTACAGGAGAACACCTCCACCGTCACCCAGGAGAACTGCACCGGCGCCACCACCCAGCAGTGGTCGGTCGTGACCTCCGGCTCCTACGTGAACATCAAGGCCCGCGCGAGCGGCGAGTGCCTGGACGTGACCGGGGCGTCCACCGCCAACTCCACGGCGATCATCACGTATACCTGCAACGGGGGTACGAACCAGCAGTGGACCCGAGGTTAGTCGACCGTCGCGACCTCACGGCATCGGTACGACCGGCGGAGCCGGCGCACATGGTGGCTACTGATCCGAACCGGTGAAAGTGTGGTGTGCGCTCTCGTCATCGGGGACGCACACCGTATGGCTGAGCAACCACCCCCTGCCCCGGACTCGGGGCGGCAACGAAGTATGCGGGAGATCGACCCCACACTCCGGGCCATCGCGGCCGCGGCCGTGGGCGGAACGCTCGTCGTCTGGTGGCCCGCTTTCACGTTGGGCGCGTACAACGCTGTCTTCTTCGACAACGTGCTGACCCTTTGGGCGGTGGCCACGGCGGTGCTGCTCTCGGGGGCGATTCTGCGCCGCAGGGGCTCTGTGCCCTGGGGTGGTTGGGTGGCCCTGTTGCTGCCCTCCATCTGGATCGTCCTGGCCGCCGCGACACCCAAGAGCCACGGTTTTCCTTACCTCCACTACGCCGAGGCACTGCTCACGCTGGTGGGTGCCCCGATGCTGACGTGGCTGCTCTCAAGGATCCTCGTGCCCGACTACGCCGCACTCCCGGTGTTCCAGCGTCTGGGAGCCGTTGCCGCCACCATCATCGTCGGAGTCTTGGCTTTCCTCCTCGGCAAGTTCAACTACCTGTTTCTCACCTGCGCCGACTTCGACGTGAGCGGCAACAATTCACCTGCCCACTGTGCCCATGGGCAACCTTTCCACCGCCGCTGAGACCGAGCCGTCGGGTAGGGGGTCACGTGGCCCACGAGAGGCGCGGGGCTCCGCCGCAGTGGCGAACCTTGCCCTGACACGCAGTGTCGCACCGTCGGGTATGCACCCGTGCTGCCGAGAATGCCCCGGTGACGGCACGTCGGGTATCTGTGACGGACGTGGTTCCGCTGCTGGGGCAACTGCGGAGCTACTCATGGCGCGGCGTGCGTGGGGATGTCATCGCCGGGTTCGCTGTCGCGGTGACCCTGGTGCCGCAGGCCTTGGGGTACGGGCAGGTGGCGGGGCTGCATCCGGTCGTCGGCCTGTACACCACCGTGGCGGCGACGGTGGTGTTCGCCCTGGTGACCTCCACCCGCCTGGTGGCCGTCGGTCCGTCCTCGACCACGGCGATCATGACCTACGCGGCGGTGAGCGGCCGGGCCGGCGGTGACGCGCACCGGGTGGTGGCGTTGACCGCATGTCTGGCGTTGCTCACCGGTGTTCTCCTGCTGCTCCCGGGGCGGCTGCGGGGGCTCACCACCTTCATGTCGGGACCGGTGGTGCTCGGGTACCTGGCGGGTACGGCCGTACAGATCATGGCCGGTCAGGTGCCCACGCTGCTCGGCGTCCACGTCTCCAGCAACCGGCCCATGGTGAAGCTGTGGCAGGTGCTCACGCATCTGGACACGGTGCACGTGGTGACCGCCGTGGTGGGGGTGGCTTCACTGGTCGCGCTCATCGTCCTGAAGAAGGCACTGCGCACCGCGCCCGTGCTGCGTGCCGCCCCGACGCCGGTGGTGTGCGCGGCCGCCATCGTCGTGTCGGCCGTGGCGGACCTGGCCGGTCACGGCGTGGCGCTGACCGGTGGGGTCTCGGGTGGCCTGCCCGTCCCGGCCTGGCCGGACGTGAGCACCCGGGATGTCTGGGAGCTGCTTCCCACCGCGGCCGGCATTGCCATGGTCGCGTCCATCGAAGGCGTGGCCGTACTGCGCAGGACAGGGCCCTCGGACGGACAGGTTTCCCTGGTCAGAGAGTCGGTCGCCATCGGAACCGCCAGCGCGGCCTCCGGCTTCATCGGTGGCTTCGCGCCGATGGCCAGCACCCAGCGCACCCTCACCGCCCGGAGCGCCGGGGCGCACTCCCAGCTGTACCAGCTGGCCTGCGCCGGCTTCGTGGTCGTCGCCCTGCTGACCACGGGACCGGTCATCGCGCTGCTACCGAAGACGACGCTGGCCGCGGTCGTCATCGTGTCGGCGTCGCGTCTCATCGACGTCGCCGGGTTCAAGGAACTGTGGCGGGGCTGGCGTGCGGAAGCCCTGCTCGCTCTGGCTGCCATGGTCGCCGTCCTTGGCCTCGGTGTGCTGCACGGGCTGCTGGTGGCCGTCATCCTCGCGCTGCTGCAACTGCTCCGCCGCGTCGCCTGGCCCCACGACATGGTGCTCACCGTCACCGAAGACGGGGAGCCACGTGAAGCCGCTCCGGACGAGTCCGCCGACACCCGAGTGCTGATCTACCGGGTGGATGCTCCGCTGTTCTTCGCCAATGCCAACCGTGTCCACCGGCGGATCCTGACCCTGGCGGCGGCCCGGTCGCCCTATCCGCGGTATGTGGTGCTGGACGCCGAAGCGGTGTTCCACGTGGACGCCACCGGGGCGGAGGTCCTGGCCCGGCTCACCGCCGACCTGCGGGAGC
The DNA here is from genome assembly GCF_042895235.1 of Streptomyces sp. NPDC001410. Lineage (NCBI taxonomy): Bacteria > Bacillati > Actinomycetota > Actinomycetes > Kitasatosporales > Streptomycetaceae > Streptomyces > Streptomyces sp. NPDC001410. Next base: position 342,991 of record NZ_JBIAWE010000011.1, read on the forward strand.
ACCACTGCGAACTGGTCCTCGCGCGCGCTCGGAACACGGTTCTGGCCACCCTGCGAGCCAACCCGTACGAAAACGGCGCCACTCGTCAGATGCGCGCGTTTCCCACCGTACGAGAGGCCTACGCCGTACTGCGGACGCGCTGACGGCCGCCGTGTCGTCACGTGCACCCCTGCGCCGCTGCCCCAGAATCGGAGCGGTCGATTCCCTTTGGAGGCCGGATGCCGTCCGACAGTGAGGTGCGTTCTGTCTGCTGTGGCCCGTCGCGGCAGGGGCCTGCCGTAGCGCCGGTTGAATCAGCGTCCGGTCCCGGAGCCGACCTTGACCGAGCGGGCATGGTGCGTCTGGAGTCGGTGACCTTCCTGATGGGCTCTCAGGACCCCTGGACGGTCCCCGGGGACGGCGAGGGCCCGGTGCACGAGGTGTCCCTGGGCCCGTACTGGATCGACCGATGTGCCGTCTCCAATGCCGACTTCGGCGCCTTCACGGCCGCTACCGGATACGTCACGGAGGCCGAGCGGTACGGCTGGTCCTTCGTCTTCGCCGGGCTGCTGCCGCCCGGCTTCCCCGACACCCGGGCCGTCGCCGCGGCCCCCTGGTGGCGTCAGGTGCACGGTGCCTGCTGGCGGCACCCCGAGGGGCCGGGCTCCGACCTCGCCGACCGCGCTGATCACCCCGTGGTGCACGTGTCGTGGAACGACGCCTCCGCGTACGCCGCCTGGGCGGGAAGGCGTCTGCCGACCGAGGGGGAGTGGGAGTACGCCGCCCGCGGCGGCCTTGAGCAGGCCGTGTTCCCCTGGGGGAACGAGCTGGAGCCTGGCGGGGAGCGCCGGATGAACGTGTGGCAGGGCCGCTTCCCCGACCACCACACCCGCCCCGACGGCTGGTACGGCACCGCCCCGGTGACCGCCTACCCACCCGGCGGCCACGGCCTGTACAACGCGTGCGGCAACGTGTGGGAGTGGTGCGCCGACTGGTACGCGCCGGACTACTACGCGCGCAGCCCTCGCGAGAACCCTGCCGGTCCGGCGTTCGGCACGGCCCGGGTGATCCGCGGCGGCTCGTATCTCTGCCACGCTTCCTACTGCCGTCGCTACCGGGTGGCCGCCCGCAGCTCCAGCACCCCCGACAGCAGTACCGGGCACCAGGGTTTCCGCTGTGTCGCGGACGCCGGGCCCCTCGGCACTCGCTGAGGGACCCGACGCCCGAGGCTGCCGTCAGTCGCGGTGGAACATGCCGATGAGTTCCTTCTCCACGTCCGCGAAGGGCTCTCCGCTGACGTCGACCACCACCTGACGGATCGTGCCACCGAGGAACTCGAACGGCGGGCCGTAGTCGCCGGAGACCGGCTGGCTGGTGTCGCGGCCGACCGCCAGGCCCTCTCCGACCAGGGAGAAGTTCCCGGGCTGGGTCTTGATGTCGGACTGGGCGACCTGGCGGTCGTCCATGTAGAGGGTGAGCGTCCCGTGCGTGCTGCCCTGCTGGTCACGTTCGCCGGCCCGGAACACCACCGAGAACGTGTGGTCCCCAGTGCTGACCGGCCCCGGCGAGCTGACCTTCTGCTCCATGCGGCCGAGCCAGTTGTAGACGTAGTGGACATGCCCGTCCATGAGGTACAGGCTGTGGCCGCCGAAGCGTCCGCCGTGGGAGAAGAGCACTCCGCGGGCTTCGGGCGTGTCCAGCCGTACGTCGGCGACGACGGCGTAGGAGCGTCCGCGGATGTTGACCGCCACCACCTCGGGGACGTCGGCACAGCCCGGGTAGTAGACGTACCGGTCACGAGGCTTGGAAAGCTGTGGCCGGGGCGTGTTCAGGATCTCCACGGGGCTGCGGTCGTCCAGCGGCAGCCCGTGGTACTTCTCGGCCTCCGCCGACCACAGACGCTTGAGCTCTTCGAGCTTCTCGGGGTTCTGGGCAGCCAGATCCCGGTTCTCCGAGCGGTCCTCGCGCAGGTCGTACAGCTCCCAGACATCCTGCTCGAAGTGGCTCCAGTTGGACGGTGCCGGCGGGTGCGCGGTCGCGGCGTGCCAGCCGTCGTGCCAGATCCCGCGCGTGCCGAGCATGGTGTAGAACTGCGTCTGCCGCGGCGCGGGCGCCTGTGCGTCCTCGATCACCTTGCGGAAGCTGGCCCCCTCGATGGGGCTCTGCTCGAAGCCCTTGACCACGCTCGGGGGCGTGATGCCGAGCATGTCGTAGATGGTCGGCACGATGTCGATGGCATGGACGTACTGGTGCCGGGTCTCGCCCTTCTGCTTGATGCCCTTGGGCCAGGCGACGATCATCGGGTCGGCGATGCCGCCCTCGTACGACACCCACCGCTTCCAGTACTTGAACGGGGCGTTGAACGCCCACGCCCACCCGCTCGCGTAGTGGTTGTACGTCTTCGGGCTGCCCATCTCGTCGAGGTGGCGCAGGTTCTCCGCCATGTCGTCGGGCACGCCGTTGAAGAAGTTCATCTCGTTCATCGAGCCGTTCGGACCGCCCTCGGCGCTGGCACCGTTGTCCGAGACCGCGACGATGATCGTGTTCTCCAGCTGCCCGGACTCCTCCAGGTAGTCCAGCAGGCGCCCGATCTGCGCATCGGTGTAGGAGACGAATCCGGCGAAGACCTCGCCCATCCGCGCGAACAGACGCTTCTCGTCGTCGCTCAGCGAGTCCCACGGGCGGACGAAGTCCGTGGCCGGCCAGGGCTGCCCGGAGGGCCCGGTGGCCTCCGGTTCCCCGTGCGGGTTGATCGGGGTCAGCTCCGTGCCCTCGGGCAGGATCCCCAGCTCGATCTGCCGCTGGAGCGTCATGCGGCGGTAGGCCTCGTAGCCGTCGTCGAACTTCCCGGCGTACTTGTCGGCCCACTCCTTGAAGATGTGGTGCGGAGCATGGCCCGCGCCCGGGCAGAAGTACGTGAACCAGGGCTTCTCCGGGGCGATCACCTTGGCGTCCCGGATGAACTCGATGGTCCGGTCCACGAGGTCCTTCGACAGGTGGTAGCCCTGCTCCGGGGTGGCCGGCGGCTCGATGGGGTGGTTGTCGTAGACGAGGTCGGGGTACCACTGGTCGGCCTCGCCGCCGAGGAAGCCGTAGAAGCGCTCGAATCCGCGGCCCAGCGGCCAGTGCCGCTTCGACGACGCCATGTTGGCCTCGTCCGAGGGGACCAGGTGCCACTTGCCCAGGGCGTAGGTGTTCCAGCCCCGTTCCACCAGCACCTCGGCCAGGCTCGCGTTCTCGAACGGGATCCGGCCGTTGGAGCCGGGGAAGCCGCTGGTCATCTCCGCGACGCAGGCCATGCCGTTGCTGGTCGCGTTCCGCCCCGTCAGCAGACACGAACGGGTCGGGGAACACAGGGCGGTGGTGTGGAAGTTGGTGAACTTCACCCCCATCTCGGCGAGCCGCCGCATCGCCGGCGCCTCCACCAGCCCGCCGAAGATGTCGAAGGTGCCGAAGCCGATGTCGTCCCACACCAGGTACAGCACGTTCGGCGCACCGTCCGGGGGCTGCGGCTGTTTGTACGGTTCCCAGTCCGGCACCGATTGCCGGATGTCCTCCTGGATCACGCCCTTGAACGGAATCGCCATCCGCGGTGTCTCCCTCGTGTCTCTCGGCGCCGCACGACGACGGCGCCTACCAGGGAAAACGTCCCCGGTCAGGCATGACACATAGACCTGGCCGCACCCCAGGTCATCCCATCGGCCGTACACGTGCTGAAAGCCCTCCTGTACCAGGCGACGATGAGGACGACAGCGGTGCCCTGAACGATCCCGCGCGCCTGCGTCGAGCCGACACGGGAAGGGGCCGAGACACCATGACCCACCAGCTGCGTGCCGAAGACCTCGGATTCACCGAACGCGCCCCCTTCCGCCAGACCTGCACCGAGGAGCTACGCGCTTCTGCCGACGCGATCTTCGAGCAGCTTGCCGAACATCCGGAGAACTGGCCGCGCTGGTTCGCCCCGGCGAACGAACTCCACTACGAGGGCTCACCCCCCTACGGCGTGGACTCCCTGCGCTACTTCCGCCTCTACCGGGTGATCCGGGCCCGCGAACGGATCATCGCGTGGGACCCTGGCAGGCGCTTCGCCTACTGCGCCCAGGAATCCAACGCACCCGGCGTCTCGGCTCTGGTGGAAGAGTGGACGTTGACGCCCTCGGCAGACACGAGTACGACCGTCACCTGGACCCTCGCCATCGATCCCACCCCTCCCGTCCACCTGCTGCTGAAGGCGAGTCGGCACCACATCGACAGGCTTTTCCGCGGGGCGGCCAAGCGGCTGGAAGCCCTGTGCGGCCACCGGTGACACAGGGGTGCCGGGATCAGGCCAGCAGATCGATCGCGTCGATCGCCGTGCCCGCGCTGAGATAGCTCGCCGTCCCCGAGCCGCTCACCACGTTGATCTTCAGCACGTTGTACTGGCCGGTGTCCGTGACCCAGGCGCTCGCCGGCACGCTGTAGGTGAACGTGTGGTTGTTGCCCCGGTAGGAGCCCACGGTCAGGGACCGGGTGCTCGGCTGGGTGGGCGGGGAGGGGATCGCCGAGGTCCAGGTGTCGTTGACGGTGATCTGCGGGCGGCCGTTGGCGTAGGCCGTCGTCACGCCGATCCGCAGGGTGTGCGCGGCGGCGGCCTGGGCCGCGGTCAGCTTGAAGTAGACCAGCAGGCCGCTGTTGACGTCCTTCCAGAGGTAGCAGGGGAAGGCGGACGTCTCGCTGCCGCTGCCGATCACCACGTTGCCGGTCCAGGATGCGGCCCGTGCGTCCGACGGGTGCGCGTACGTCATCAGGTCGGCGTTCTTGAAGCCGCTCGGGCTGCCGTTCCAGTCGCCGATGCGCCAGATCGCGGTCGCGTTGGAGGGGTCGTTGGAGGACGGGACGGTGATGGTGTTGAGGGTGGTCGTCCCGCCGGCGGTGACCGTCACCAAGGTGGAGTAGACGGCGAGTTCGCCCTTGTGGACGGTGAGGGTGTACGTCCCGGGCAGCACCCCCGCGATGGAGAAGTAGCCGTCCGAGGAACGCGCCGAACCCCAGTACTGCGCAGCCGAGTTGGCCAGCCCGACCGTGTACGCGTACGCCGTGTTCCGACCGGATATCCCGACACCCGCCACCCGGCCCCGCCCGCTCGCGCCGACGTATCCGGAGATGCCGAGAGAGTCCGCCCACGAGGTGGTGAGGTTCGCGTGGTACAGCGACGAGGAGGGCGCACCGCCGTCCGTGAAGGCGATGACGTACGGGCCCTGGAGTCCGAAGCGCTGGTCCTCCGTCTGGTTCTCGCCGTAGTACAGGATCTCGTACAGGCCGCCGCCGTCCGCGCTCTGGTGGCGCAGCAGCGAGCGGTAGAACGGGCCGCCGGAGGCCTTCTCGTGGTTGCTGCGGACGATCCACAGGCCGACGCTGCCGCTCGTCCAGCCGATGTAGTCGTAGTCGATGACCCGGAGCTTCGAGTAGTGCTTGGACCGCGTCTGCCCGTCGGGCTTCGCGAACACGTCCGAGGCTTCGATGGTGCTGGTCGTGTACGTGTAGGAGTCCGGCTCGTCGTTCAGGAACAGTCCCGCCTTGACGCGCACGATGTAGCGGGTGGCGCTCACCGAGGTGTCCGCCTTGTTGGTCCACAGGTAGACGTTGTTCTCGCCACTGCGGGCCGCGTAGTAGTGCTTGAGAGTGCCGTACGTGACCGAGATCAGGATCGTCGAACCGAACTGACCGATCGTCACCGTCGAGGTGCCGAGGCCGGATTCGACGTGTGAGTTCTTGCCGCCGTAGCCCTGGTACTCGGTGCCCTTGTAGACCAGCGAGGTCAGGTCGCCGTTGGTCTTGCTGACCTTGAAGACGAGGCTCGCGCCGGTGTCGACGACGTAGTTCGAACCGTCGTCCGACCAGCCGAAGCCGGCCGCTGCCGCGGAGCCGGCGAGTGGGTCGGCCAGCGCGGCCGAGGCGGCCCCGGCCGCAGAGCCGAGGACGAAGGTACGGCGTCGGACCATGCTGCTGCCGGATCCGGACATGGGGGGTGCCTCCTTCGGAAGCCATGGGGGTGCGGTGTTGGCAGGGTGGCAGTCGAATTGATTTCGCGAAAGGGCTTTCGCATGCATTGAGTTGGCAATCGCGGGAAAACCTTCCAAAGCCTAGAAAGCGCTTGCCGAAAGGGGTACGGTCTCGGGTCGGCCGAGGTTCGACCGATGGGGGAGCCGCGATGAGACGTGTCAAAGCCGCCGCGTTGGTGGCGACCGCCCTGGGCGCCATGCTGACCGCGACACCCGCACACGCCCGCGGCGACCAGCCGCTCGGCATCGACCACTGCACCGCGACCGCCTGTCACTTCGACGTCCCGCCGGGCACGTACGACGTCCGGGTGACCCTCGGCGGTGAGGCGGCGTCGAGCACGAGTGTCGCCGGTGAGACCCGCCGCTCCCTGCTCCCGGAGACCGCCGTCGCGGCCGGCGAGCGGGTCGTCCGCAGCTTCACCGTGAACGTCCGCACCCCCGAGGGTGAACCCACCGGCCCCGACGGCACCCCCGGCCTCGACCTCACCCTCGGCGGCTCCGCCCCCGCCCTCGTCGGCATCCGGGTCACCCCGGCCCGGCACGCCCGGCAGATCATCCTGATCGGCGACTCCACGGTCTGCGACCAGCCCGGCGACCCGTACTCCGGCTGGGGCCAGCAGCTCCCGCAGTACCTCCGCAAGGGCGTCTCCGTCGCCAACTACGCGGACTCCGGGGAGAGTACGGTCACCTACCTGCAGAACCCGCAGCTGTGGGCCACCGTCCAGCCGCTGATCCGCCCCGACGACCTCGTCCTCGTGCAGCTCGCCCACAACGACAAGACCACCGACGAGGCGACCTACCGGGCGAACCTCCGGACCCTGGTGGCCGGCATCCGGGACCGGGGCGGCGAACCGGTGCTCGTGACCCCGATCGTGCGCCGCTGGTTCAACGCCGACGGCACCCTGAACAACAACACCGCACTGCTGGTCAACGGTCTCGGTGTCGACCACCCGGCCGTCATCCGCTCCGTCGCCGCCGCCGAGAGCGTCCCGCTGATCGACCTCACGGCGAAGACCAAGGCGCTGGTCGAGTCCCTCGGTGTCGAGGGCTCCAAGGCCCTCTACCTCTACAACGAGAAGCGGGACAACACGCACACCTCCGTGCACGGCGCCACCGTCTACGCCGGGCTGGTCCGCGACGAACTCCTCGCCCGGCGTCTGGTGCCTGAAGGCAGGGTGCGGGTGGGATGAACTCCTGGGGCGCCCCGACCGGAACCGGGGCGTCCCAGGCCCGCCGGATCCCGGGCGCGCCAGGCCCGCCGGATCCCGGGCGCGCCAGGCCCGCCAGATCGCGGGCGCGCCAGGCCCGCCAGGTTCCCCGGTCTCCAAGCCCACCAGGATCCCGGGTCTCCAGGCCCGCCAGGAAGGAATGCCCCCGTGATCGAACTGCCCGCCGCCGACCGCTCCGCGAGCCCGTACACCGGCTACACCCGCGCCCACTGGGAGGCAGCCGCCGACTCCCTGCTCGCCGCCGTCGAGCCCTACGCCACCGCCGACCGCGCCCTCTACCACCTCCCCGGCGACCATGTGAGCCACGCGGGCCACCTCTCCGACGGCCTGGAGGGATACGCCCGGACCCTCCTGCTGGCGGCCTTCCGCCGGGACGAGACCGCGCTCGGCCGCTACGCCGAGGGCCTGGCGGCCGGCCCCGGCGGCGTCTGGCCGCAGGTCGCCGACCGCAGCCAGCCGTTGGTCGAGGCCGCCTCGATCGCCCTCGCCCTGCGGCTGACCCGCCTCCTGCTGTGGGACCGCCTGGACCAGTCCGTGCGGGAGCGGACGGCGACCTGGCTCACGGACGCGCTCACCGCCGAACCCTGGCCCTGCAACTGGGAGTTGTTCCCGGTCACCGTGGGCGGCTTCCTCGCGGAGATCGGCCACGCACCCGAGGCCGCCCGCAAGGCGATCGACCGCGGCCTGGAGCGCATCGAGGACTGGTACGTCGGCGACGGCTGGTACACCGACGGCGACGGCCGCAAGTACGACTACTACAACGGCTGGGCCATGCACCTGTATCCGGTGCTGCACGCCTGGCTGGCCGACGACCCCGACCTGCTGGAGCTGTACGGCGGCCGCCTCGAACGCCATCTTGCCGACTATGCCCGCCTGTTCGGCGGCGACGGCGCACCCATGCACCAGGGCCGCTCGCTGACGTACCGCTTCGCGACCGCGGCCCCGCTGTGGCTGGGCGCGCTCACGGGCCGTACGCCCCTTGCGGCGGGCGAGACACGACGGCTGGCCTCCGGAGCACTGAAGTACTTCCTGGACCGCGGCGCCGTCGACGCCGACGGCCTGCTGACACTCGGCTGGCACGGCCCCGACGAGGCCATCCTGCAGACCTACTCGGGACCTGCGTCCCCGTACTGGGCCAGCAAGGGATTCCTCGGCCTCCTGCTGCCTCCCGACCACGAAGTCTGGACGGTGGTCGAGGAGCCGGGCCCGACGGAGCGGGCAGACGCGGTGACACCGATCGCGGGTCCCAACTGGCTTCTGCAGTCCACCCGTTCGGACGGTGTGGTCCGCCTCCACAACCACGGCAGCGAGGACATCCGCTACGACCCGTACTACACGCGGTTCGCGTACTCCACGGTCACGCGGCCCCTCGGGTCCCTGCCGGACAACACCGTCATGGTCGGCGGCGACCCGGTCCGCACGGGAATCGTGCCCCTCGGTGTGGGGGAGAACTGGGCGGCCTCCCGGTACACGGTGGGCTCCGGGGCGGAGGTGACCAGCCTCGTCGTCGCCGACGGCGCGGTGGAGGTGCGGGCCCATCTGGTGGCGGGAGCGGAACCCGGCACCGAGGTGCACGTCACCGGATGGGTGCCCTGGAAGGACGAGCAGGCCGAACTCGTCCCCATCCACAGCCTGTCGGACGGCTTCCCCCTCTCCGGCACGACCGGCGACACCCCCACCCTGTTCGTCGCCCTCGCCCGGCTCACCAGGCACCCCGACCCCCTGCCCCTCCGGGACCTGGCGACTGTGAAGGTGCGGGGGGACTACGAACTGAGCGTGCGCTGGGCGGTCTCGGGCGAGGTCAGGAACTTCCGGTTCAGGGCTTCGGGCGGGGGATCCGCGGGGGCGTCGTGGGTGGTGAGGCCCTGCTGATCTTCGTGGCGCAGGACTACGACGGGGAGGCCGAGCTGCTGCTCGCCCTCCCCGCGGCGCAGGCGGTCGCCTCTGTGCGGCGATGCACTGCTCCCCGGCTGTTCGGCCGACCGTCCGGCGCGTACCTTCTGAAGGAGAAGGTGATGCTCTGTTGCGTTACAGATCACGAAGATCCCTCATACCAAGGCATTGACGGTCGGGGCTGGTTGCCCGGGTCGTCCTTCTGCTGACCGCCGTCGCGGTCGTCGCCGGCCTCACCGTCCGACCCGACCTCGCCGGCCTTTCGCGCCGGGATGGTGCAAGCCTGGTCGGGGATTCCTACGACGGCTATGACACCAAAGCGGCTGAACAGCTGCGCGGGGATCAGTGTGTGGCCGCTGATGCCTGCGCAAGGACGGACCTAACCTGTTCGGCCGGGCGCAGAACGCCGTCGGGCTGCCAGCCGATCAGCTCCATCAGCAGCTCGACCGGGACCTCTCCGACGACTACACCCCCCTGCGCCACGCCTTTGACGCGGACGACCCAGCATCGACCCGTGGGTCAAGAAGGCCGGCGACCAGGGGCAGGCGTGGTCTGGCGCTGTCAGCGGTCTGGAGTCCTACCCTGGCGCGTACGTATGGTCTGACCTGAGGTTTCGACGGCTTCGGCGACACCCGACGCGCCCAGCCCGAGACGCCCGCGCGGTCCAGGAGCGCCGTCATCTGCGCGACCGGCAGCGACGGGTTGGTGGCCCCCGGCCACGCCCACGTGGGGCAGTGCGCACGCGCCCGCCGCGTCCGAATGGCCCACCGCACCGGCTTTCAGCAGGCGCAAGCCGGCGGTTATGCCTAGCGTCGCCAGAGGGCAACAGCTCATGAGTTTCGGGCGGAGGCGCAAGGGTCGTAAGGAGACAGGAGATGGCGGAGCGTCAACGGGGGGCTGGCAGCGCGAGAGGAGGAGTGAGCCGTACAGCAGGGGCCTGCGTGATCGCCGTGGGGTTCGCCTTCGCGAGCTGCCCGCCTCCTGCCGCGGCGAGTCCGCGGCCGGACCCGCCGCAGCTGCGCGCGACGGAGCCCGCTCCCCCGACCGGCAGCGCGACCACCCCGCCACCGATCATGTCGGGCAGCGACGTATGGAGCTTCGTCTCCGAGCCGGACCTTCACCCCAGCGGGTCACGGTGACCGCGCACGAGCCTGGGACGGCCCCGGCGAGATCTTCGTCGGCCCCTATGCCATCGGCACCGCGGTGGTAGGTCAGACGGGGGCACTGATCTCCGACAACTCCGGCGATCCCGTCTGGTTCTATCCGCCCAGCGCAGCGGCGAAGACCGACAACGGGAACAGCGTCGTCTACGCCTCCTGGAACGGTTCGACGCAGACCAGAGCGTGGCGGGTGCTCTCTCAAGTCCTCCGACGCCGTGACCCCGACCTGCTGAAGGCCGACCGATGACGGAAACACGGCCCGATCCCGGCCGCCGGACCCATCTGGGAATGCGGCCCGGCGAACTCGACAGCAAGTGGTATGCGAAGTACTGGAACCCGGTGATGGCTCCGCTGCCGGAGCACATCAAGGAGGCGATCGATCTCGGCCCGCAGGCGCCCCCGTTGTGTCTGGACCTGGACAACGCGGGAACACTGAGCGATGCCGGATACCAGGAGCTCGAGAACGGATACAGCCTCTTCGACGACGGCTCCATGCACATCGCGACACTGACTCATCTGCCGAGGGTGTCCCCGGACATGGTGGACTGGTGGTTCTGGTGGCACGCCACAGAGACCGAGCGGTACAAGCTGTGGTATCCGCGTGCCCACCTGTACGCGGAATGGTCCGGCGGCACGGCGGACCAGAGCGCTCCCTACCGTGAAAGGTATGTCGGCGGCACCTCGTTCGTGGATGAGTACGTCGGCAATGTGCTCGGCCGGCTCGCTATTCGTTTTGTCCTTCCCAGCAGTCTGGGATTCAGCGACGACATGCTCGATCCGGACAAGGCGACCGTGATCTGCGGCAGAGTGGGATTCTCCGACGTGCCGCTTGATTGGGGTCATCTGGTCCATTATGTGCGTCGGGTGAACAGTGGCGCCGAGATGCGTTCGCGTTTCTGGATGGGCGGGAAACACGTCGCCCCCTGCGGAGGAGCCTCCCTGACCGGTGAACTCGAAAAGGTCGCGGAAGGTGTGAGACATCTCGGAGACGGCCAGGCCCGCGCCATGGTCGTGCACTGCTCGCAGGAGATGAACCATCTCGCCGGCTTTCTCCCGGACATCTTCGACGAGTTCAGACGCCGTGAACAGGCGTGAACAGGCCGGATGCCATGTGCCCTGGGGTTCGGGCGGCACGTGATGTGCATGAAACTCGGAAGGGAACGGACATGGCAAACCACATCGAGGGCAGGGTGCTGCGGCGCGGTGACTACCGCTACGAGAGCCTGCGCCGTCAGGCCTGCTGGCACTCGGGGGTTCCGGACCGCTACCCCGAGGTGATCGTGCTGGCGAACAACGAGGACGATGTCGTCGGAGCGGTGAAGCTGGCCAGGGAAGAGGGCCTGCAGATCGCGGTGCGTTCCGGAGGCCACAGCTGGTCCGGGTCGCATCTGCGCGACGGCACGGTACTGATCGACCTCTCCAATCTGCGCCGTGTGACCGTCGACAAGGAGGCGATGACCGGCACCGCCCAGCCCGGAATCAAAGGGTCGGAGCTCAACTCCATGCTGGCGGAGAAGAACCTGTTCTTCCCCACGGGGCACTGCACGGGCGTCTCCATCGGCGGCTACCTGCTGCAGGGCGGATTCGCCTGGGCCGGACGGGACTACGGACCGGCCTGCATGTCAGTCACCGGCATCGACGCAGTCACCGCCGACGGCGAGCGGATCCACGCCGACGAGACCCGGAACGCCGACCTGCTCTGGGCCGCCCGAGGCGCCGGCCCCGGCTTCTTCGCCGTCGTCACCCGGTTCCACGTCAAGCTCTACCCGCGCAAGCGCACCACGATGAACAGTGGCTACTTCTGGCCCGCCTCGGCCGCGAGGGACGTCTACGGCTTCGTGCACGAGATCGGCCGTCAGACGCCCGCAGAGATCAATCTCATGTGCAACCGCGACCCGATGACCAACGACGAGCCGCTCATCTCCCTCAACGCCACCGCCTTCACCGACACCGAGGAGGAGGCCAGGGAGCAGCTGTCGGTCTTCGAGTCCTGCCCGGCGCGCGCTCAGGTGCTCACCACACGGCTCTACGAGGTGACGGACACCAGTACCCTGAGCCGGCTCGGCACCGATCCGCACTACGACGAGACCAAGCACTATCTCGCCGACAACATGTGGACCCACGCCTCCTTCGACGACCTCTGGCCCAACCTCGAGGCCATGCTGAAGACCTGGCCTCCCGCCCCCTCACACATGGTGCTCTACAACTGGGCAGGATACGAGGGACAGCCCGAACGCCCGCCGATGGCCTTCTCGGTGGAGGACGAGCTCTACTACGGGCTGTACGCGGCCTGGTCCGACCCGGCCGACGACCAGAAGTACACGGACTGGGTGACCGAGCACATGCGCGCCTGGGAGCCGTACGCCAGCGGCATCCAACTGGCCGACGAGAACCTGATCAACCGCCCCTACCGCTTCGTGACCGACGACAACCTCCAACGCCTCGACGACCTCCGCACCACATGGGATCCCGACGGACTCTTCATCTCCTGGCTCGGCCGCCCCGAGCCAGGGCGGACCAAGCCAGGGCATGGCTGATCAGCCATGCGGGTGACCAGGCAGACCCAAGCGGGAAGACGAGGCCGACTGCGGGTAGCGCCGCAAACATGACAGACAGACGTGATTCCGCACAGGGTGATGGGCCCAAACACGGACGCCGTTCGTCGGACAGCTCCCTGGGCGCATGGGTGGCCCTGCGCCATTGGTCTGCTGTCGGTGCAATTGCGGGCCTGTGTTTCTTTGGCCTCCTTGCAGCAATGTATGACGAGTTCTACACGGAATTCGGCATCACCTCGGGGGATGTTGAGCTGTCATATTCGGACACTTTGACGCGTTCATGGGGTTTCATTATTACCGTTGCCGTCGCACTGGCTGTCGGTATTTCCGTGGTCCTTTGGATCTGGAAAAATATCCTTAAGGGAAAACATGGGAGGGACTGCAAGTTCGATGAACTGCCACTCCCTGCTTACTTTACCGCGCTAGCTGCCATCTTCGCAATCTTGATCTCTGCCGGGCTTATCGGCGAGCACTTCATGGAGGCGGCCGGCAAGCGTGGCGCAGCAGGCCAACCCGTCACAGGCCTGCGACTGGGACTCTTGTTCTTCGATGTTCGAGCGCAGCCAGTCGCAGAAATCGTGTCTGTTGCGTCAAGTCCCGTCACTATCCCAACACAAGGGCTGACATTCCTAGGAAAGAGCGGCCGCTCCTTCGTTCTCTATTGCACACTCGACGGCCAGATCTTGAGAATCTCCGCGGAGCGATTCACGCTCCGTACATCTACCCGCCAGGCATTGAGGGAACCGGGGTCCAAGGGCTGCGGGAACGCAGCTACACGGGATCTCCCCAAATGAGAGTGCCGAAAAGGTGCGCTCAAGCTCAGGGGGTGATACGGGCGATCCGCAGGGTCGTCGTGGTCGGTGACGCCCCGCCTCCCGGGTGTTGTTGTAACCGGCGGACAGGTACGGGTACTTGGCGCTCAGGTTCACCGTCGTGGTGGTGACGGTGAGGTCGGGGGTGGCGTACCACGCGCCGGCGAGCAGTCCGGCGGCCGCGAGGGCGCCGATGGCGGGCTTGCGCGCCACTCGGACGCGGCGGTGACGTGTCGTGCGTCGTGCAGATGTCATGCCCTTCGGTGGCCGCCGGGCCGCGAAAGGTTGCCTAACTCGTTTGCATTTCTGGGGGTGCCCAGCAGAATCCGAGGCATGACTTCCAAGATCCGGCACGTGACGATCGACTGCGCCGACGCCTACGCCCTCGGCAGCTTCTGGTCCCAGGCCCTGGGCCAGCCCCTGCACGAGGACGACAATCCGGGGGATCCGGAGGCTCTGATCGAGGCCGCCGGCCTGCTCTTCGTGACCGTGCCGGAACCCAAGACCGTCAAGAACCGCGTCCACCTGGACCTCCAGCCGCAGGACCGCACCCGTGACGAGGAGGTCGAGCGGCTGCTCGCCCTCGGCGCCACCCTGGTCCACGACCACCGCAAGCCCGACGGCACCGGCTGGGCGCTCCTCGCCGACCCCGAGGGCAACGAGTTCTGCGTGGAGCGCAGTGCCGCCGAGCGCGGGGCGTAGGGCCCGGTAGAGCGAGGCGTGGTACACGGGACGGCGGCCGACGGCACAGTTCGGCTGGCGCCGAAACGTCCCGCCCCTAGCGTGGGCGTATGACCGCAGAGACCGCAGTGCCTGCCGTGACATCCTTCGCCGCACTCCACCACCGCCCCGGCGAGCCCCTGCTCCTGCCCAACGCCTGGGACCACGCCTCGGCCGCCGTGCTTGCGGCGCGCGGGTTCTCCGCGATCGGCACGACCAGTCTCGCCGTGGCGGCGGCCGTCGGACTGCCCGACGGCGAGGCGGCGACCCGGGAACACACCCTGCGCCTCGCCCTCACCCTCGGCTCGGAGCCGTACCTGCTCTCCGTCGACGCCGAGGACGGGTTCTCCGACGATCCCGGCGAAGTCGCCGAGCTGGCACATGAGTTGTGGGCCGTCGGGGCCGTCGGCATCAACCTGGAGGACGGGCTCGGGCCGACCGCCCGGCACGCCGCGAAGATCGCCGCAGTGAAGGCCGCCGTGCCCGGCCTGTTCGTCAACGCCCGTACGGACACGTACTGGCTGGGCGACGGCGTCGAGACGGACACCCTGCGCCGTCTCGACGCCTATCGACAGGCGGGCGCCGACGGGGTGTTCGTGCCCGGGCTCACCGACCCCGGCCGGATCGCGGACGTCGTCCGGTGCGTCGACGCCCCGCTCAACGTCCTGTACTCGCCCGCCGGGCCCGCCGTGCCCCAGCTTGCCGACCTCGGCGTCCGGCGCATCAGCCTCGGCTCGCTGCTCTACCGGCGGGCGCTCGGTGCCGCTCTGGACGCTGTGGCCAACATCGCGGCGGGGCGGGTGCCCGGCGGTACGACACCCTCCTACGACGAGGTGTGCGCGCTGGAGAGGAGCGTGTCGGCGAGGGCGTCGGCGAACTCCACGGGGTGATCCAGGGTGCCGAGATGCCCGCCGGGGAAGTCCATCAGGGGGATGCTGAGCCGGGTCGCGACCAACTCGGCCGTGTCACCCAATAGTTGGCCGCGTGATTCGGTGCCGACACCGAGGGTGAGGCGGCGTTCCGGGGAGGTGGGAGAGGGAACGTAGGCGGAGAACGGGCGTAGGACGTGGGCCAGGAAGACGCCCATGGGAGTTGCGTCGGCGCCCTCGGCCGGTGGCCGTCCGGGTCCGTCCAGCTGCCCGATCAGCTCCTCCCGCCGCTCCCGGCCGTCCGGCAGCACCGTCACACACGGCGGCTCGTGCGCCACCACGTGCGCCAGGCGTCGCGGGTGCCGGGCGAGCAGGTCGAGGACGGCGATGCCGCCGGAGCTGGTCCCGAACACGTACGCCTGCTCGTCCGGGGGCAGCACCGCCTCCAGTACCCGGTGCGCCCCCTCGCTCCAGTCCGCCGGGTGCTGGTCCGGGACCGGCAGGCCGAGCCGGCCGTGGGCGAGGCCCAGCGGGTCGTACGTCACCACGGTGAAGCGGCGGGCCAGCCGCTCGGTGAGCGGGCCGAACCCCATGGGGTGCCCGGCACCGCCCGGCACGAGCAGGAGGACGGGACCGCTGCCCGTTACGTCGTAGGACAGGGGCTCAGGCTCAGTCATCGTTCCTCTTCTCCCGGGGCCAGTGCGTGAGGGCGAGGTGCAGGGCGTCGACCGCCTTGTCCCAGGAGGTCTGTACGTCCCGGGCCGCGCCGAAGCCGCCCGCCGACTCCAGGGCGCAGTAGCCGTGGAAGGTGCTGCGCAGCAGGCGTACGGCGTCCGTGAGGTCCGGCTCGTCGAGGCCGTAGGCGCGCAGCATGCCGTAGGTGATCTCTGCCGTGCGGCGCATGGCGGGGGAGTCGGCGATCAGGGCCTGGTCGATGCGGATCTGGGTGGCCGCGTACCGGCCGGGGTGGTCGAGCGCGTACGCCCGGTACGCGCCCGCGAACGCGGCCAGCGCGTCCTTCCCGGCCCGGCCCGCCACGGCCGCCGCGATCCGGTCGATCAGTTCGCCGCCCGCGTGCAGCGCGAGCCGGGTGCGCAGGTCGTTCAGGTTGCGGACGTGCGAGTACAGACTCGCGTCCTTCACCCCGAAGTGCCGGGCCAGCGCGGACAGGCTGACGTTCTCGAAGCCCGCCTCGTCGGCGAGGTCGGCGGCGGCCGCGACCAGTCGGTCGACGGTGAGTCCCGCACGGGCCATCTGACACCTCCTTGGATACCTAGGGACAATCCTAGGACCTCTAGGAGTTTACTCAAAGAGTGTTTTGTCCCGGCGAGGTTGTTTGGTTCGAGGTTCAGGTGTCGCGCCAGTTCGGAGTGGATTCACTGGTGAGTCGTCGGCTTATGAGG